>JADLCV010000245.1 GCA_020846995.1 Paracoccaceae bacterium
CGATGTCCGCCCGCCCCGCCCCGCCCGCCCCGCCCGCCGTGGCCCCCCCGCCGGCCGCGGCCGCCCTCACGCCGCCCGCGCCGGCGCCCGGCCTCCACCTCGTCGCGACCCCGATCGGGGCCGCCCGCGACATCACGCTCCGCGCCCTCGACGTCCTCGCCGGGGCCGAGGTGCTCGCGGCCGAGGACACGAGGCGCCTGCGCCAGCTGATGACGATCCACGCCATCCCGCTCGGCGGCCGGCCGCTCCTGCCCTACCACGACCACAACGGACCGGCGATGCGGCCCCGCCTCATCGCCCACCTCGACGCCGGGCGGTCGGTCGCCTATGCGACCGACGCCGGCACCCCGCTCGTCGCCGACCCCGGCTTCCAGCTCGCCCGCGCCGCCATCGCCGCCGGCCACCGCCTGCACGCCGTCCCGGGACCCTCGGCCCTCCTCGCCGCCCTCGCGGTCGCGGGGCTGCCCACCGACCGCTTCCTCTTCGCGGGCTTCCCCCCCCCCGCGGCGGCGGCGCGCCGGGCCTTCCTCGCCGGGCTCGCGGCCGTCGAGGCCACGCTCGTGCTCCTCGAATCGCCGCGACGCATTCGCGAAACATTAGGCGATTCGTGCGAGATTCTCGGCGGCGGACGGGCGGCGACGCTCGCCCGGGAACTCACCAAGCGGCATGAGGAGGTCATGCGCGGCACGCTCTCGGACCTCGCGGTGGCCCTCGCGGCGACCGAGCCGCGGGGCGAGATCGTGCTCGTCATCGACCGGCCGCGGTCCGCGGCCGTGGCGCCCGGCGCCGGGGCCCGGGACGCGGCGATGGCGGCGATGCTCGCGACGGCGCTGGCGGAACGCCCTCTCCGGGCGGCGGTGGACGGGGTCGCGGCGGCGCTCGGCCGGCCGCGGCGCGAGGTCTACCAGGCGGCCCTCGCGCTCCGCGGGCGGGGGGGGTGGGACGCGGCCGGCGACCGCGGCGACGGCGGCGGCGGGAGAGGACCCGGGGGCGGGACCGGGGAGGAGGGCGGCTGATGGCGGGGACGAGGATGGCGGCGGCCCGGCCGGCGGCGGGGGCCGGGACGGGGGCCGCAGGGCACCCGCAGCGCCGGCTCGCGGGACGGCGCTCCGAGATCGTCGGGCGTACGGCCGAGGATGCGGCGGCGGACCATTTCCTGCGCGCCGGCGCCCGCCTCGTCGCCCGCCGCTGGCGGGGCGAGGGCGGCGAGATCGACCTCGTCCTCCGCGAGGGGGGCACGCACGTCTTCGTCGAGGTCAAGCGCGCGGGCACCTGGGCGGCGGCCGCGGCGAGGATCGGGCCGCGCCAGGTCGCCCGCGTCATGGCCGCGGCGCTCGAGTTCCTCGCCGGCGACCCGCGCGGGCAGGATGCCGAGATGCGTTTCGACGTCGCCCTCGTGGACGGCACCGGCCGGGTCGAGGTGATGCGGAACGCGCTCGCGGCCTGAGCGGCCGTTCAAGGAAGGCGGAACCCGTCCGGTGTCTTTGCGCGATCGCTTGTGCCCCCCTGCGGACCGCGGATGCGGAGAGGGTGGATCGCCCGCGGGTGGCGGCCCAAGCGCGACTGCGGGACACGCCCCGGCGTCGGGGAGGCCATGACCGGGTGGCCATGGCCGGCGTCCCCATCCGAAGGGCCGGCCGGAGGGCGGCTTTCCGGACGGTTGCGGAGCGACCATTGCACCCGGCCCCCGCCTTTGGCATCAAGCCCCGGCGGGCGGGGCGAGGGGGGAGAGCGGGGGATGGCACTCAGGGTCGCGATCCAGATGGATCCCGTGGGCGGGGTCGACATCCGTGCCGACAGCACCTTCCGGCTCGCCGAGGAGGCGCAGGCGCGCGGGCACGAACTCTTCCACTACACCCCCGGCCGGCTCGTCTTCCGCGACGGGCGGGTCCTCGCCCGGGGCTGGCCCCTGACCGTGCGGCGGGTGCAGGGCGATCACTTCACGCTCGGGGCCGAGACCGAGATCGACCTCGGCGAGTGGGACGTGGTCTGGCTGCGCCAGGACCCGCCCTTCGACATGGCCTACATCACCACGACCCATCTCCTCGAACTCATCCACCCCCGGACGCTCGTCGTCAACGATCCCTTCTGGGTCCGCAACGCGCCCGAGAAGCTCCTCGTCCTGCGCTTCCCCGAACTCATCCCCCCGACGCTCATCGCCCGCGACCTCGGCGCCATCCGCGCCTTCCGGGCCGCCCACGGCGACGTCATCCTCAAGCCCCTCTACGGCAACGGCGGGGCGGGCGTGTTCCGCCTCGATCCCAACGACGCCAACCTCGCGGCGCTCCACGAGCTCTTCACCGGCTTCTCGCGAGAACCCCTGATCGTCCAGAAATACCTGCCGGCGGTGGCGCGGGGCGACAAGCGCGTGATCCTCGTCGACGGCGAGGCGGTCGGCGCCATCAACCGCGTCCCGGCGGCGGGCGAGACGCGGTCGAACCTGCACGTCGGCGGCCGGGCCGAGAAGGCCGCCCTCACCGCCCGCGACCGCGCCATCGCCGCCGCGATCGGCCCGACGCTCCGCGCCAAGGGGCTCGTATTCGTCGGCATCGACGTCATCGGCGACTGGCTGACCGAGATCAACGTCACCTCGCCGACCGGCATCCAGGAGCTCGAGCGCTTCGAGGGCCTCAACGTCGCCCGGCGGATCTGGGAGGCGGTCGAGGCCCGTCACCGCGCCGGGCGCTGAGCCGGTGCCGGCGCACGGTCGGGCACGGTCGGGCACGCGGGTGGGGACCGCTCCGTCCCCCCCGGGGCGCGGGCGCCGGGGGGCTCCGGGCAGCGGCCCCTCCCGGGAGCGGCCCCCCCTCCCGGGTGCGCGCACGGCCCCCGGGAAGCGGCCCCCCGGGAGCGGCCGTCCCCGCCCCCCCCGTGGTGCCGGCGGGTGCGATCGGCTAGCATCGCGCCCGGGCAACCGGAGGATGTCGCATGACCTGGTCCTTTCCCGTCGGCCGGCTCTTCGGCTCCGAACTCCGCGTGCACGCGACCTTCCTGCTCCTCCTCCTGTGGATCGGGGCCGAGGCGTGGCTGACCGGGGGGGCGACGGCGGCGGCCGAGAACGTGGCCTTCATCCTCGTCCTCTTCGCCTGCGTCGTCGCCCACGAATACGGCCACGCGCTGATGGCGCGCCGCTACGGTATCGCCACCCCCGACATCACCCTCCTGCCCATCGGCGGGCTCGCGCGGCTCGAGCGGATGCCCGAACGGCCGGGCCAGGAGATCGCCGTCGCCCTCGCCGGCCCCGCCGTCAACGTCCTCGTCTGGGCCCTCCTCGTCCTCGTCCTCGGGGCCGGAAGCGATGTCGGGCGGCTGGCCGCGATCGAGGACCCGGGGAGCGACTTCTGGGGCCGGGTCGCGGCCGTCAACCTCTTCCTCGTCGCCTTCAACCTCGTCCCCGCCTTCCCCATGGACGGCGGGCGGGTCTTCCGCGCCCTCCTCGCCCTGCGCCTCGGCCGGGTGCGGGCGACGCGCATCGCCGCCACCGCCGGGCAGGTCCTCGCCTTCGTCTTCGGCTTCCTCGGCCTGACCGGCGGCAGCCCGATCCTGATCCTGATCGCGATCTTCGTCTTCGTCGCCGCCCAGGCCGAGGCGAGCGAGGTCGCCCTCCGCGACGTCGCCCGCACCGTCGGCGTGCGCGCGGCGATGATCACGCGCTTCGAGACCCTGCCCGAGACGGCCTCGCTCGCCGATGCCGCCGAGGCCCTGATCCGCACCACCCAGGTCGAGTTCCCGGTCCTCGACGGGGGCGGGAGGCTCGCGGGCTTCCTGACCCGGCAGGCGCTCGTCCGCGCCCTCGCCGAGGGCCGCCGGACCGGGCCCATCGCCCCCGCGATCACGCGCAACGTCCCCGTGGTCGCGATCACGGCCCGGCTCGACGCGGCGCTCGAGGCGATGCACCGCGCCGCCGCGCCGGCGGTCGCGGTCGCCGCCCCGGGCGGCCGCATCGTCGGCTACGTCACGGCCGCGAACGTGGGCGAGTTCCTCGTCGTCGCCGACCGCTAGGCCTCGCCCCCACCCGCGGGGGGGAGAGGGGCATCCGGGGTGCGGGCGAGGCCGGCCAGCGCCCGGACTTCGGCCGCGGCCGCGAGCGCCTCGAGGCGATGGCCGAGGTCGGCCACGGCCGCGGCCGTGCGCGCCTGGTCGCCGGCAAGCGCGCCGAGGCCGGCAGCGAGGTCCGCAAGCTCGCGGCGGAGCGCCGCTGTCGCCGCGAGCCCGCGCTCGGCCAGCCATAGCCCCTCGACCGTCGCCGCCGGCAGCGACAGGAGCTGGTCGACCGCCCGGCCGACCTGGCTGCCGGCGAAGCGGGCCCGGCCGTGCCCGGCCCAGAGGAGAGGGTCGAAGCCGCCGACGACCGCCGAGGCCTCGCGCACATAGGCGGAAAGGGTCGGGGGTTGCAGCCGCGGCAGCTGCCAGGCCATGTTCGCGACCAGCCATTCCATCGCCGCCGCGCGAAGTTCGGGCTCGCCCGCAGGGAGCATCGCCGCGATCGTCCGGTAATGGGTGAAGAAGGCCGCGAGCTCCTCCCCCGTCGCCGCCATCGTCTGCCCGGGCCGGTTGACGCGGTGGTGGCAGAGGACCCGGTCGGCAAAGCCGATGGTTTCGGCGGCAAGGCAGACGGCCCAGTGGAAGGGGTTGTCCTCGAAGAAGAAGTCGCCCTCGGGAAAGCGCAGGCCGCGGTCCTCGACGAAGGCCCGGCGGTAGAACTTGCGCCACGGCACGGCGATCAGCGAAAGGGCGAGGAGGCGGCGCCCGCGGGCGTCGAGCCCCTCGCGCGGCCGGCCCCAGCGCAGCCGGTCGGCGGGCTGGCGGAAGCCGCCCGTGGCCTCGTCGAACTCGAGGTAGTTGGCGATCAGGATGTCGTCGCCCGTGGCCTCGAAGCGGGCCCGGCAGAGGCGGAACTCGTCGGGCGCGAGCCAGTCGTCGCCGTCGACGAAGAAGAGCGCCTCGCCGTCGGCACGGTCCATGCCGAGGTTCGCGGGCGTGCCGACCCCGCCCCACGTGTTGGCGCCGAGCAGCACGACCTCGGGCGCGGCGCCGGTGGCGGCGGCGAGGGCGGGGAGGGCGGCGGCGATCGCCGCGGGGGTGGCGTCGGTCGAGCCGTCGTCGACGACGATCACCTGGTCGCCCGGGGCCGCCGCCGCGGCGACGCTGAGAAGGCAGCGCCCGACCCAGGGCGCGACATCGAATGTCGTGATTATGAAGGAAAGGCGCATCAGGCCCGGGCCCGGAGATGGCGGAGGGCCGGCGCCGCCAGCGCCGGGTTGCGCAGGAGCGCGAGCGTCAGGAAGTCGGCCCCGAGGCCGGCAAGGAAGGCGCCTGCCCGCCGCTCGAACTCGGCCCGCGCCGCGCGGTCCTCGAGGCGGGCCGGGATCCAGGCGAAGAGGCGCAGGCAGAACTCGACGAAGGGCTCGGCCAGCGTCGAGGCGCCCTCGGTCGCGCGGAGGCGCGCGACGACGTTCGCGAGCGCCTCGAAGACCCGCAGGCGGTCGGCGTCGCGCCGGTGCGTCAGGTGCCGGCCGGTCTCCGAGACCGCGTGCAGGCAGCCGATGCGGCTGCTGGCGAGGACGCGGTCGGCGGCGATGAAGCTCGCCCAGTGCAGCTCGAGGTCGTTGTGGACCGGGATCTCGGTGCAGCGGATGGCAGCCTCGCGCAGGAAGGCGGTGCGGTAGACCTTGTTCCAGGGGTAGGCCGAGACCCGGCAGAGCGCGAGCCGGCCGGCGCCCTCGAGGAGGGCGGGGGCAGGGCCCGCCCCGGCGCGCCGCCAGAGGGCGCCGTCGGGTTCGAGCGGACCCTCTCCGCCCTCGGCGATCACCCGGCTGTCGGCGTGGCGGAAGATCGCGAAGTCGAACTCGCGCCCGTCGAGATCGGCGAGAAGGGCCGCGAACTCCGGCCGGAGGCGGTCGTCGGCATCGAAGAAGAGAACGTGCGGGCAGGTCACGGCCTCGAGCCCGCGGTTGCGGGCGTGGCCCGCGCCGGCCGTCGCCGGGGTTCGCTGCCAGACCAGCCGCACCCCCGGAAGGCCGCCCGCGGGCAGGCAGCGCTCGGGCGAGCAGGGGGGGTCGGAGCCGTCATCGACGACGACGACCTCGCCGACGACGGCAAGCGCGGCGAGATCGCCCATGAGCCGGCGCAGGCCGTCCTCGTCGTTCCAGACCGGGATGACGACCGCGAGCCTCATGCCGCGAAGAGCCGGAGGTCCTCGATCTCGCAGGCGAAGCTGCCGGTCGGAAACCACAGGACGAGGTTCCGCCAGCGCGGCTCGGCCCGCAGGACCGGGGCGCGGTCGAGGTGGATGACATCGACATGGGCGCTCGTCTCGGGGAAGGCCACGATCTCGCGGGCGAAGGGCACGTCCTCGAACCCGTCACCAAGACCGACCCGCAGGACCGCCCGCACCGTCAGCGCCCGGGGCGCGCGCGCGCGCGCGTAGATCCCGATTAGCCGCAGCCCGGCGAGGTCGGTGGTGCCGGTGGCGACGTTGAGCGTGAGCCAGCGGCCCTTCTCGACCACATGCAGGCGCAGGTCGAGGATGTGGCCCGGGCGGGTGGCATAGCTGCCCTCGGTCACCCCCTGCTCGCGGTCGACGGACATCCAGACGCCGGGCACGAGCGCCACCCCGTCCGTGACCCGACCCTCGCCGTCGGCCGCCCGGAGGGCGTCGAGCGCCGCCCTCGCGGGGCCGGTCGCGTCGGTCACGGCGCCCGCCCGCCGCCCGGAAGGGGCGCGCCGCAGTGCCGCTGCCGGCCCCCGCGGGCCCGGGGAAAGTCGGATGCCATGGCCGCGATGTCCCTCCGTCCCCGGGGCTCTTACGCCGCGGGCGGGACGGTCGCAACCGCCATCTCCGGGGGGCCGGGGCCCCCGGCGGTCAGGGCGGCGCGGCGGCGGCGGCGATCCCGTCCCGCGCCGCCGCGAGCACCCCCGCGGCGGCCGCGGCCGTGGCCGCCGCGCCTATCTCCGCGAGCGTCCGCCGGCGCAGCCCGGCGAGGCGGGCGGCAATCGTCCGCAGCGCCTCGGCCCGCCCGACGATGCGGAGGGCGAGGTCCCCGGGCACCTCGCCCGTCACCGCCGCCTCGGCGGCAATGAGCCCGAGGTCGGCCGCGGTCGCGGCGCCGGCGAGGATCGCCCTCGCCGCCGCCTCCTTGGCCGGCCAGGACAGCCGCTCGGCCAGCGGGACCCGGCCGGTCGCGGCCTCGGCCGCGGCCTCGATCGCCCCGACGAGCCCCGCCGCCGCCGCGGCCCGGGCGCGGGCAAGCTCGCCCGCGGCGCGCTCCCCGGCGCTCTCGCGCTTTCCCCAGTCGATCGTCATTCCCCGCCCTCCCCGCCCGCTCCGCTCGCCGGCAGCGCCACCGGCCCCTCGGCGGGATCGATCACCGGGGCGGGGAAGCGCGCCGTCCCGGCGGCCTCGGGCCCGTGCGGGAAGACGAGCGCGAGCCGGATCCGCCCCCCCTCCCGCGTCACGTCCGAGGCAAGGCGCGGGCAGGCGACGGCCTCCCTGGGCAGGACGTCGCCCTCGGCGAGGGGGGAGAAGTCGAAGCGCGCGCCGTCGATGACCAGCGCCTCTCCCTCCCGCGAGAGCACCAGCGGCGGGTCGTCGCTGCGGACGGGAACGAGCGTGATGTGCAAGGGCGTCCTCCTAGATCCAGAGGCCGACCGCCAACGCCATGGCGGTCATGCTGTCGTCGGTGGCGTCGTCGGTGTTGCGGAAGGCGATCAGCGGAACAGCCGTCGTCGTCGGTGCGACCTGCGCGTTCAGCGAGCAGGCGATCCGCGTCGCGACCGTGGTGGCATTCCAGGCGTCGCCCGTCACCGCCGGGGCGGCGATGAAGGCGGCGGGAAAGGTCCAGGTCGTCGCCGCGGTGCGGAAGGGATCGGCCCGCGTGCCCGTGCCCGCGGCCTTGATGCTGCCGAGCGC
>JADLCV010000246.1 GCA_020846995.1 Paracoccaceae bacterium
GCCTGCGCCCCGGCGCGGCCGAGGCGGTCGCGGGCCTCGCCCGCCAGGGCAAGCGCGTGATCCTGATCTCGGGCGACGCCCCGGCGGCGGTCGCGGCCTTCGCCCGCCGCCTCGGCATCGCCGAGGCCGCGGGCGGGGTCGGGCCGGCCGGGAAGGCCGCGGCGGTGGCGGCGCTCGCGGCCGCGGGGCGGCGGGTCCTGATGGTCGGCGACGGGCTCAACGACACTGCCGCCCTCGCGGCGGCGCATGTCTCGATCGCGCCTGCCTCGGCCCTCGATGCCGCCCGCGCGGCCGCCGACATCGTCCTCATGGGCGAGAGCCTCGCGCCGGTCGCCGAGGCCGCTGCGCTGGCCCGGCGCGCGCGGGCGCGGATGCGCGAGAACCTCGCCCTCTCGGCCCTCTACAACCTCGTCGCGGTGCCGGTCGCGCTCGCGGGCTTCGCCACCCCGCTCGCCGCGGCGCTGGCGATGTCCTCCTCGTCGCTCACGGTGTCGCTCAACGCCCTCCGCCTCGGCCGGGGGGGGGCGCGGTGACCGCCCTCGCCTGGCTCATCCCGATCTCGCTCACCCTCGGCCTGCTCGGGCTCGCGGCCTTTCTGTGGACGCTGCGCAGCCGCCAGTACGACGACCCCGAGGGCGACAGCCGCCGCATCCTCTCCGACGAGTGGGACGACCACCCGCGGCCCTGAGGGGGCGCGGGCGCCCGCTCCCGCCCGCGTCAGGGGCCGATGGCGAAGCAGGACTGCCGGCGGGCCTCGAGGCGGCGGCAGGCGAGGTCGGCCTCGGCCGCCGTGAGGCCCATGAAGGTCGCCTCGTGGCTGCCGCCGCGGGCGACGACGCGGCGAAGCGCCCCCCCGAGGGTTCCCGCCTCGGCGAGGGCGACGCGGAGGAGGGTGCGCTCGGCCTCGCCTGCCGAGGCGAAGCGGCCGAGCGTCACCCCCCAGTGCCGGCCGCCCGAGGTCGAGGCACGGGCGACGACCTCGGGCGCCGCCCCGCCGCCCGCCGCGGCCGGGGCGGCGAGGGTGGCGAGGACGACCATGCGGGCCGCCGCCGGGACGGCGCCCGCGGGGGCCGCGTCGATGATGCGGAAGGGGCTCGCGGCCATACCCGTCGCCGTTCCGGCGAGCGCGATCGGCGCCGCCGGAGGCGCGGCCGGGGCCGCCGGGGCGGCGGCACGGGCCGGGCGCGGGGCCGGGCGCAGGGCATCGTCGGCGGCCGCGAGGACGGCGACCGCGGGGGCCGGGGCAGGGGCCCCGCCCGCGGCTTCGCCGGCGGCGGGGGTCGCGGCGACCTCGGGCGGGGCGGCGATGGCCGGGGCCGGACGCGGGGCGGGGTGGGGGGCCGCGGGGCTCGCCTCGGCGACGGCGACGGCGGCCGCGGCGGCAACGGCGGGGGTCGCGGCGACTGCCCCCGGGCGGAGGGCGGCGTCCGCGGCGAGGGCCTCCGCGGCGGGGGCGGGGTCGGTCGCGGGCGGCGGGGCCGCGTCGAGGACCGCGAAGGGCGGCGGGGGGGCGGCCGCGGCCGGGTCCGCAGCCGCGGTGGGGGGCGCCGCCGCCTCCTCGACGCTGGCGAGGGCATCGGCGATCCCGGCCCGCATGGCGAGGAGCATCTCCTCGCCCGCCCCGGGGGTCGCTTCGGGCGGGGCGGCCGGCAGCGGCCGCGGCCGTGGCCGGACCGAAGTGCGGGGCGCCGCGACAAGGCGGATCGCGCGGCCGGCGGCCGGCCGCTCCCCGGCCCCGGCCGGCGCGGCGGCGGCAGCCGCGGCGGTGGCGGTCGCGGCGGCGGGGGGGCTCGCGGCGGCGGTGCGGGCGGGGCCGTAGTCGGGGGGCGGCAGGGCCCGGGCGGCGACGCGGGTCGGGGCATCGCGGAAGCCCATGTCGAGAAGGTCGGCCACCCGCTCGTTGCGCTGGGCGGTCGAGGTGCCGCCGAAGACGGTGGCGATGATGCGCTTGCCGCCGCGCTCGGCCGAGGCGACGAGGTTGAAGCCCGCGGCGCGGGTGTAGCCGGTCTTGATGCCGTCGGCCCCGGG
Organism: Paracoccaceae bacterium; assembly: GCA_020846995.1. Classification (GTDB taxonomy): domain Bacteria; phylum Pseudomonadota; class Alphaproteobacteria; order Rhodobacterales; family Rhodobacteraceae; genus JAHDXW01. The sequence continues at coordinate 2,029 of JADLCV010000246.1, forward strand.
ATAGGCCTCGAGGAAGCGGCTGTTGGTGTTGACCACCCGCGCCACCCCGGCATCGGTGCTGAGGCGCGAGAAGATGTTGTAGTATTCGGGATAGTCGAGGACGAGACGGCGGCCGAGGATGGTCATGTCGCGGGCGGTGGCGAGATGGCCGTCGGCGGTCAGCCCGTGGGCGTTCCGGAAGGTCGAGTTGCGCATCCCGAGGGCGCGGGCGGTGGCATTCATGCGCCGCACGAAGCCCGCCTCCGAGCCCCCGATGGCCTCGGCGATGGCGGTCGCGGCGTCGTTGGCCGAGCGCACCGCGGCGGCGCGGATGAGATAGCGGAGGGCGATCGTCTGGCCCTCGCGCAGGCCGAGCCGCGAGGGCTGCTCGGCGGCCGCGTTGGCCGAGACGCGGACCCGCGAATCAAGCCCGATCTCGCCCTTCGTGATCGCCTCGAAGGCGATGTAGAGGGTCAGCATCTTGGTCAGCGAGGCGGGATGGAGGCGGGTGTCGGCGTTGACCGCGTGCAGGACCTCGCCGGTGCGGGCGTCCATCACCACCGCCGCATAGGGCCCCGCCGGCGCCGCCACCGGCAGCACCGCAAGCCCGAGGATGACCGCAACCAGCCCGATCCGGGCCCGCGCCAGGATGCCCCGCATGACCGTGTCTTCTGCCCTTTGCCTGCCTCGCGGGCCCCGGTCGTGCCGCTGCCGGGGGCTTCCGCGGGGGGCAGCCTAGCACGGCCCGCGATTCGGAAAAACCCCAATAAATCATAACTTTGACCGCCATGTTTCGGGGACATTCCGGCCACAATCCTGCCATCATCGCAGATCTGGTGGCAGGCCCCGGGGGCAGGCCACCGCCCCTAGGGCGCGCCCTTCGGGCTTCCGGTTGTGCGCCCCTGCGAGGCCCGCGTGGCTTTCGGCGGACGGGCGCCGGTGCCCCCCCGGGGGTGAAGGCGCCCCGGGGCCGGGCACGGCGCCCCGCCGGCGCCCCCTCGCGCCCTCGGGCTCAGGGCGCCGCCCGCGGCCTCTCCCCCGGGCGGGGAACCGGCACCCTCCCTCAGACCACCCGCCAGTGGAGGGGAAAGCCCGGGTCGAAGACCGTCACCCGTGCCGTCCCGGCGGGCCGGGGGGCGGGCGGGGGCAGGGGGGGACCGCGTTCGAGCGTCACCGTCGCGAGGTTGGGGGCGAGCCCGTAGAAGGCCGCGCCGTTGAGGCTCGCGAAGCGCTCGAGTCGGGCGAGCGCGCCGGCCGCGGCGAAAAGCTCGGCGAGGACCGCCAGCGCCACGGGCGCGGTGTAGCAGCCCGCGCAGCCGCAGGGCGCGAGCTTGTCGGCGTCGGGGTGGGGGGCGGAATCGGTGCCGAGGAAGAAGGCGGGCTCGGCCGCCGTCGCGGCGGCGAGGAGGGCCAGGCGATGATGCTCGCGCTTGGCCACCGGCAGGCAGTAGTAGTGGGGGCGGATGCCGCCGGCGAGGATGGCGTTGCGGTTGATCGCGAGGTGGTGGGCGGTGATGGTGCCGGCGATCGCCGGCCCTCCCGCCCGCACATAGGCGAGGCCCTCGGCGGTCGTGACATGCTCGAGGACGACGCGCAGCCCCGGCGTCGTCCGCCGCAGGGGCTCGAGGACGCGGTCGAGGAAGACCGCCTCGCGGTCGAAGATGTCGACCGCGGGGTCGGTCACCTCGCCATGGACGCAGAGCGGCACGCCGGCCGCGGCCATCGCCTCGAGGGCGCCGCGGACGCGGTCGAAGTCGCGCACGCCCGAGGCCGAGTTGGTGGTGGCGCCGGCGGGGTAGAGCTTGACCGCGGTGACAAGCCCGGCCCGCCAGGCGCAGAGGATGTCGCGGGGGTTGGTGTCCTCGGTCAGGTAGAGCGTCATCAGCGGCGTGAAGTCGGCCCAGGGCGGCAGCGCGGCGAGGATGCGGGCGCGGTAGTGGGCGGCCTCGGCCCCGGTGCGGACCGGCGGGACGAGGTTCGGCATCACCAGCGCCCGGGCGAAGTGGCGGGCGCTGTCGTCGATGACGCCGGCCAGCAGGTCCCCGTCGCGGAGGTGGAGGTGCCAGTCGTCGGGACGCCGGAGCGTGAGGCGGGTCATGGCGCCGGCCTAGAGGAAGGCCGGCGCCGCTTCAACCGCCGGCCGGGCTGCGGCCGGAGGTCGCGGCGGGCACCGTTGCCGGCGGGCCGCGGCCCGCCCATCTTCGATGCGGGAGGGGCTGCGCACTGCCGGCCCGCGGCGGGGCACAGGGCCCCGCGCGCAGCCCGGCCGAACGCGGGGCGGGAGGCCCCGCGCGCGGCCCGACCGAAGGGAGTTGGCCCGTGCCCGGACGACCCGCGACCCCGATCGACCTCTGGCTGCACGGCCTGCGGCTCTGGTGCCGGATGGTGCAGGCCCAGGTCGAGTTCGCGGGCGGCACGCAGGCGCGGCTGCGCGCGGCCTTGGGCGGGTCCCCGCCCGCCCGCCGGCGCCGCCGGCCCGCCGCGGCCGCCGCCCCGGCCGCCGAACCCGTCCACCCCGCCCCGCCCGCGGCCATCCCCGCCCTCCCGGCTGCCGCCCTTCCGGCCCCGGACCCGGCCCGCCGCGCGGCCACGCCACGCCCGCCCCGGGCGCGGGGCACGTCGGCCGTCCGGCCGCCGGTTCCGGCCGAGGCGGGGCGCGAGCGCGCCCGGCCCTGAGGGGCCGCGCACGGGCCCCGCCGCTCCCCTCAGCCCGCGTCGGCCACGGGCGCAAGGCTCCTCAGGTAGAGGATCACCGCGGCGAGGTCGTCCGGCGTGAAGGCCGCGAAATTGGCGTAGGGCATCGGCGGCTTCATGGCGCTGCCGTCGGGACGGACGCCCTTCGTGATCATCGTCGCGACCTCGGCATCGCTGAAGCTGCCGATGCCGTCGGCGTGGGGGGTGATGTTGGCCGACACCGACACCCCCCAGGGCCCCTCGAACTCGAAGCCGCCGGCGCCGGCGCGCCCCGCGACGGGGTGGCCGTCGGGCCCGGCCGGGGTGTGGCACTCCATGCAGTGGGCGACGGGGCCGGCGAGATAGGCCCCGTAGGCCACGCTCACCCCGCGCGGGACCTCGGGCACGCCCGTCACCGGCGGTCCCCAGGCGGGCGGGAGGGGGATGTGGTATTCCGACCGCCCGGGGTCGTTCGCGACCGCGGGCAGCGTGCGCAGGAAGGCGACGATCGCGGCCACGTCGCCGTCCGAGAGGCCGCGATACATCATCACCGGCATCGGCGGGCCGATGATGCTGCCGTCGGGGCGGATGCCCTCGCGGATGGCGCGGGCAAGCTCGGCATCCGACCAGGCGGCAACCGGCCCCGCCGGCGTGAGGTTCGCCGCCACGGCCCGGAAGGCGGGCCCGTCCTCGACCAGGCGGCCGGCGAGTTCCCGCGTCAGGTCCGGCCCCTCGGGGCCGAAGGGGGTGTGGCAGTTGCCGCAGCCGCCGGGGCCGCGGACGAGGTATTCGCCCCGCTCGAGCGCCGTCTCGGCCTGCGCGCAACTCCCCGCGACCCCCGCCGCCGCGGCCGCAACCATCAGGTATCGCATCGCTTTCCCTCCCCTGCCGGAGACTCCCGCGAGCGGCGCGGCGGCGGCGGCGCCGACCCGCGCGCGTCCCCCGGCCGGGGACGCTACGCCCGCCGGCCGGCCTGAGTCAAACCTGAATCCGACATGAAGAGTTGAATCCCGCCCCCGGGTATGGCCCCCGGGCCGCACCGGCGCCCGGCCGTGGCCGCCGCCATCGCCAGGCGGGGGCGGGCGGGATAGGATCGGGCACATGTGCAGCCCCCTTGCCATCGCCCCGGGGATTCGCCTCGGGGTTGTCGCGGCCGCCCTTGTCGCCCATGCCGGCGCGGCGGCGGCGGAAGGCGCCTGCCCGGTGGCGGCCGACCTTCGCGCGGGCATCCACATCGCCTACGAGGACGGCAGCCATTCGCGCTTCGTGGCCGTGGGCGCGGGCGCCGGCGCGGACGGCAAGGCCGGGGCGGTGCGCGTCGTCGAGGATGCCTATTTCGACGACAGCTTCACGCTCGGTTACCGCTACGTCACCGTGGCCGGCCTTTTCCCGGTCGAATCCTACGACATCGTCGACGGCGCGGTCGATGTCGGCTCGCGCTCCGACACGACCTATCCCGCGGCGACGGACGGCTTTCCCGCTCCCGCCGCGGGGCTCGAATGGCAGGCCGAGGCGATGGTGCGCTCGGCGCGCGACGGCGATTTCGCGCAGCGCCTGTCGCTTTCGGTCGGCCCGCCGCGGCCGGCGGCCTATGGCCCCTGCCGCTACGAGGTCCTGCCGGTCCGGCTGCGCTTCCAGGACGAGGTCTCGGATTCCGAGGAACAGCTCGACTTCGTCGTCGCCCTCGGCATCGCCGTCTACCGCGCCGGCGGCACTGTCGGCCAGGACTACGACGTCCACGACCCCGTCATGCTCGCCCGCGAGGCGCCGCCGGGGATGCCGCCCTTCTCCGAGTAGGCCCGGGCCCCGGCCCGCGGCCGGGAGGGGGCGCGGCGGCCGGGCGGCGCGCGGGCCCCGTCAGTCGCCCGGGGCGTCGGCGGCGGCGGTCTGGCCGCGGCGGGCCGCGCGCAGGGCGCGGCGGAAGCGCGGCATGTCGTGGCGGGCGAGGACCGCGGTCGCGAGGCGCGCGGTCCGCGCCGGGCCCCCCGCCGCGGCGCGGGTCAGGAGCCGGCGCAGCCAGGGGGCGTGGTCGCGCCGGCCGCGCCAGGCGCGGAAGACGGCGGCGGCGTCGAGGCGGCCCTCGACCAGCCGCGCGAGGAGGCCGTCGAGCACGCCCATCTCGGCCAGCATCGCCTCGGGCGCCGCCCCGGCCCCGGCCAGCCGCAGGTGGCCGACGTGCCGGCCCGTGAAGAGTGCCGCGTGCATCGCATCCTCGGCGACGAGGGGGTCGTAGGCGACGAACACGCGCCCGGCGCCTTCGGTCATGGCCGGGGCATAGCCGTAGCGGTCGGTGAAGGAGAGCCGGCGGTGGGCGAGGAAGCGGCGGTCCCAGCCCGCCCGGGCGGGCTCGAGCGTCGCCTGCGGGGCAAGGGCCAGCACCTCGGCCCCCGGGGCCGCGACCGAGAAGGCGCAGGCGGCATAGCCGCCGGCGCCGGCGCCGAAGAAGGCGACCTGCTCGAAATCCTCGAAGAAGGCATCGTCGACGAGGCGGTCGAAATAGCCGTAGACGGCGCGGTCGCGCCACCAGCTCGGCCCCTCGGCCATGATCGCGAGCGCCGACCAGCCGCGCGCGCGGGCGGTCGTCACCGCGAGCGGCAGGCCCTCGGGGCGGGCGCGGACCGCTGCGGCCGATTCGAAGCTGACGAGAAGCCGGGGACCGGCGTCGATGAACAGGGCATGGTGCCGGGGCCCGAGGGGCTCGAAATACCCCTCCTCGGCCACCAGCGCGTCAAGCCCGGCCCGCCAGGCGGCGGTCGCGTCGGCCGTCGCGGCGGCGGGCGCGGCGGCGAGTGCGGTGTCGTCCATGCCTTGGGCGCTCCTCTGGCGGCGTCGGCGACGCCGGCAGCGGCATTCTTCCGCGCCGGGGGCGGGCGCGCAATGACAGGGATGTGAACAGTCCGTTGCCGCGGGCCGCCGGCGGTCGCGGGCGCGCCCGCCCCCTCAGCCGTCCCCGGCGCAGAACATCGCGTGAAGGAGTGCCACCATGCGCCGGGCCCGGTCGTCGGTGACCGCGTAGAAGATCGACTTGCCCTCGCGCCGGCAGGAGACGACGCCCTGGAGCCGCAGCCGCGCCAGCTGCTGGCTGACGGCGGCCTGGCGGCTGCGGAGGAGGAACTCGAGTTCGGAGACCGATTTCTCGCCGGTGGCGAGGTGGCAGAGGATCATCAGCCGCCCCTCGTGGGCCATGCCCTTGAGGAAGCCCGCGGCCTTCCCGGCGTGGCGGGCCATGTCGGCCGCGGCCGGGGCCGGCGGCCCGTCCGCCGCGGGCAGAAGTGCGCCCTGCGCCTCGAGTGCCACCGCGCCTGCCCTCCGCTTCGGGGTGCCGGCGCCCCGGCACCGGCCCTCACATGCGGGTATGTCTATATCTTCCCGGCCCCTTGGGCCAGCCTCGGGCGGGCCGGGATCGCGCAACCGTGTTCCGGGCCTGCCAGGGGGGGCGGGCGAGGGATCGGGCGAGGGTTCAGGGGAGGGCGAAGCCGCCGTAGCAGCCGCCGGCGAAGAGGAGCGGGGGCCCCGGGCGCTGGGCGAAGCGGCGGATGCGGCCGATGATGATGAGGTGGTCGCCGGCCGGGTGGCGGGCCTCGGTCGTGCATTCGAAGCGGGCGAGTGCGCCCGCGAGGAGCGGCACGCCCTCGGGCCCGACCTCGGGCGCGAGCCCCGCCCAGTCGCCGCCGGCGGCGGCGAAGCGGCGCCCGAGGTCGGACTGGTCGGCGCCGAGGACGTGGACGGCGAAGGCCTCGGCGACGGCGAAGGGGGGAAAGCGGCGCGAGGCCCGCGCCGGGGCCCAGAGGAGGAGCGGAGGGTCGAGCGAGACCGAGGCGAAGCTGTTCGCGGTGATGCCGACCGGCCCGAGCGAGCCGGCGGCGGTGACGACCGTGACCCCGGTCGCGAAGCGGCCGAAGGCGTCGCGGAGCGCCCGCTGGTTCCCGGGCCCCGGGACGACCGCCCCGCCCCCCTCCGTCACCCGAGGGCCCCGCCCGTCGCCTGGTCCATGCGCCCCGCGCCTCCCCCTCGCCCGCCACCCGCCCCTCCCTGCGCGAGATGCGGGCGGGGGTCCCGGTTGTCAACGCCCCGGCGGCAGCCGTGCCCGGCGTGCGCCATGCCGCGGACCGGCCGCCCGGCGGCGGCGGCCCCGCTCGGGCAACCCGGCCGGAGCGCCCTGCGCGGGCGGTCGGGCGCAGGCGCAGCGGCGCCGTCGGAATCGCGCGGACACCCCCCGCGCCGGCAGCCGGCGCCGGGGCAGCCGGGTCCGGGCCGTCCCGGTGCAGGCACCCGGGGCGGAAGGGTGGCCCGGCCCCGGGTGGCCGCACGCGGCGGGTCCGCGGCCGGCGGCCCTGCGACGGCGGACGCGGGTGCCCGCGGTCGGCGCCCTGCGCGCGGCGCGCGCGCGCCCCGGGCGCGGAGCGCCGGATCCGGCCCCGGCGGTCGCGGCCTCAGCGGTCCCGGCCCCGGGGATCCCCCCCGCCGTCCGCAGGCGA
>JADLCV010000247.1 GCA_020846995.1 Paracoccaceae bacterium
AGCGAGGCCGCGGGCCCCGTCGCCCTGACCGCCTTCGACTTCATGGGCGAGCCGTGGACGGCGCTCGACCTTGCCGGGGGGCCCGACTTCGTGCCGCTCGCGGCGGGGCCGCTCATGGCCGCCGACGCGGCCGTGCTGTGCGTGCCCGCCGACCCCGCCGCGGCCATGCTCGCCGCCCCCTACCTGCGCCTCCTCGAGGCCTCGCGGACGCCGACGCTCCTCTTCGTCAACCGCATCGACGCCGCCGCCGGGCGCGTCCGCGACATCGTCGCGGCGCTTCAGGCCTTCACCGGCACGGCGCTGGTCATGCGCCAGATCCCGATCCGCGAGGGCGCCTCGGTGATCGGCGCCGTCGACCTCATCTCCGAGCGCGCCTGGCGCTACCGCGAGGGCCAGCCCTCGACGCTCGTCGCCATGCCCGAGGACGAGCGCGACCGCGAGGCCGAGGCCCGCACCGAACTCCTCGAGCACCTCTCGGACTTCGACGACGGGCTTCTCGAGCAGCTGATCGAGGACCGCGTCCCGGCCGCCGGGGCGCTCTTCGCGATCGCCGCCCGCGAACTCGCCCAGAGCGTCGTCACCCCGGTCTTCCTCGGCTCGGCCCTGCACATGAACGGCGTCCACCGGCTGATGAAGGCGCTCCGCCACGAGGCCCCGCAGCCCGCGGTGCTGCGCGCCCGCCTTGCCGAGGCGATGGGCGAGGCGCCCGCGGCCGTGGCCTTCCACGCCCAGATGCGCCGCCACCTCGGCAAGGCGGTGTTCCTGCGCACCTTGCAGGCCGGGCTCGCGGCCGGGGGGCGGCTCGGCGGGGCCGGGATCGGCGGGCTCGCGGCGATCGGCGGCGGCACGGCGGGGCCGGTGGCCGAGGGCGAGGTCGTCGTCGCCGTCAAGTCCGACCAGCTTGCCGCCGGCCGCGCCGCGACCGCCGAGGCGCTCATCGCCCCGCCGCCCTGGGCCGCGCAGCGCGCGCCCATGCTCGTCCGCCTCCTTGCCCCCGAGAGCGACCGCGACGATGCCCGCCTTGCCGCCGCCCTCGCCCGCCTCCAGGAGATCGACCCCGCGGTCGCGGTCGGCGCCGACGAGGAGACGGGCACGCCCGCGCTCGCGGTCCAGGGGCCGATGCACCTGCGCCAGGTCATCGCCACGCTGGCCGAGGATTTCAGCCTGACCGTCACCGCCCGGCCGCGTTCCGGGGTCTGGCGCGAGACGATCGCCCAGCCCGCCGAGGTCCGCTACCGCCACAAGAAGCAGACGGGCGGCGCGGGCCAGTTCGCCGAGGTGGCGCTGACGCTCGCCCCGCAGGTCCGCGGCACGGGCTTCGCCTTCGCCGAGACGGTCAAGGGCGGCACGGTGCCGCGCAACTACTTCCCCTCGGTCGAGGCCGGGGCCCAGGACGCGCTCGCCCGCGGCCCCCTCGGCTTCCCCGTCGTCGACCTCACCGTCACGCTCACCGACGGCAAGTTCCACGCCGTCGACAGTTCCGACCACGCCTTCCGCACCGCCGGCCGGATGGGCGTGCGCGAGGCCCTCGAGAAGGCCGGGCCGGTCCTCCTCCAGGGCATCCTGCGGGTCCAGATCCACGTCCCCTCGCTCGCCTCGGGCGCGCTCGTGTCGCTGATCTCGACGCTCAAGGGGCAGGTCCTCGGCTTCGACCGCGATCCCGCCGGCCGCGGCTGGGACCTCTTCCGCGCCCTCCTGCCGGGATCGGCCATCGACGATCTCCTCCAGGCGCTGGCCGGCGCCACCCAGGGGACGGGCTGGATCGAGACCGAGTTCGACCATTTCGAGGAGATCTACGGCCGCGAGGCCGAGCAGATCAGCCGCGCCCGCCTCGAGGCGCTGGCCCAGGGCTAGGCCCGGCCCGATCGCACGGGAGGCGGCCCCCTGAGGGCCGGCCGCCGCGGGCGGCACGGCGGCGTGTGCCCCTGCGCCGTCGGGCGGGGCCGGAGGGGGCGGGGGCGCCTCCTCGCCCTCACCGCGGATGGGGCCATCCGGGCGGCCAGTCCCTGCCCTTCCTGCGCCGGGGCGAAAGGCGGGGCCGGCCCCGGCAGCCATCCGGCGCCCGTCCCGCGGCGGGGACGGGACCACGGGCCGGACGCCGGGGGCGGCGCCCGCCGCGACAGCCGAAGTCCTTGCCCAACGCAGGCCGGGACGCCCCGGGGCCGGGAGGCTGCGGCCGGCGGCGACACCGGGCGCCCGCGCCCGGCCCGCAGCCCCGCGCGGGGAACTCCCGTGCGGCTCTCCTCCGCCCCCGTGCCTTCCCTTCCGGCCGCCGTCAGCGGCAGACGGCGACGACGATGAAGGGCATGTCGGCCAGGGCTCCCGCCATGTCGTAGGTCTGGACCCAGAGGCCGTTGTTGGTCCCGGCGCGGGCATCGAAGCTGATCCCACCATACGGGGCGGACCAGACTATGCGTTCGGCGATCGAGCCCGTCCACCAGCAGCGGACGTGCAGGTTGGACTTGCGGACGAACACCTCGTATTTCCCCAAGTCCACTCTCGAGGCCGAGATCGCCCCGGCCCCCGAGGCGAGCGTGCCGTCGGCCCGCACCTCGGCGGCGAAGAAGCCACGCACGGCCGCTTCCGCCCCCTCGCGCTCGGCTCCCGGCCGGCGCAGCCTGCCTTCGTTCTCCTCCGCCGGCGCCGGCATCGCCAGCGTCAGGGCCATTGCCCCGGCCAGTAACGCGAATGCCAGTCCCGATGCCTTGCCCATCGCGCGATCCTCCCGCTCGGGGGTCGCAGCGAGGGCCCACACCGCACAGCGCCGCGACCGGCTGTGCCGGACACAGGCCCGGCCCCGCCAGTCTACCGCAGAACGCTGCCGAAATCACCTGCAGGTTGCGGAAGGCGGCGGAACCCTGCCGGCCGGCCGCCGTCAGCGGCAGACGGCGACGACGATGAAGGGCATGTCAGTCAGGGTTCCGCCCGAACTGTAGGTCTGGACCCAGAGGCCGTTGTTGGTCCCGGCGCGGGCGTCGATGCCGATCTCGCCATGCGGCACGGTGCCCGTGTTGCGGTCGGCGATCGACCCCGTCCACCAGCAGCGGACGTGCAGGTTGGGTTTGGCGAAGATCACCTCGTACGCCCCCACGCCCGCGCGCGAGGCCGAGCTCGCCCCCGCGCCAGAGACGAGCGAGCCGTCGGCCGCCACCTCGGCCGCGAAGAGGGTGCGCGCCACCGCCTCCGCCTCGCCGCCGCGCTCGGCCCCCGGCCGGCGCAGCCT
>JADLCV010000248.1 GCA_020846995.1 Paracoccaceae bacterium
AGGCCACGCCCGAGCCCGGCCCTCAGCGCGCGTAGAGGGTCCGCCAGGCCGCGACGCGGGCGGGAAAGCGCGCCTCGAGGCGGTCGTATTCGTCCGCGAGCAGCCCGAAGGCCTCGCGCCGGAGGTCCGGCGAGACCGGCCAGGGCTTGCCGGGATTGGCGGTCATCTTCGTCCGCGGGAAGAACTCGGCGCGGAACTCGACCCCGAGGAAGGCGCAGATCTCCTCGAGGACGGCGAGCGGGCGGTCGACGATGTCGTCGAAGAAACCCGCCCAGACGCGGCCCGGGAAGGCCGCCTCGAAGCGCTCGAGGATGGCCGTGTAGCGGCTCATGTCGAGCTGGAAGGTGACGAGCGTGTGGGCCCGCAGGCGGGCCTCGTCGAACTCGGGGTTCTCGGCCGCGGCCTTCATCTTGCCCCCCGAGATGGCGCGGGCGACGGGGTCGCGCATGAGAAGGAGGATCCGCGCCGCCGGCGCCAGCCGCTGCATGTGGGCAAGCCCCTCGCCCCGGAGCATGCAGTACTGGGGCGAGATGTCGCCGACGAGATCGCCCCGGAGCTTGCCGAGGATGCGCAGATAGGCCTCGTCGCCGCCTGCGGCGAGGCGGATCTCGGTCGCAAGCTGGGCGAGGAGAAGGGGCCGGTTCTGCAGCGCCGCGGCGTTGCGCAGGAGGATCGGCAGCGCCGCCGGACGCGGCGCCCCGGTGCCGAGGTAGAGGCCGGCGAAATAGCGCAGTTCCTTCGGCCGCGGCACCCCGATCGCGGGGTGGTCGCGGAACATCTGCCAGAGCCAGGTGGTGCCGGCCTTCTCGGCGCCGATGCCGTAGAAGTCCGGGGCCCGGGCCGGGCCGATCGTGCGGGCAAGCTCGGCCATGGCCTCGGCCGGGGTCGGCGCGCGACCGCCGGCGCCGGTGGCGGCGGTGGCGATGGCGGCAAGCGCGCGGGGCAGTCGCGGCATGGCGGCGGGGCTCCTCTCGGTCAGGGCGCGGGCGCCGGGGCGGCGGGCGCGGAGGCCGGGGCCGCGGGCGCCGGGGCGAAGCGGCGCGCCCAGGCCTCGGCGGTCTGGTGGGCGGGGGCGGCGGCGGCAAAGGCCGCCCCGGCGGCGGCGCGCCCGCGCCGGTAGGCGAGCGCCAGGACGGCCGCCCGCGCCATCAGCCGCCACATCCGCCCGCGTCCGGGCACGAGCCGCTGGTGGAAGCTGCGGGGCCCGTTCGTCAGCACGTAGGCGCGGCCGGCGGTGTTGCCGGGATGGGCGTCCACGTCGATGAGCACCGTCCGCCCGCCGCGGTCGAGCGGGCCGAACCCGGTGCGCAGGAGCGAGGCGAGCTGCGCCAGCGCGAGCCGGCGCATCCCCGCCGGCCGCGGCCGGTGGGGGGCGGGGGGTTCGGCCTTCCAGGCCGCGCCCTCCAGCCGCTCGGGCGCGTGGGCGCGGGCCAGTGCCATGATCTCGCCGTGCAGCGCCTCGGGGTCGCGGCCGAAGACCGCCGCCGGCCCGGCGAGGAAGTCCCGGACCGCGCGCATGCGAAGCTCGGCCACGGCGTAGTGGTGGGTGAGGATCGCGTCGGTGACCAGCCCCGTGACATGGGCCAGCGAGAGCTGGCGGACCCGCCCGGGGTAGGAGGCCGCGAAGACAAGCCGGTTGCGGAGGTCGTAGTAGGCCTGCCAGCCCTGCGGCTTGGCATAGAAGGGCTCGTGATGGACGGCGATCCCGGGCAGGGTGACGGTCGCCACCCCCTCGCGGGCCAGCCGCTGGCCATACTCGAAGTCGTCGCCGCGGATGAAGAGCGGGGCGGGCAGCCCGGCGGCCCGGCAGCGGGCGAGCGGCAGGATGCAGAACCACCAGGCGTTGTAGTCGATCGCGACCGGGGCGTTGAAGCGGCGAAGCTCGAGGGGATCGGAGAGGTCGACGTTGTGGCAGCAGGGCAGGATGACGTTGTCGGCGCGCAGGACGGCCCCGGCCTCGTACATCACCGTCGGCCGCAGGAGGTCGAACATGCCGGCGCCAAGGACGATGTCGTCCCGCGCGTAGTCGAGGAAGCGCAGCGCCCGCGGGATCATCCGGGGATCGAGGACGATGTCGTCGTCCATCATCAGGTGGTGGCTGGCGGGTTCGGCGGCCGCGAGTTCCTCGGCGAGCGTGCGGGCGAAGCCGCCGGCGCCGCCGAGGTTACGCTGGGCGACGGCGTGCATCTTCGCCCCGGCAAGGAGGGGGTGGATCGCCGCCGAGGCGAAGGGCGCGCCCTGGTTGACGACGTGAACGGCGCGGATCGCCGGGCAGCCGGCGGCGATCCCGGCGAGCGCGGCGAGCGTCCGCGCGAGATAGGCCTCCTGGTTGAAGGTGCAGAGCCCGATCGAGAGCGTCGCCTGCCGCCGGGGCGCGGCCGAGGTGACGAAGTCGATCGCGGTGACCTCCGTCGCCCGCAGGGCCGCGAGTTCGACGAAGAGCCGGCTGCGATGCTCACCCCCCGACAGCCGCCGGTCGGCGCCCGCCGGGGGCAGGGCGAGAAGGAAGCGGCCGCCGCCGGGCGCGTCGAGCCGGTGGCGGACAAGCTGGACGAGGCCGCCGTCGCCGTCCTCGAAGACCCGCACGATCGCCTGGCCGCGGATCGCGACCTCGACCGCGACCTCGGTGATGCCGGCATGGGCGGCCCAGCAGGCGCGGTAGAAGCTGCCGTAGAAGGTGTCGGTCGAGAGCGTCTGCCCGGGCAGGAGGGCGAGCCCGAGGGCCGTCGCGGGGGCGAGCGCGGCCGCGACCCGCTCTCCCCCCCGGAGAAGGTCGGTCAGGCGCAGGTAGAGGCTTGCCGGCAGGTCGGGCGCGGGCGGCAGCGTCGACTGGAGAAGGTGCATGGGCGGGGCCGTCCCTGCCTTGGCCGCGCGGCCCGGCCCGCCGGCGGCGCCCGCTCTCTAGCCCCGGGGGGCGCGCGCTTCAACCCCGCCGCCGGGCGCGGCGGCGGCGCGGGCCTCGATCTCGTCGCGCCGGCGGTCGAGCCGGCCCGTGAGCGCGTCCCGGACCGCAAGCCGCAGCAGGCGGCCGAAGGCTGCGCCGTCCTCGCGGTAGTGGCGCCGCAGCCGCCACCATTTCCAGAGCACGACCGGCAGGACCGGCCAGAACGCCGCCCCGGCCGCGAAGCGGTAGGCGACGAGGCCGTTGCGGTAGTTGTAGTAGGCCTTCCAGAGTGGGCGGTAGACGCGCGGCCCGCCCTCGCCGAGGGTGGCGCAGGCGTGCTCGAAGCGGATCGCGGGGTGAAAGACGAGGCGCCCGCCGGCGCGGCTGAGCCGCAGGGTGTAGAGGAGATCGTCGCCGTAGAGGAACAGCCGCCCGTCGGGATAGCCCGCCCGCCGGACCGCCGCGCGCGCGAGGAAGACGCCCACGAACGAGCAGGCATCGACCGCCCGGGGCCCGGCCGCGCCATAGGCCGCGTCATCGACATGGAAGCCCGCGCGCCCCCCGCCCGCGAGCGTGCGCAGGAAGGCCCCGAGGTGCCAGAACGGGTTGACCGAGGGGCGGTTCATCTCGCAGATGGCGCCGTCGGGGTAGCGCACCGCCGCCGCGAGCCCCTCGATGCCCTCGAGCTCGGGGGCGAGGGCGCGGAAGCGGGCGATGGCACCGGCCTCGGGGCGGGCGTCGTCGTCCATGAGGACGAGCCAGTCGGGATCCCACGCCGCGACCGCCCGCCGCATCCCGCGCTCGAAGCCGCCGGCGCCGCCGAGGTTCGCGCCCGCCGCCGAAACCTCGAGCCGGGCCTCCGCGATCGCGGCGAGGCGGGCGAGGGTGTCGTCGGTCGAGGCGTTGTCGACGACGAGAACGTGGTCCACGGGCTCGGCGAGGAGGCGCGCCACCGTCCGGGTGACCTCGGCCGCACGGTTGTGGGTGACGACGACGGCCGCGAGGCGCAGGGCCGCCCCCGCGCTCACAGCGGCGCCACCGTGAAGGCGGGCATGGCCGTGCCGGCGGCGCGGTGGCGAAGGAAGGCGCGGGCCGCGTCGAGCGCCTCGCGGATCGTCACGTCCATGTCGAGGTAGCGGTAGGTGCCGAGCCGGCCGACGAAGCTCACCCCCGCCTCGGCGCGGGCGCGCTCGACATAGCGGACAAGCAGCGCCTTCTCGGCCACGAGGCGGATCGGGTAGTAGGGGATGTCGCCCGGACCGCAGGCGCGCGAGTATTCGCGGAAGGCCACGCTCCGGTCGTGGCGCTCCCAGGGGGCGAAATGGCCGTGCTCGGCGATGCGCGTCCACGGCACCTCGACATCGCCGTAGTTCATCACCGCGCAACCCTGGAAGTCGCCGGCGTGCTCGACCCGCTCGAAATCGAGCGTGCGGTAGCCGAGCCGGCCGAGTTCGAAGTCGAAGTAGCCGTCGAGCGGGCCGGAGTAGAAGACATGGTCGTGGCCCCCGCCCGTCGCGCGCGCGAAGCGGTGGCCGAGGCGGACCTCGATCCCCGGGTGGTCGAGGATGCCGGCCACCATCGCCGTGTAGCCCTCTTCCGGCATGCCCTGGAAACGGTGGAAGAAATAGTTGTCGTCGTAGCTGAAGCGCAGGGGCAGGCGGCGGAGGATCGCGGCCGGCAGTTCGGTCGGCGCGCAGCCCCACTGCTTGACCGTGTAGCCGCGGAAGAAGGCCTCGTAGAGGTCGCGGCCGATGAACTTCAGGGCCTGTTCCTCGAAGTTCGCCGGCTCGGCAATGGTCGCCTCGGCGCGGCCGGCGATGAAGGCGCGGGCCTCGTCGGGGTTCATCGCCCGGCCGAAGAACTGGTTGATCGTGTGGAGGTTGACGGGCAGCGAGTAGACCTTGCCCGCGACCGTCGTCTTGACCCGGTTGAGGTAGGGCCGGAAGGTCGCGAAGCCCCGGACGTAGTCCCAGACCTCGGCATCGTCGGTGTGGAAGATGTGCGGCCCGTAGACATGGACGAGGACGCCGGTCGCGGGGTCGCGGCGGGTGTGGCAGTTGCCGGCGATGTGGTCGCGGGCCTCGAGGATCGTCACCCCCAGCCCCGCCTCGGCCAGGAGCCGGCCGATCACCGCCCCCGAGAGCCCCGCCCCGACGACGAGGATGCGCCCCCGCCCCGTCACGCGCCGGCCCCGGCGGCGAGCGACCGGCCCCGGCCCAGGGCCCAGGCATGGGCGTGGGCGATCATCGCCTCGAGCCCGTGGCGCGGCCGCCAGCCGAGTTCGGCCGCGGCCCGGGCGCTGCCGGAGACGAGGACCGCGGCATCCCCGGCCCGGCGCGGGGCCGGCACCACCGGCGCCCGCCGGCCCGTCACCCGCTCGGCCGCCGCGATCACCTCGCGCACCGAGTAGCCCCGCCCGCTGCCGAGGCAGAAGGCGCGGCTGCCGCGCCCGGCCAGAAGCCAGTCGAGCCCGGCGAGATGGGCGTCGACGAGGTCGGCGACATGGACGTAGTCGCGGATGCAGGTGCCGTCGGGCGTCGGCCAGTCGGTGCCGTAAAGGGCAAGCTCGCGCCGCCGCCCGGCGATCGCGTCGAGAAGCAGGGGCACGAGATGCGTCTCGGGGTCGTGATCCTCGCCGGCCTCGCCCTCGGGGTCGGCGCCGGCGACGTTGAAGTAGCGGAAGATGACATGCGCGAGCCCGTGGGCGGACAGGAAGTCGGCGAGCATGTCCTCGATCGCCCGCTTCGAGGCCCCGTAGGCGTTGATCGGCCGCTGCGGGGTGTCCTCGGCGAGGACGACGCCGTCCTGGTCGCCGTAGGTCGCGGCCGTCGAGGAGAAGATCAGCCTCGGGCAACCCGCGGCCACCGCCGCCTCGGCAAGGTTCAGCGCCCCGGTGAGGTTCGTCCGCCAGTAGCGTCCGGGGTCGCGCATCGACTCGCCGACGAGCGAGAGGGCGGCGAAGTGCATCACCGCGACCGGCGCGTGGAGGGCGAAGGCGGCATCGAGCGCCGCCCGGTCCATGAGGCTGCCGCGCACGAGCGGGCCCCAGCGCACCGCGACCGCGTGCCCGGTCGAGAGATCGTCGAAGGTGACCGGCAGGAAGCCCGCGCGCGCCAGGGCCTTGCAGGCATGCGAGCCGATGTAGCCCGCGCCACCCGTGACGAGGATCCGCTCCGCCATCGCCCGCTCCCCGCGCGCGCGCGCGCCCCGGCATCCTGCCGCCGCCCGCCGCGCGCCCGCGCCTTAGCCCGTCCGCCCCGGTCTGGCAATCGCCCGCGCGCGCCGCCCGCGCGCCCCGGGCGCCCGGGGCGCCCGCCCCGCCCCATGCTGGACAAGCGCGGGGGCATGCGCCATAGGGCGGCGCAGTCGCGATGTCCGTCCCCGGCTCGCGCGCGGGCCTTGGGCGGAGCTGGACGGGGCGCGATGCCGCTTCTCACCTGCATCACCACGACGCACAACGACGGCGCCCTGCTGGCCACGGGCGTGCGCTCGGTCCTCGCCCAGGGATTTGCCGATTTCGAGTATATCGTCGTCGATGACGGCTCGACCGACGACACCGCCGACCGTCTCGCCGCGATCGCCGACCCGAGGCTGCGCGTCCTGCGCCAGGCCAACGCCGGGCTCTCGAGCGCCCGCAACCGCGGCGTCGACCATGCCCGGGGCGACTATGTCTGCTTTCTCGATGCCGACGACAGCCGGCCCGACTGGGCCTTCGCCGCCATCGCCCGGGCGATCGGCGAGCACGCCCCCGACGTCGTCCTCTGCCGCGGCGTCCTGCGCGAGATCCGGGGCGAGCCCCTCCCGTTCTACGACAGCGGTCGCTTCGGCGCCCTCGCCGACCTCTGCCCCGAGGGCGCGGCCGGCCGCGACCATCCCGCCGCCGCCCGCATCTGGGCCGAGGCCTACGGGCTCGAGCCGCAGGCGGCAAGCAAGGCCGTCGCGCGCGCCCTGATCGGGACCCGCGGCCTGCGCTTTCCCGACGGCCACTACTTCGAGGACGTCTTCTTCCACAGCCTCGCGCTGGCCGCGGCCGGGCGCATCGCCTTCGTCCAGACCCCCTGCTTCACCTACTTCCGCCGCTACGCCCGCCCGCAGATCACCGCCACCGCCGGCGAACGCCGCTTCGACGTGCTGGCGGTGATGCGGATGACGCTCGATGCCTTCGCCCTCACCCCCGACTTCGACGATCCCGCCTGCCGCGGGGCGGTCCTCGCCTCGTGCCTGAAGCTCGCCGAGTGGTGCGCGACGATGATCGCCCGGCCGCAGCGGGCGGGGTTCCGGGCGCTCGCCGCGACCGTCCTCGCGCTCGCCGATCCGCGCTGGCTCGACCTCGCCGACACCGCCGTCGATCCGGCCCTGCTCGACCGCTTCCTCGTCCTCCCCGGTGGCCACGCCGATGCCCGCTGAGGACGCGCCCGCCCCCGCCCCAGGGGCCGCCCCCGCCGGCACACCGGATGCCGCCCCCGGTGCCGCTCCGGCCGCCGCGGCCCCCGGGGCCGCCCCGGTCGAGGTCGCGGCCTTCGGCCAGCGCCTGCGGCTGGCGGCGCCGTCGGCGGGCTTCATCCTCACCGATTCGCTCTGGCGCCTGCGCGAGATCTACGAGCCCGCGCTCGCCGCCGCCGCCCCCCTCGGCGCGGCCGGGGTCGCGATCGACATCGGCGCGGGCTTCGGCGCCTTCGCGCTGCCCTTCGCGCGCGCCTTCCCGGGCTGGACGGTCTGGTGCTTCGAGCCCGACCCCGCGGCCTTCGCGGCGCTTGCCGCCAACATCGCCGGCCTCGGCATCGCCAATGCCCTGGCCCTGAACCTCGCCGTCGGTGCCGGCGCCGCCGGGGACGACATCGCCGCCATCGCCTCGGCGCTCGCCGGCGGCGACGCCCCGGCGCTCGCCCGCCTCGCCCCCCCCCGCTCCTACCGGCGGCCCGCGAGCCTCCAGGGCTACCTCGAGGCCGGCACCGCCGAGGGCGAGGGCATGACCGGCCAGAGCTTCCCTACCCTTCCGGCCGCCGCCCTCGCCGCCCTCGCCCCGACCCTCGTCAAGCTCGTCGCGCCCCGCTCCGAGACGGCGATCCTCGAGGCCCTCGCCGAGGTTCCCGTCGAGGTCATCACCGGCGAGACCTGGTCGCCCGTGGCCGCGGGGCTTGCCTATCGCGCCGCCGGCTGGCGGCAGACCTGGCTGCCGGTCGCCGGCGTCCCCGCGCTGGCCCTGCGCCGCGCCCCCGACCCGGGCGGCCGGCGCGAGGGGCTCGACGTCGTCGTGCCCTGCCACAACGCCCGCCCCTGGGTCGAGGACTGCGTGGCCGCGATCCTCGAGGGTGCGGACGAGGCGGTGGGGGTGATCGTCGTCGACGACGGCGCCACCGACGGCTCGGGCGAGGCGGTGGCCCGGCGCTTCGCCGACGACCGCCGCGTGCGCGTCCACCGCAAGGAGAACGCCGGCTGCGCCTCGGCCCGCAACCGCGGCCGGATGCTTTCGGACGCCACCCACATCGCCTTCGCCGACGCCGACGACCTGCCGGGGCCGGGGATGTTCGCCGGGCTTCTCGACCTTGCCCGCTATACCGGGGCCGAGGTCGTGCAGGCGGGCTTCGAGACGCTATGGGCCGAGGCCGACGGCGGGCTTAGGCGCGAGCCCTCCTACGAGGCGACCGACTGGGCCTTCGGGAACCTCGCCTGGACCCCCTTCGGGGGCGGGGAGATGGCGCCGGTGCCGGCCGCGGTCCTGCTGGTCGGCCAGCCGACGATCTGGCGGCGCGTCTACCGGCGCGACTTCCTCGACGCCCGCGCGATCTGGTTTCCCGAGCACATCCGCGCCTTCGACGACCAGCTCTTCCAGCACCTGACGCTCTACCATGCCGGCAGCGTGCCGATGGCGCGCCACCTTGCCTACGGCTATCGCCAGCATCCGGGCCAGGACATCCGCCAGGGCGACGAGCGCGCCTTCTACGCCCTCGAGATGTTCCGCCTGCTCGCCCGGCGGGCGCTCGCCGAGGGCTGGAACGGCATGGGCCCGATCGTGCGCTCCTACGTCAACACCCTCAACTGGAACTGGGCGAACCTGCGCCCCGACCTGCAAGCCCCCTTCGCCGCCGCCGCGGCCGAGCTCTGGGCCGTGCTCGAGGGCGCGCTCGGCCCCGCGGCCTTCGCCGGCGTGGCCGCGGGCGAGGTCAGGGCGACGGGCTTCGCCCCCGCCCTCCGCCAGGTCCGGACGCGGCTCGCCGGCCGCGCCGCGGGCGAGGCGCTCGCCTTCCTCGATTCCTGCGCCCTCCACACCCCGCTCGTCCGGGCCGGCATCGGCCGCCCGCCGGCGCCGGGCTGAGGGCGGCGGAGCGATGCGCAAGCGGCTTATCCTGCACATCGGGTCGCACAAGACCGGGACCACCCACATCCAGAGCACCTTCGCCCGCAACCCCGCGGCGCTCGACGCGATCGGTGTGCTCTATCCCCGCGCGGGCAGGATCCACGAGGCCCATTTCCAGCTCTGCTGGCAGCTCAAGGACCCGAAGCTCGCGGCCCTGCCGCTGGCCGCGCTGCCGGCCTGGGCGGCGCTTCTGGCCGAGATCGAGGCTACACCCCATCCCCTCGCGGTGGTGAGTTCGGAGGAGTTCGGCCTCGGCCTCGACCCCGCCCGCCTCGCCGCCCTCGCCCCGCACCT
>JADLCV010000249.1 GCA_020846995.1 Paracoccaceae bacterium
GGGCGAGGGCAGGCGTCGGGAGCGGGCGGGGGGCGGGCATGGGGGGGACCGGGCTGGGGGGGGGGGGGCCGGGCGGCCGGGGCGGGGCGCGGGGGGGGGGGGGGGGATCGGCGGCTCGCCGGCGACGGGCGCCGGCGGGGCAGGGGGCGCACTGCACCCCTTGACCTCGGCATGGAATGAGAACAATTCTCACTCGCAATCCAGCCCGGTCCCCCCCATGCCCGCCCCCCGCCCGCTCCCGACGCCTGCCCTCGCCCTCGCCCTCGCCCTCGCCCTCGCCGCGCCGGTCGCGGGCGGGGCCGCGCCGGTCGCGGTCGTCGCCACCTTCGGCGTCATCGCCGACAGCGCGCGCCGCCTCGCCGGCGACTGCGCGACCGTCAGCGCGCTCGTGCCGCCGGGCGGCGATCCCCACCTCTACGAGGCAACCCCGGGCGATGTCCGAAGCCTCCAGGGGGCCGATCTCGTCCTCTATCTCGGCCTCGGGCTCGAGGGCCGGCTGGCCGCCATCCTCGAGGGGCTGGGCGCCCGCCGGCCGGTCGTCGGCCTCGGCGCGGCGATCCCGGCCGGGCGGCTGATGACCGGCCCCCACGGCGCCACCGACCCCCATGTGTGGATGTCTCCCGCACTCTGGGCCGAGATCCTCCCGGCCCTCGCCGCGGCGCTCGTGGCCCGCGCCCCCGACTGCGCCGAGGCGATCGCCGCCAACGCGGACGTCCATGCCGGGGAACTCCGCGCGCTCGCCGCCTGGTCGGAGGCAACCCTCGCGACGATTCCCCCCGCCGCCCGCGTGCTCGTCACCGCCCACGACGCCTTCGGCTACTTCGGCCGCGCCTACGGCCTCGAGGTCGAGGCCATCCAGGGCCTGTCGACGGCCGCCGAGCCGAGCGTCGCCGACATCCGCGCGGTCGCCGAGACGGTCGCCGCGCGCCGCGTCCCGACCGTCTTCGTCGAGACGACGATCAATCCCCGCACCATCGAGACCATGGTCGCGGCCGTCCGCGACCGCGGCCGCGAAGTCGCGATCGGCCCGCCCCTCTACGCCGACGCGATGGGGCCCGAGGGCACCCCCGAGGGCACGGTGATCGGCATGGCGCGCTGGAACGTGACGGTGATCGCCGCCGCCCTCGGCGGCCATGCCCTGCCCCTGCCCGAGGGGCTCGCGGCCTGGGCCGCGGCCTGGGGCCTCGACCCGGCCCGCCCGTGACCGCCTCCGCACCCCCCGCGATGACTCCCGCCGCGCCCCCCGCCCCGACCCCGCCCGCGCCCCCCGCCGGGACCGCGCCGCCCCCCGCCCCCGGCGCGGGCGCGGGCGCGCTGCACGAGCCCGGCCTCGCCCTCCACGTCGAGGACCTGACGGTGGCCTACCGCGACCTGCCGGCGCTCTGGGACATCGACCTCGACCTCCCGCCCGGGGTCATGGCCGCGATCGTCGGCCCCAACGGGGCGGGCAAGAGCACGCTCGTCAAGGCGATCCTCGGGCTCGTGCGGCCGGTCGCGGGGCATGTGCGGCTCTTCGGCCGCCCCTACGGCGCCGTCCGCCGCCGCATCGCCTACGTCCCCCAGCGGGCCTCGGTCGACTGGGACTTTCCCGCCACCGCGCTCGACGTCGTCACCATGGGCACCTACGCCCGCCTCGGCTGGTTCCGCCGCCCCGGCCGGGCCGAGGGCGCCGCCGCCCGCGCCGCCCTCGCCGAGGTCGGGATGGAGGACTACGCCCGCCGCCAGATCGGCCGGCTGTCGGGGGGCCAGCAGCAGCGCGTGTTCCTCGCCCGAGCCCTCGTCCAGGGCGCCGACCTCTTCCTCCTCGACGAGCCGATGGCGGGCGTCGATGCCCCGACCGAGCGCATCATCGTCGATCTCCTCCACGGGCTCCGGCGCCGCGGACGCACGGTCGTCGTCGTCCACCACGACCTCCAGACGGTGACGCGCTACTTCGACTGGCTCGTGCTCCTCAACCGCCGGGTGGTGGCGCAGGGGCCGGTCGCGGCGACCTACACGGCGGCGAACCTGCGCGCGACCTACGGCGGCCAGGTGGCGCTGATCGACGCCGGCGAGGGGGCATGAGCGGAGAGGTTGCAGGCGGGCTTCTCGCCCTCCTCGCCGATCACACGGTGGGGACGGTCGCGGCCGGGGCGGCGATCCTCGGCGCGGCCGCCGGCGTCGTCGGCTCCTTCGCGCTCCTGCGCCGCCAGAGCCTTTATGGTGACGTCCTCGCCCATGCCGCCCTCCCCGGCCTCTGCCTCGGCTTCATCGCCGCCGGCGCGCGCGTGCTGCCGGCGCTGATGGCGGGGGCGGCGCTGACGGGGGTGGCGGCGGCCCTCGCGGCCCTCGCCCTCGCCCGCACCACCCGCCTCAAGGCCGATGCCGCGCAGGGGATCGTGCTCGCGACCTTCTTCGCCTTCGGGCTCGTCCTCCTGACCTGGCTCCAGGGCCGCGGCACGGCCGGGCAGGCGGGGCTCGCCTCGTTCCTCTTCGGGCAGGCGGCGGGGATGCTGCGCTCCGATCTCTGGCAGACGGGCGGGCTCGCGGCGCTCGCCGTCGGCCTCGTCGCCCTCTTCTGGAAGGAGGCCAAGCTCGTCGCCTTCGACCCCGTCTATGCCGCCACGACCGGGCTCCCCGTGGCGGCGATCGAGACCGGGCTCACGCTCCTCGTCGCGGTCGCGGTCCTCGTCGGGCTCCAGCTCGTCGGCGTCGTCCTCATCACGGCGCTGATCGTCGCCCCGGCCGCGGCGGCGCGGCAGTGGACCGACCGGCTCGGGCGGATGGTCGCGCTCGCGGCCCTCTTCGGGGCCCTCGCCGGGGTCACGGGCACGCTCGTCTCGGCGACCGCGCGCGGGCTCGCCACCGGGCCCCTGATCGTGCTCGCGGCGAGCGCGGTGGTCGCGGTCTCGCTTCTCGCCGCACCCGGCCGCGGCCTCCTGTGGCAGGGGGTGGCGGGGCGCGCCTCGCGGCGCCGGCTCGCGGGCGAGCGGGTGCTGGCGACGCTCGCCGAGCTTGCCGAGAGCCACGCCGACCCCGCCTACCGGGCCGAGGAGGGGATGCTGGACGCGGCCCTCGGCACCCCTTCCGGGCCCGCGCTCGGCCGCCTCGCCGCCGCGGGCCTCGTGCGCGCCGTCGCCCACCCGCCCGAGGACACGGCGCACTGGCAGCTGACGGCGGCGGGCCTCGCCGCGGCCCGCCGCCGGCCGGGGGAGCGGGGGCCGGGGCGATGAGCACGCTTTTCGCCTCGATCCCGGCCATGATCGTGCTCACCGGGGCGCTCGTGGGGCTCGCCGCCGTCCTGCCGGGGACGTTCCTCGTGCTCCGCGGCAGCGCCATGCTCGCCGACGCGGTCAGCCACGCGATCGTCCTCGGCATCATCGTCACCTGGCTCGCGACCGGGGCCATGGGCGGGCCCCTCCAGATCGCCGGCGCGGCGGGGGCGGGCCTTTTCTGCGTCTGGCTCGCCGAGGCCCTGGCGCGGAGCGGCCTCGTCAAGGCCGACGCGGCGATCGGGCTCGCCTTTCCGGCCATGTTCGCCCTCGGCATCCTCCTCATCAACCTCAACGCCCGCAACCTCCACCTCGATGCCGACGCGGTGCTCCTCGGCCAGATCGGGCTCGTCTGGATCGAGACCGTCGAGGTCGCGGGGCTGGCGGTGCCGCGGGCGGTCCTCACCCTCGCGGGCGTCCTCGTCCTCAACGCGGCCTTCGTGGCCGCGTTCTGGAAGGAGCTCACGCTCTCGGTCTTCGACCCCGGGCTGGCCGCAGCCTTCGGCTTCCGGCCGCGCCTCCTCGGCAACGCGCTCCTCGCGCTTACGGCGGTGACGGCGGTCGCGGGCTTCGAGGCGGTGGGCGCCGTCCTCTTCGTCGCCTTCGCGATCGTGCCGCCGGCGACGGCGCTCCTCCTCAGCGACCGCCTCGGCCGGGCGCTGGCGCTCGCGGCCCTGCTCGCCGTCGCCGCGGCGGTCGCGGGCTACGGCGTGGCCGTGGCCGGGGACGTCTCGATCGCGGGCGCGATGGCGTGCGTCGCCGGCGCCTTCCTCGCGCTGGCGGCGCTGCTCGCGCCCGGCCAGGGGCTGCTTGCCGGGCGGCGGGCGGCGCGGGCGGCGGCGGCCGACACCGACGCCCGGGCGCTCGCGGCGCATCTTCTCACCCATGCCGGCGACGGCGGGGCCGAGGAGGAGGCCGAGGCGCGGGCCCTCTCGGACCATCTGATGTGGGACGGCCCGCGGGCCCGGCGGGTGATCCTCGCCAGCCTCGACCGCGGGCTGATCGCCCGCGCGGGCACGCGCCTGCGCCTGACCGCCAAGGGGCGGGCGGTCGCGTCCGAGACCCGCGCCCCCCACGCCGCCCCGCGTTGACGCCGCCGGCCCCGCACCGTCCTCGCGCACCGGGCCCCCCGCACCGTCCCCGCACCGTCCCCGCACCGTCGCCAAGCCGGCCCCGCGCCGGCCCGGCAACCGCGCGACAGCCGCGCGGAAACCGGACGGCAACCGGGCGACAGCCGCGCGGCAACCGGGCGACAGCCGCGCGGCAACCGGGTGGCGGCCGGGCGACAGCCGGGCGACAGCCGCGCGGCAACCGGGCGGCGGCCGGGCGACAGACGGGCGACAGCCGGGGGCACGCCGTCCGCCGCCCGGGTCATGCGTGCCGCCACTGCCGTCGCCCGGACCCGTCCCCCCCCGGGGGGGGTGGCCTCAGCCGTCGGCCGCCTCCTCGCCCGTCTCGCCCGCGGTCATGGCGAAGTCGAGCCCGTGGGCGGCGCGGATGCGTTCCTCGACCGCGGCCGCGACGGCGGGGTTGGCCTTGAGGAAGGCCTTGGCGTTCTCGCGCCCCTGGCCGATGCGCTCGTCGGCGTAGGAATACCACGAGCCCGACTTCTCGATCACGCCGGCGCGCACGCCGAGGTCGATGAGCTCGCCGGTCTTGGAGATGCCCTCGCCATACATGACGTCGAACTCGACCTGCTTGAAGGGCGGGGCGACCTTGGTCTTGACCACCTTGACGCGGGTCTGGTTGCCCACGACCTCGTCGCGGTCCTTGACCTGGCCGATGCGGCGGATGTCGAGGCGCACCGAGGCGTAGAACTTGAGCGCGTTGCCCCCGGTCGTGGTCTCGGGGTTGCCGAACATCACCCCGATCTTCTGGCGGATCTGGTTGATGAAGATGACCATGCAGTTCGAGCGGCTGATCGAGGCGGTGAGCTTGCGCATGGCCTGGCTCATCAGCCGCGCCTGGGCGCCGACGGTGGCATCGCCCATGTCGCCCTCGAGCTCGGCCTTGGGCGTCAGCGCCGCGACCGAATCGACGACGACGACGGCGATCGCGCCCGAGCGCACGAGCGTGTCGACGATCTCGAGCGCCTGCTCGCCGGTGTCGGGCTGGCTGATGAGGAGGTCGTCGAGGTTGACGCCGAGCTTGCGCGCATAGCCCGGGTCGAGGGCGTGTTCGGCATCGACGAAGGCGCAGACGCCGCCCGTCTTCTGCTCCTCGGCGATGGCGTGGAGGGCGAGCGTCGTCTTGCCCGAGCTTTCGGGGCCGTAGATCTCGATGATGCGCCCCTTGGGCAGGCCGCCGATTCCCAGCGCGATGTCGAGGCCGAGCGAGCCGGTCGACACGGCCTCGATCTCGGCCACCGGGTTGCCGGCCCCGAGCCGCATGATCGAGCCCTTGCCGAACTGCCGCTCGATCTGCGCGAGCGCGCTCTCGAGCGCCTTGCGCTTGTCCATGTCGCGTTTCCCGTCGAATTCCAGAAGGCTCGCCACGGCCATTCCCCGCTCCTTATCCCACCGCCGGCA
>JADLCV010000250.1 GCA_020846995.1 Paracoccaceae bacterium
CCGGGCGGGCGCGGGCGGCGCTGGCCGGCCTGCCGGCGGGCGAGGTCCGGGAGATGCTCGACGCGCTGGCCGGCTACGTCGTCGCGCGAGCGGCGTAGCGGGGGGCGACGCGCGGCCCGGGATCGGGCAGGAGGGCCGCCGCCCGCACCCACCAGCCCGGCCGGGCGAGGGCGAGGGCCGCGTCCTCGGCCGGGCCCGGATCGGCAAAAAGGCCGAAGACGGTCGCCCCCGATCCCGACATCCGCGCCAGAAGGCAGCCGGGCCGGGCGGCGAGCGCGGCGAGCGCCGCCCCGACGGCGGGGACGAGTGCCGCGGCCGGCGCCTCGAGGTCGTTGCGGCAGCCGCGCAGGAAGCGGGCCAGCCTGGCGGTGTCGGCGAAGCGCGGGAGGGTCGCGGCCATGGGCGGGTTGTCGCGGCGCGCCAGCGCGGCGAAGACGGCCCCGGTCGCCAGCCCGACGCCGGGGTTGACGAGGACGACGAAGGCCCGCGGCAGGCGCGGTGCCCTGCCCAGCACCTCGCCGATGCCGCCCATGCGCGCCGTCCGCGCGGCGAGGCACACCGGCACGTCGGCGCCGAGCGCAAGGACCGCCGCCGGCGCCGGGCCGGGCCGGCCCCAGAGCAGCGCCAGCGCCCGCAG
Organism: Paracoccaceae bacterium; assembly: GCA_020846995.1. GTDB lineage: Bacteria > Pseudomonadota > Alphaproteobacteria > Rhodobacterales > Rhodobacteraceae > JAHDXW01. The sequence continues at coordinate 638 of JADLCV010000250.1, forward strand.
CGCCGCCGCGGCATCGGCCGAGCCGCCGCCGAGCCCGGCGGCGGCCGGGAGTTCCTTGTGGAGCGTGATCCGCGCCCCCGCCGCGGGGTCGAGCGTGCGCGCCGCCCGCCAGACGAGGTTGCTGGCATCGGCCGGGCAGCCCGACGCCGCGGGCCCCCCGACCGAGAGCGCGAGCGCCCCCGCCGTCGCCGCCGTCAGCCGGTCGCCCACGTCGGCGAAGGCGACGAGGCTGTCGACAAGATGCATCCCGTCGTCGCGGCGGCCGACGACGTGGAGGGCGAGGTTCAGCTTGGCGGGCGCGAAGGCCTCGACGATGGCGCTTTCGCCCATCGCCCGCCCGCGCCTTCAGAGGGTGCCGTCCGGGGTCGCGAGCGGCGGCGCCCCCTCCTCCTCGAGCACGCGGTCGAGCCCGACCTCGAGCTTGCGGCGGATGCGCGGCACCGCTGCCTCCTCGGGCTCGAACTGGAGCGCCCGCCGCCACTGGTAGCCGGCCTCGAGGCGGCGGCCCACGGCCCAGTAGATGTCGCCGAGATGGTCGTTGAGGATGGGGTCGGTCGGCATCAGGAGCACCGCCCGCTCCATGTGCTCCCCCGCCTCGCGGTAGCGGCCGAGGCGATAGAGCGCCCAGGCGAGCGAATCGACGATGTAGCCGCTGTCGGGCTCGGCGGCGACGGCGCGCTCGATCATGGCCAGGGCGCGGTCGAGGTTGCGGCCCATCTCGACCCAGGAATAGCCGAGGTAGTTCAGGACGTCGGGCTGGTCGGGATGGAGCTCGAGGGCCTTGAGGAAATCGGCCTCGGCAAGCTCCCAGCGCTTCTCGCGCTCGTGGCTGATGCCGCGGGCGTAGAAGAGCGACCAGTGCCGCTCGGCCGGTGCGGGGACGAGCGCCACCGCCCGGTCGTAGGCCCGCGCGGCGTCGTCGAAGCGGCTCTCGCGCCGGAGAAGGTCGCCGAGCGCGACCTCGGCCCCGACGAGGTCGGCCCGGGCGAGGGCGAGGGCCGTGAGCGCGGCCTCGGCCTCGGCGGTCTTGCCCATGCGGTAGAGCGCCTCGGCGCGGCCGATCTCGGCGGCCGGGAAGGAGAGGCTGTCGGTGGGGATGGAACCATAGGCGGCGATCGCGAGCGCGGGCTGGCCGAGCCCGTCGAGAAGGCGCGCCGACAGGAGGACGGCGTCGGCGTGGTCGGGGCGCAGGGCCTCGGCGGTGCGGCAGTAGAGGAGGGTGAAGCCGTCCTCGGCCTCGTCCTGGAGCACGAGCGCGACACTGTAGAAGACCTCGGCGAGCCCGTCGACGGCATCGCGGACGAGCGTGAAGGGCACCGGCCGGCCGGCCGCGAGATCGTCGCGCAGGGCATCGACGAGGGGGTCGCCGCCGCCCTCGAAGGCCTGTTCGAGGAGCGCGAGCGCGTCGTCCCGGCGGTCGAGCTGGGCGAGGACCTGGGCGTAGCCGATGACGCCGCGGCGGGTGAGCCGCAGGGGCCCCGCCGCCTCGCCCGAGAGCAGGTCGGCCGCGCCCTCGAAGTCGCCGACGGAGGCGAGCGCGAGCGCCCGGTGATAGGCGGCAAAGCCCGCCATCCCCGGCCGGCCGGCGAGGTCGTCGAGCGTCGCCAGCGCCTCCGACATGCGTCCCGCCCCGATCGCGGACCAGGCGGTGACGAGGGCATCGACCAGCGGGCCGACCTCGCCGCTCGCCCCCGTTGCCGCGGCGACGGCGGCAAAGTCGCGGCGCAGGGCGGCATCGACGAGGATGACGAGCGCCGCGAGCTGGCTTTTCAGCCCGGCCCCGGCCAGCGCCCGCGCGACCGGCAGGGCAAGGTCGAAGTCGCCGAGCGACACGAGCGCCTGGAGCGCGTTCTCGAGGAGCGCGGGGTTGAGGGGATCGCGGGCGAGGGCGCGCTGGAAATAGTCGGCGGCGACGGCGAAATCGCCCTCCTCGCCGGCCAGCCGGGCGGCGAGGTAGGGGCCGGCGGTGCCCTCGGCGGCGTGGGCCGGCGGGGCGAGGACGGGGCCGGCGAGGGCCAGCGCGAGGGCGAGGGCGACGGCAGGGGCGGGGGCGGAGGGTCTGGGCACGGGAGAGCCTCGTCGTGGCGACGGGGGCGAAGGCGCCGCGCCCCCCTTGGCCGCGAGCCTAGTGCCGCGCCGGCGCAGTGACAACGGCAGCCCCCGCCGGCTCGCCCGTGCCCTGCCGCGCCTCGCCGGATCGTGACCTACATGTTGGGGTAGTTGGGCCCGTCGCCCCCCTGCGGGGTCGTCCAGGTGATGTTCTGGCTTGGGTCCTTGATGTCGCAGGTCTTGCAGTGGACGCAGTTCTGGAAGTTGATCTGGAAGCGCGCCGAGGCGCCCTCGCCCAGGACCTCGTAGACCCCTGCGGGGCAGTAGCGCTGGGCGGGCTCGGCGTAGCGGGGCAGGTTGACGGCGATCGGGATCGCGGGGTCGGCCAGCCGCAGGTGCGCCGGCTGGTCCTCGGCGTGGCTCGTGCCCGAGAAGGCGAGGTTGGTCAGCCGGTCGAAGGAGAGGACGCCGTCGGGCCGCGGGTAGGCGATCGGGCGGTGGCGGTCGGCGGGCTCGGTCGCCTCGGCGTCGGTCCCGCCGTGGCGGAGCGTGCCGAGGAGGGTCCCTCCGGTCAGGTTCGCCACCCACATGTCGAGGCCGCCGAGGGCCATCGAGGCGAGCATCCCGCCCTTCGACCACAGGGGCTTGACGTTGCGGACGCGGCGCAGGTCGCGCCCGACCGGGCCGGCGCGGAGGGCGCGGTCGTAGTCCTCGAGCGTGTCGCCCGCGCGCCCGGCGGCGATCGCCGCCGCCGCCGCCTCGGCCGCCGCGATCCCCGACAGCATGGCGTTGTGGTTGCCCTTGATGCGGGGGACGTTGACGAGCCCGGCCGAACAGCCAAGGAGGGCGCCGCCGGGGAAGGCCGTCGCCGGCAGCGACTGCCAGCCGCCCTCGCTGATCGCCCTCGCGCCGTAGGCGACGCGCTTGCCGCCCTGAAGCAGCCCGGCGACCAGGGGATGGTGCTTGAAGCGCTGGAACTCCATGTAGGGATAGAGCCAGGGGTTGGCATAGTTGAGGTGGACGACGAAGCCGGCGTAGAGCTGGCCGTTCTCGCCGTGGTAGAGGAAGCCGCCGCCGCCGGCCTCGCGCCCGAGCGGCCAGCCCATGGTGTGCAGGACGCTGCCGGGCCGGTGGCGGGCCGGGTCGATCTCCCAGATCTCCTTCATGCCGAGGCCGTATTGCTGCGGGCAGCGGCCGGCGTCGAGGCCGAAGCGGGCGATCGCCTGCTTGGCGAGCGATCCCCGCACGCCCTCGGCGAGGAAGACATACTTGCCGCGCAGTTCCATCCCGGGCTCGTAGGCCGGGCCCGGGCTGCCGTCGGGGGCGCGTCCGAACTCGCCGGCGACGACGCCGGCGACGCGGCCATCCTCGCCCCAGACGAGCTCCGAGCAGGCCATGCCGGCAAAGACCTCGACGCCCAGCGCCTCGGCCTCGCGCCCGAGCCAGCGGCAGAGGTTCGCCATCGAGACAATGCGGGCGCCGCGGTTGTCCATCAGGGGCGGCATCAGCCAGTTGGGGATGCGGATGTGGCCGGCGGGCCCGAGGATGCAGAAGCGGTCCTCGACGACGGGGACGCCGGCGGGGGCGCCGCGCGCCTGCCAGTCGGGGATGAGGGCATCGAGGCCCGCGGGGTCGAGGACCGCCCCCGAGAGGATGTGGGCGCCGATCTCGGAGCCCTTCTCGAGCAGGACGACCGCCAGCGCCGGCGCGATCTGCTTCAGCCGGATGGCCGCGGCGAGCCCGGCCGGCCCGGCGCCGACGATCACGACGTCGTAGTCCATCGCCTCGCGGACGATCTCGGCCATCGCTTCCCCCCGGGGCTGGTCGCGTCCGCGCCGGACGCCGGTTGCAGATCGCGCTCGGGCCGCTTATCTACCAGCGCGGCAAGGCGGGTCAACCGATCCGCCGCCCGCGGTGCGCCGCCGGGCGTGGCCGGCGGGACCCCCGAGGGGGCTTGCCTTGAGCGTGGCCATCGGTTGAGGTGGCCCGACGGGTGGATCTGGCGGAACCGCGCGGCACGATCACGCTGCCCGGACCGCGATTGTGCGTGACGTGAACGATGGACAAGATTCCGATGACCCGCGGCGGCCATGCCGCCCTTGACGACGAACTGCTGCGGCTGAAGAGCGAGGACCGCCCGGCGGTGATTCGCGCCATCGCCGAGGCCCGCGGCCATGGTGATCTGTCGGAGAACGCGGAATACCACGCCGCGCGCGAGCGCCAGAGCTTTGTCGAGGGCCGCATCCGCGAACTCGAATCGATCCTCTCGCGGGCCGAGATCATCGACCCCGTGCGGCTCTCGGGGTCGATCAAGTTCGGGGCCACGGTGACGCTGATCGACGGGGAGACCGAGGAGGAGCGGACCTTCCAGATCGTCGGCGAGGCCGAGGCCGACATCGACGGCGGCCGTCTCAACATCCGCTCGCCCCTGGCCCGCGCGCTCATCGGCCGCGACGAGGGCGACACCGTCGAGGTCCGCACCCCCGGCGGCCGCCGCAGCTACGAGGTGGTCAGCATCCGCTACGTCTGAGCCCTCGCGCACGGGCGGCGGCGGCGCGGACCGGAACGGCCGGAGGGCGGAGGAGATGCCGCGGAACGACGGCGAGGCGCGACGCGACCGCCCGCTCGATCTCGGGGTCTACGGGCGCGACGCCGGGCCGCGCGGCCCCGGTCTCGCCGAGGTCGTGGCCGTGATCCTGTCCATCCTCTGGCTCGCGGCGGTGGCGGCGGTCTTCCTCGATCCCGCCTGGCTGCCGGTGACGGTCGAGACCGACCTCGTCCTCGGCGCCGTCGCGGTCGTCCTGCCGGTGGCGCTCGTGTGGCTCGCCGCCGTCGCCCTGCGCACGGCCCGCGACCTCCGGGCCGAGGCCGGGCAGTTGCGGGCGGCGCTCGAGACGATCCGCAACGCCCAGCTTGCCCAGGCCCAGCAGGCGGCGAGCGCGGCCCTCGTCGCCGGGGCCGCCGCCGGCGCGGGCGAAAGGCGGGCCGCCCTTCCGGCCGCCGCGCCGTCGCCGGCCCTGCGCGAGGAGGCGGCGGCGCTGGCCGCGACCTTTGCCAGCCGGCGCGAGCCGCCCCGCCCCGCCCCGCCCCCGCCGGCCGCCGCCGCGCCGGCTCTCGCCCCGTCGCCGCCCCCGGCCCCCGCCCCGGTTTCGGCGCTGGTCCCGGCCCCGCCGACCCCGGCCGCCGGCCCGGCCCCGGCGCCCGCTGCGGGCCGGGTGGCGGCCGAGGACGAGCCCGTCCTCGCCCTTGGCGGCCCGCCCGAGGCCCCGGCCCCGGCGGTGGCGCCGGCGACCCTGATCCGGGCCCTGCACTTTCCCGACAGCGCCGCCGACGAGGAGGGCTTTCGCGCCCTTCGCGCCGCCCTCCAGGACCGCGAGCAGGCGCGCCTCATCC
>JADLCV010000251.1 GCA_020846995.1 Paracoccaceae bacterium
CGGGCAGGGGCGGCGCGGGCGCGGGGTGTCGCCGCGGCGGGGGGCGCGGCGGCGGCGGCCGCGCCCGTCACGGCGAATTGGCTTTTCCGGCGGGCGGGCGCAGGCTAAGCCCGGGGGCGATGACGACCGCCCCGCCCGGCCCGCGGGGAAGGAGCCGCCGATGCGCTTCCTGCGCCGCAGCCTGACCGGCCTTTTCCTGGTCGCGCTGACGCTCGGCCTTCTCGGCCTCGCCGCGACGACCGTCGTCGAGGCCGTGCAGGCCCGCCTCGCCGGCCCCGGCCGTCCCCCGGCGGGGCGCGAGCGCGTCTTCACCGTCAATGTCGTCTTCCCCGAGGCTCAGGCGCTCGCGCCCGTCCTCGTCACCTACGGCGAGGTCCGGAGCCGGCGCACCCTCGACCTCCGGGCGCCGACCGCCGGGCGCGTGGTCGAGCTTGCGGCGGCGATGGAGGACGGGGCGGCGGTGCGCGAGGGCGAGCTTCTCCTGCGCATCGACCCCGCCGACGCCCGCGCCGCCCGCGACCTCGCCCAGGCCGACCTCGCCCGCGCCGAGGCCGACCGGCGCGATGCCACCCGCACCCTCGCCCTCGCCCGCGACGAACTCGACGCCGCCGGCGCCCAGGCCCGCCTCCGGGTCCAGGCGCGCGACCGCCAGCAAAGCCTTGCCGCCCGCGGCGCGGGCTCGGCGGCGGCGGTCGAGACGGCCGAACTCGCGCTCGCCCAGGCCGAGGGCGCGGTCCTCGCCCGCCGCCAGTCGCTCGCCCAGGCCGAGGCGCGGATCGAGCAGTCCGAGGCTCTCCTCGCCCGCCAGCGCATCACCCTTGCCGAGGCCGAGCGGCGGCTCGCCGCGACCGAGGTCTTTGCCGGCTTCGACGGCACGCTCGCCGACGTCACCGCCGTCCGGGGCGGCATCGTCACCGCCAACGAGCGCCTCGCCCGCCTCATCGACCCCGCCGCGCTCGAGGTGGCCTTCCGCCTCTCGACCTCGCAATACGCCCGCCTCCTCGATGCCACGGGGGCGCTGATCCCGGCCGAGGTCGAGGTCGCCCTCGACGTCCTCGGGCTTGCGATCGTCGCCCGCGGCCGGCTCACGCGCGTCTCGGGCACGGTCGGCGAGGGCCAGACCGGGCGCCTTGTCTATGCCGCCATCGACGCCGCCCCGGGCTTCCGCCCCGGCGACTTCGTCGCCGTGCGCGTGACCGAGCCCGTGCTCGAGGCGGTCGCCCTCCTGCCCGCGCAGGCGGTGGACGCCACGGGCGAGGTCCTGGTCGTCGAGGCCGACGACCGGCTCGCGGCCCGCGCGGTCACGCTCCTGCGCCACCAGGGCGACGGCGTGATCGTGGCCGCCGCCGGGATCGCGGGCGCGACCGTCGTCGCCGAGCGCACGCCCGCGCTCGGCCCCGGCGTGCGCGTCCGCCGCGCCGGCCCGGCCGCCGACCCTGCCGTTTCCGCGGCCACCGCCACCGCCGCCCCGGCCGCGGCCGCGGCCGAGGGGATGATCGCGCTCGACCCCGAGCGCCGCGCCCGCCTCATGGGCTTCGTCGAGGCGAGCGCAAGGCTTCCGGCCGAGGTCCGCGAGCGCCTGCTTGCCCAGCTGCGCGAGGAGCGGGTGCCGGCCCAGGTGGTGGCGCGGATCGAAGCCCAGATGGGCAGCTGACGATGGCCGCGGGCCGCGACCACGCCCGCCGCGAGGCCGCAGGTGGCGAGGCGGGGGGCCGCGAGGCCGGCGGTCAGGCCCCCCCCCGCGCCAACCCGGTCCTGGCCTATTTCACCCGCCACGGCACCGCCGCCCACCTCGTCCTCGTGCTCATGGTCGTGGCCGGGCTCGCCGTCCTCCCGGGCATGCAGGCCCAGTATTTCCCCGACGTCGTGATCGAGGATGTCTCGGTCTCGGTCGCCTGGCCCGGGGCCGGGGCCGAGGACATCGACACCACCGTCGTCCAGGTCGTCGAGCCCGCGATCCTCGCCGTTGAGGGGGTCGAGGGGACGACCGCGCGCGCGACCGCCGGGCGCGGGCTCGTCGTCGCGAGCTTCGGCCCCGGCGCCGACATGGACCGCGCCGAGAAGGACGTCCGGGCGGCGGTGGAGGCCCTGCGCAACCTGCCCGCGAGCGCCGAGGCGCCGGTCGTCTCGCGGGGGGTCTGGCGCGACCGGGTGACCGATGTCGCCATCCACGGGCCGGTGTCGGTCGACCAGCTCGGCCGCTTCGCCGACGAACTCGTCCAGCGCCTCTTCCAGGCCGGGGTGACGCGGACGACGATCCAGGGCTTCGCCGCCCCCCTGATCCGGGTCGAGGTCGGCTCGGACGCGCTCATCGGCAACGACATCGGCATGGCCGAGATCGCCGCCGCGATCGCGGCCGAGACCGCCGCCGCCCCGGCCGGCGACGTCGCCGGGGGGGCGGCGCGGGTCCTGACCGGCAGCCCCCGGCGGACGGCGGGCGAGATCGCGGCCATCGTCCTGCGCTCGCGCCCCGACGGTTCGGCCCTGACGGTGGGCGAGATCGCCGCCGTGACCGAGGAGGGGATCGACCGCGACCGCGCCCTCTTCGTCGGGCCCGACCCCGCCCTTCTCGTGCGCGTCGACCGCGAGAACGGGGGCGATGCGATCGCCCTCCAGGCGACGGTGGGCGAGGTCGCCCGCAGCCTCCAGGCGACGCTGCCCGCGGGCGTGAAGGTCGAACTCGTCCGCACCCGCGCCGAGATGATCACCGACCGCCTCGCCCTCCTCCTCGACAACGGCATCGCCGGGTTCGTCCTCGTCCTCGTCCTCCTCTTCCTCTTCCTCGACGCCCGCACCGCGCTCTGGGTCGCGGCCGGGATCCCGGTCGCGATGCTCGCCGGCATCGCCGCCATGTGGGCCCTCGGCATGACCTTCAACATGATGTCGCTGTTCGCGCTGATCCTCACCCTCGGGATCGTCGTCGACGACGCCATCGTCGTCGGCGAGCACGCCGACCACCGCCACCGCGTCCTCGGCGAGGCCCCGGCGGTCGCGGCCGAGAACGCCGCGACGGTGATGGCGGCGCCGGTCGTGGCGGCGGCGCTGACGACCATCATCGCCTTCTTCGGGCTGGTCGCGATCGGGGGCCATTTCGGCGAGCTCATCCGCGACATCCCGCTCACCGTCAACGCCGTGCTCCTCGCCTCGCTCGTCGAGTGCTTCCTCATCCTGCCCGCGCACATGCGCCACGCCCTCGCCCATGCCCGGGCGGCGCGCTGGTACGACTGGCCGAACCGCGTCGTCAACCGCGGCTTCGACCGCTTCCGCACCGCCCTCTTCCGGCCCCTCGTCGGCGCCGTCATCCGCGCCCGCTACCCGGTGATCGCGGGCGCCCTCGCCCTGCTGACCGGGCAGGTGGCGCTGGTCATCCGCGGCGATGTCCCCTGGCGCTTCTTCGATTCCCCCGAGCAGGGCTCGATCACCGGCAACTTCGCCATGCTGCCGGGGGCCACGCGGGCCGACAGCCTCGCCATGCTGCGCGAACTCCAGCGCGCGACCGACGCCGTCGCGGCCCGCCTCGCCGCCCGCCACGGGGCCTCGCCCGTCGCCTTCGTCCTGGCCGAGCTGGGCGGCAACTCCGGCCGCGGCCTGCCCTCGGCCGAGACCAAGGACGCCGATCTCCTCGGCGCCATCTCGATCGAGCTCATCGACCCCGACCTGCGGCCCTATTCGAGCTTTGCCTTCCTCGCCGAGCTTCAGGAGGAGGTGCACCCCCATCCCCTGGCGGAGGAGGTCTCGTTCCGCGGCGGGCGGACGGGCCCCGGGGGCGACGCGCTCTCGGTGCGCGTGGCCGGCGCCGACGGCGCCACCCTCAAGGCCGCGGCCGAGGCCATCAAGGCCCGGCTCGCGGTCTACCCCGAGGTCTCGGGCCTCGAGGACAACCTCGCCTACGACAAGGAGGAGCTGGTCCTGACCCTGACCCCGCAGGGGCAGACACTCGGCTTCCGCGTCGATGCCCTTGGCCGGCTCCTGCGCGAGCGGCTGAACGGCATCGAGGCGGCGCGCTTTCCCGACGGGCCGCGCACGGCGAGCGTGCGGGTCGAGCTTGCCCGGGGGGAACTCACGGCCGACTTCCTCGACCGGATGCTGATGCGCGCGCCCTCGGGGAACTACCTGCCGCTCGCCGACATCGTCACCGTCAGCCGCCGGCAGGGCTTCGCGGCGATCCGGCGCGAGAACGGGCTGCGCCTCGTCACCGTCACGGGCGACGTTGCCGGCGACGACCCGGCGCGGGCGGCGGCGATCACCGAGCACTTGCGGGCGGGCATCCTGCCCGGCATCGAGGCCGACTTCGGCGTCCGGACCGAACTCGCGGGCCTCGCCGAGCAGGAACGCGCCTTCCTGTCGGACGCGCTCACGGGCCTCGTCCTCTGCCTTCTCGGCATCTACCTCACGCTCGCCTGGGTCTTCGCCAGCTGGACGCGCCCGCTCGTCGTCATGGCGGTGATCCCCTTCGGCCTCGTCGGCGCGATCTGGGGGCATGCGCTCTGGGACACCGCGCTCTCGCTCTTCTCGGCCGTCGGCATCATCGGCATGGCCGGCATCATCATCAACGACGCGATCGTGCTGGTCGCGGCCGTCGACCAGCATCCGAAGGACCGCGGCCTTGTCCCGGCGATCGTCGATGCCGCCGCCGACCGGCTGCGGCCGGTCTTGCTGACGACGCTGACGACCGTCCTCGGCCTCGCCCCCCTCCTCTACGAAAGCTCGAGCCAGGCCCTCTTCCTCAAGCCGACGGTGATCGCGCTCGCCTACGGACTCGGTTTCGGCATGGTGCTGGTGGTGGCGCTGGTGCCGGCCATGCTGGCCGTGCAGGCCGATCTCGGGCGCGTCCGCCGGGCCCTGCGCCGCGCCTTCCGCGGCCGGGCGGGGTTGCGCGGTGCCATGGCGCTGGCCGCCCTCGCGCTCGCGGCCCTCGGGGCGGCGACGGTCGGGGCGGTCGCGGTCACCGGGCGCCTGCCCGCGGCCCTCGCCGAAACCGTTGGGCGGCATTTTCCGGGCCTTGCGGGGACCGGTCCCGGGGCCCTCGCGCTCGCCCTCTTCGCGGCCGGCGCGGCCGCGATCCTCCTCGCCGTCTACGCCCTCCTCGCCCTCGGCCTCCTCCGCGCCGCCGCCCGGCGGCGCCGGCGCGTCCTCTGAGGGCGGCGCGGGCGGGGAGTTCGCGGCGAGCGTCCCTCGCGGGACCGGGGCGGCGCCGGCGCGTCCCCCGAGGGCGGGCGCGGCCCCCCCGGGGCCGACCGGCCGCCCGCCCGGGCGGGAGGGGGCGCGCGGCGGCGCTACCCGGCCGGGCAGCCCCGGAGTTCCACCGCCGTGTCGTCGCCGACGAGCGTGAGCCGCAGGGCCGAGCGGTCGAGGGCGACGGGGCCCGGCGCCGCGGGCAGGATGTCGGCGCTTGCGCGGACCGCCCCCGCCCCTTGCGCAAGCCGCGCCGAGGAGACCCAGAGCCCGGCATCCCCGGTCTCGAAGGCCGCTGCCCGCACCTCTCCCGCGAGCGGCAGGAGAACCTCGGCCGCGACCCGGAGCCCGCCGCCCGCCGCCGCCTCGATCCGGCAGGAGAACCCCCGCACCCCGGCCTCCGCGGCCGCGAGCGGCCGGTCGGCGAGGGCCGCGGCGATGCGCGGCTCGCGCCGGCCGGGGGGGGCGAGGTCGGCCGCCAGCCCGAGCGTGACCGGCACGCAGAGATCGGCGCAGACCCCGAGCGCGACCTCGGCGGCCAGCCTCACCCGTTCGCCCGGCCGCGCCGGGACGACCTCGATCGGCAGGACGAGGCGGCCCTCGTAGCCGATGCTCGCCCCGAGGCCGCCGCCGATCGCGACCGGCCGCGGCCAGTGCAGGCGGACGCCGGCGAGGTTCGCCGAGCCCGACCAGTCGAAGGCGGGCGCGATGCCGGTCTCGCCCGGGGCCCGCCAGTAGGTCTTCCAGCCCGGGGCGAGGGTCATCACCAGGGCCGCCATCAGCGTTCCCTCGCGGGTCTGCCAGCCGGGCAGGA
>JADLCV010000252.1 GCA_020846995.1 Paracoccaceae bacterium
ACCTGCGCCATGTGGCGAGTCCCCCTCCCGAGCCGAAGCGCCGATTTCACCTCCCGCCCGTCGTCGGGAGGACCGAGGGACACTCCCTTTCCTGCGAGCCTACAGCCCGCCGGTCGCTGGGTAAAGCCGGTATCGGCACTGCCGACCTGAAGCGATTCAGGTCTTGAATCCAGAGCGATGGACCGTTGGAATGGGCAGACGGGCGCGCCCGCAGGCGAGGCGCGCGACGTGACGCGCCCGTCCGGCGAGGGCGCGCGGACGACCGGCTTCGACCCGGCGCTCGCCCCGGGGGGCCGGAACGGCCGGCGCGGGCTTGCCCGGTCGATCCGGGCCGGCGGGCCCGCGGCAGGTCGGCATTGCGGGCATGGCGTACGGGTGGCGCAAGGCCGGGTGGCCATTCGTGCCGGAGGGTCCGGCCGTGGTCCGGCCTGCCCCCGGCGGTCGGCGGCCCCAGCGAGGCCCATCTCCCTCGCGCGTCGCTGCGGAGGGCCGGGCGACAACTTGGCGGATGCCGCGCCGCCCCCCGGCACCCGGACCTGCGGCCCGCTCCAGGGGGGCCGGGCAGGCGCGGGGGGCTTGCGGCGGCATCCGCGGGCGCTAGGGTCGGACCATGCGCCCCGCCCCTGCCGCCGCCCTCTCCGCCCTCGCCCTCCTCCTCGCGATCGCGCCAAGGGCGGCCGCGGCCGAAGCCTGCAGCGGGCCCTTCGCCGCCTTCGTCGAGGGGCTGAGGGCCGAGGCGCTGGCCCGCGGGCTCCCGGCGCCCGCGGTCGCGGCCTTCTTCCGGGGCGTCCGCCAGGACGGCGAGGTCCTGCGCCGCGACCGTGCCCAGGGGATCTTCCGGCGCGACTTCCTCGACTTCTCGCGGGCGCTCATCTCCCAGGACCGCCTCCGCCGCGGCGCCGCCATGGCCGAGCGCCACCGCGCGCTCCTTGCCCGGGCCCGCGCCGAGGAAGGCGTCCCGCGCGGGATTCTCCTCGCCTTCTGGGCCTTCGAGACCGACTACGGCGCCGGCCAGGGCGATTTCCTGACTCGCGATGCCCTCGTCACGCTCGCCCATGACTGCCGCCGGCCGGGGCTTTTCCGGCCCCACGTGCTGGCCGCGATCGGGCTTGCCGCCCGCGGCGACATCGACCCCGCCACCACCCGCGGCGCCTGGGCGGGCGAGATCGGCCACATCCAGATGCTGCCGGGAGACCTTCTCGCCTTCGGCACCGACGGCGACGGCGACGGGCGGGTGGACGTGCGGGGCTCGGTCGCCGACGCCATCCTGACCGCCGCGGCGAAGCTCCGCGGGCGCGGCTGGCGGGCGGGCGAGCCGTGGCTGGTCGAGGTCACGGTGCCCCCGACGCTCGACTGGCGCCTGACCGGGCTCGACCGGACCGAGAGCGTCGCCGAATGGGCGCGTCTCGGGGTGCAGGCGCGGGGCGCCCCGCTCCCCTCGCCCGCGGCCGATGCCTCGCTCCTCCTGCCCCAGGGCCGCCTCGGGCCCGCCTTCCTCGTCTTCGCGAACTTCCGTGTCCTCTTCACCTGGAACCAGAGCCTCGTCTACGTCACCACCGCGGCCTATTTCGCGACCCGCCTCGAGGGGGCGCCGGTCTATGCCGCGGGCCACCCCGAGGCGGGCCTCGGGCCCGCGGCGATGGCCGAGTTGCAGCGCCGCCTCGCCGCCCGCGGCCACGACGTCGGCGCGATCGACGGCATCCTCGGCGCCCGCACCCGCGCCGCCGTGCAGGCCGAACAGGCCCGCCTCGGGCTGCCGGCCGACGCCTGGCCGACGCCCGCGCTCCTCGAAGCGCTGGGCGGGGGCTGAGGGCGGGCCCCCGGGGCCCCCGGTGGGGGGGCCCTCGCGGGGCTTGCCGGGGGGCGCGCGGCCGGGCAGTGTCGGCGCCCGAGGGAGGGCCCGGCCATGACCGATTTCGCCGCCACGCGGGCGCACTTCGCGATCCCCGAGGGGCTCATCTACCTCGACGGCAACTCGCTTGGTCCCCTGCCCGTCGCCGCCGCGGCCCGCGTCGGGGCGGTGATGCGCGCGGAGTGGGGGGCGCGCCTCATCGGGGGCTGGAACGAGGCCGGCTGGATGGACCTGCCGGCGCGGGTCGGCGACCGCATCGGGCGCCTGATCGGCGCCCCGGCGGGCAGCGTGATGACGGGCGACACGCTCTCGATCAAGGTCTGGCAGGCGCTGGCGGCGGCCCTCGACCTCAACCCCGGCCGGCGCGTCATCCTCTCGGACAGCGGCAACTTCCCCTCCGACCTCTACATGGCGGGGGGGCTCGCGCGGCTTCTCGGCGAGGGTTTCCGGCTCGTGACCGTCGCCCCCGAGGCGGTGGCCGGGGCGCTCTCGGCCGAGACCGGCGTCCTCCTCCTGACCGAGGTCGACTACCGCACCGGGCGGCTCCACGACATGGCCGCCCTGACCGCCGCCGCCCACGAGGCGGGCGCGCTGACGGTCTGGGATCTTGCCCATTCGGCCGGGGCGCTGCCCGTCGATGTCGCCGGCGCGGGTGCCGACTTCGCCGTCGGCTGCACCTACAAGTATCTCAACTCCGGCCCCGGCGGCCCGGCCTTCATCTACGTCGCCCGGCGCTGGGCCGAGGCCGTGCGCCCGGCGCTTGCGGGCTGGCTTGGCCACGAGGCACCCTTCGCCTTCGAGCCCGACTACCGCCCCGGCCGCGGCATCGAGCGGATGCGCGTCGGCACGCCCCCGATCCTCCAGCTCGCGACCCTCGACGCCGCCCTCGATGTCTGGGAGATCGCCGACATCGGCGACGTCCGCGCCCGCTCGATCGAACTCTCGCAGGCCTTCATCGCCGCCGTCGAGGCCCGTTGCCCGGGCCTCGCGCTCGCCTCGCCGCGCGACCCCCGGGCCCGCGGCAGCCAGGTGAGCTTCCGCCACCCCGAGGGCTACGCCATCATGCAGGCCCTGATCGCGCGCGGGGTGATCGGCGACTTCCGCGCCCCCGACATCCTGCGCTTCGGCTTCACCCCGCTCTTCATCGGCATGGCCGAGGTCAAGGGCGCAGCCGCCGCGCTGGCCGAGGTGATGGCGACGGGCGCCTGGGACCGGCCGGAGTTCCGCGCCCGCTCCCGCGTCACCTGAACCGGCCTTCGCCGCCACCGCCCCGTCCCGCGGCCGCAGCGCCCCCCGGGGGGGGGGGCGCGGCGCCGGGGCCGCGTCTCCCCGGGACCCGCAGCGCCCCCGCGGGCGCGGGGGGCGGTCCTTGTCCTGGACGGTGACGGTGACGCCGGGGACATCGCCCCGGGGCCCGGCGCAGGGCGGCGGGCTTGCCGGGGCGCGGCCGGGCGCCTATCCTCGCCTGCGTCCGGCAGCCTGCCCGCCCGACGCCTGCCAGGGGCCCCGCCGTTGCCGACCCGCCGCCAGCTCGTCCTCTCGGCCCTCGCCCTCCCCGCGCTCGCGGGCTGCGCGGCCTTCGTGCCGCCGCCCCCGCCCCCGCCCGAGATCACCGCCCTCTCCTACTCGACGATGTCGGATGCCGGCCATCGCATCCCGGGCGTCGATCTCGCCCGCATCCCGCTCGAGTTCCACCGCCAGGTCGTCGCCGATCCCGCCACCGAGGCGCCGGGGACGGTGGTGATCGACACCGCCCTGCGCCACCTCACGCTCGTCCTCGGCGGCGGCTGGGCCCTGCGCTACGGCATCGGCGTCGGCCGCGAGGGCTTCGGCTGGACGGGGGTGGCGACGGTGGCGGCGATGCGGCCCTGGCCGGTGTGGACGCCGCCGCCCGAGATGATCCGCCGCCAGCCCGACCTTGCCCGCTGGGCCGAGGGCCAGCCGGGCGGCCCCGCGAACCCGCTCGGGGCGCGCGCGATCTACCTTGTCGACGAGGCGGGCGTCGACCGCGGCTATCGCATCCACGGCACGCCGGAGTGGCGCTCGATCGGCACTGCCGCCTCCTCGGGCTGCTTCCGGATGCTGAACCAGGACGTCATCGACCTTTACGGCCGCGTCGTCCGCGGCACCCGCGTGCTCGTGCGCTAGGACGGCCCGGCGCGGGGCGGGGCCCCCGGGGCGGCCGGCCGGCGGCGCCCGCCGTCAGGCAAGCCGGCGGTCGTAGTCGGCGACGAGGAGGCGGCGGGGGGGCGCGTCCTCCTCGATGCCGGCGAAGCGGCCCACGGGGTCGCGGAAGACGTTGTCGGCGAGATCGTCGTTGACGGTCGAGACCTCGCCCGCGAGGACGTCGCCACCCTCGGCCCAGAAGGCGTGCCAGTCGCCGGGGAGGAGCGTCACGCTCTCACCCGGGGCGAGGCGGAGGACCTCGCCGGGGCCGAAGGGCCGCTCGATCCCGTCCGTGCACACGCTTCCCCGGGCGCGGGGATCGGGGCCCCCGTCGGGGCCCGAGGCGAAAAGCTCGACGCAGAGCGTGGCCCCGGCGCGGTTGATGATGTCCTCGGCCTTGCGCCGGTGCGTGTGCATGGGCGCGACCTGGCGCTCGCGCGAGATGAGGAGCTTTTCGGCATAGCAGCGGCCGCCGCCGCGACCAGGGTCGGCAGGCCGGCCGTTCCTGAGCGTGAAGAGCACGAGCCCGAGGCGAGCGAAATCGCCCTGCCCGTAGTCGGTGACGTCCCAGCCGAGGCGGGCCTCGACGATCGCCGCGGCGGCGGCGCGGCGGGCGCGGAACTCGTCCGGGGTCCAGCGCGCGAAGGGCGGCAGGGCAACGCCGAAGCGGGCGACGAGGGCCTCGGCCGCGGCGAGGATGGCGTTGACCTCGGAGCGGAGCACCTCAGCCCGTCCGCCGCAGGGGCAGGGACCGGCGCCCTTCGCCATACGCAGCCACGGCCGCGCCGAAGGCGCCGAAAAGGGGCCGCGACACCGGGTCGTGGACGGCGTTCCATTCCGGATGCCACTGGACGGCGAGGGTGAAGCCCGGCGCCCCCTCGACATAGAGCGCCTCGGGGGTGCCGTCGGGGGCCCAGCCGTCGATGACGATGCGCCGCCCGGCGGCCTTGATGCCCTGGCCGTGGAGGCTGTTCGTCATCACCTCGGTGGCGCCGAGGAGGCGGTGAAAGACGCCCCCCTCGGCGAAGCGCACGGCGTGGCGGAGGGCGAACTTCTCCTCGAGCGTGCCGTCGGGGGGCATGCGGTGGTTCATGCGGCCGGGAAGGTCGCGGATCTCGGGGTGGAGCGTGCCGCCCATGGCCACGTTGACCTCCTGGAAGCCGCGGCAGACGCCGAGGAAGGGCTGGCCGCGCTCGACGCAGGCCCGCACGAGCGGCAGGGTGACGGCGTCGCGGCCGCGGTCGAAGGCGCCGTGGGCGGCGGTCGCGGCCTCGCCGTATTCCTCGGGGTGGACGTTCGGCCGCCCGCCGGTGAAGAGGAAGCCGTCGCAGGCCTCGAGGAGTTCGTCGACCCGGACGCAACAGGGGTCGGCGGGGATGATGAGCGGCAGGGCCCCCGCGACCTCGGCCACGGCGCGGGTGTTCATCTGCCCGCCGGCATGGGCGGGATACTGATCGTTGAGCAGAAGGCTGTTCGAGATGATGCCGACGACCGCGCGTGCCATGACGGATTCCTGCCTCGGCACAAGAGGATAGTCGGGCGCCCCGCGGCCGTCGAGGGGCCTGCGGTCAAATCCCCGCGGCCGGTGCGGCGGGGCCGCAGCCCGCCCCTGTCCCGGCACCCGCCCTCAGGGCGGCGCCGCGGTCCCGGCGGCGGTCGCCTTGACCTGGCGGCGGCGGGCGTGCAGCACCGGCTCGGTATAGCCCGAGGGCTGGAAGCGGCCGAGGAAGACGAGGTCGCAGGCGGCCTGGAAGGCGAGCCCGTCGAAGCCCGGGGCCATCGGCCGGTAGGCGGGGTCGGCGGCGTTCTGGCGGTCGACGACGACGGCCATGCGGCGCATGGCCTCCATCACCTCGCCCTCGCCCACGACCCCGTGGAGGAGCCAGTTGGCGAGCGCCTGGGCGCTGATGCGGCAGGTCGCGCGATCCTCCATCAGCCCGACGTCGTCGAGGTCGGGCACCTTGGAGCAGCCGATGCCCTGGTCGACCCAGCGCACGACATAGCCGAGGATGCCCTGGGCGTTGGTCTCGACCTCGCGGCGGACCTCCTCGGGGCTGAGGTTGCGACGGGGGGCGACGGGGGGCGCGAGGAGGTCCTCGAGCCGGCCCCGCGGCCCGCCGGCCGCGATCGCGGCCTGGCGGGCGGCGACGTCGGTCAGGTGATAGTGGGTGGCGTGGAGCACCGCCGCCGTCGGCGAGGGCACCCATGCGGTCGAGGCGCCGGCCGCGGGGTGGGCGCCCTTCTCGGCCAGCATTTCGCCCATGCGGTCGGGCTTGGCCCACATGCCCTTGCCGATCTGGGCCCGGCCGCCCATGCCGCAGGCGAGCGCGATGTCGACGTTGCGGTCCTCGTAGGCACGGATCCAGGCCGAGGCGCGCATCTCGCCCTTGCGGACCATCGGCCCGGCCTCGATCGAGGTGTGGATCTCGTCGCCGGTGCGGTCGAGAAAGCCCGTGTTGACGAAGGCGATGCGGTCCCGGAGCGCGTGGAGGCAGGCCTTGAGGTTGGCCGAGGTCCGCCGCTCCTCGTCCATCAGGCCGAGCTTGACGGTGCCGCGGGCAAGCCCCAGCGCCGCCTCGACGGCGGTGAAGGTCTGGTCGGCGAAGGCCGCCTCGTCGGGGCCGTGGAGCTTGGGCTTGACCACGTAGACATGGCCCCCGGGCGAGTTCACGGGCCCGCCCGGGCGGCGGAGGTCGTGGAGCGCGCAGGCGACCGACACGAGGGAATCGAGGAGACCCTCGGGCATCTCGGTGCCGTCGGCGAGGAGGACGGCGGGCGTCGTCATCAGGAGCCCGACGTTGCGGACCATGAGGAGCGAGCGGCCGCGCAGCATCGCCCGCCGCCCGTCGGGGCGCACGACCGGAAGGTCGGCGGCAAGCCGGCGGGTGAAGGTCCGTCCGCCCTTCGTCACCTCCTCGGCCAGCGTGCCGGTCATGAGGCCGAGCCAGTTGCGGTAGGCGAGCGCCTTGTCGGCGCCGTCGACGCAGGCGACCGAATCCTCGAGATCGACGATCGTCGAGAGGGCCGCCTCGAGGAGGACGTCGGCGATCCCGGCGGCGTCGCTGGTCCCGACCGGGTGGCCGCGGTCGATGACGAGGCCGATGTGAAGCCCGTGGTTGACGAGGTAGACGCGGGCGAGCGCCCCGCCGCGGCCGGTGGCGTGGCCGGCGAAGCGGGCGCGATCGGCAAGCCCGGTGCGCCCGGCGGCGGTCAGCGCCACGAGCACCCCGCCCTCGACGCGGAGGCCCGTGACCGCGGCCCAGGACGCCCCCGCGAGCGGGGCCGCGGCATCGAGGAGGGCGCGGGCGCGGGCGATGACCTCGGCCCCGCGACGGGCGTCATAGGGGCCCGCCGCCGGGGCCGCGCCGCCCACCGCATCGGTGCCGTAGAGGGCATCGTAGAGCGATCCCCAGCGGGCATTGGCGGCGTTGAGGACGAAGCGCGCATTGGTCGCGGGCACGACGAGCTGGGGGCCGGCGAGGGCCCCGATCTCGGCATCGAGCGCGGGCACGGTGACGGTGAAATCGGGCACCCCGGGCTCGAGATAGCCGATCGCGGCGAGGAAGGCACGGTAGGCCGCGCCATCCTCGGGCCAGCCGCGGCGCTCGAGGTGCCAGGCGTCGATCTTCTGCTGGAGCGTCTCGCGGCGGGAGAGGAGGGCGCGGTTCGGGGCGGCGAAGCGGTGGGCGAGGCCGGCCAGCGCCGTCCAGAAGGCTTCCACCGCGACGGCGGTGCCCGGCAGGGCCTCGTCCTCGACGAACCGCGCGAGCGTGGCATCGACCGCAAGCCCCGCCCGTTCCAGCCGTGCCGCCATCCTCCGCCCTCCCCACCGGCCGCGGACGCCAGCACTAGAAGGAACGCCCCGCCAAGACAACGGCCCGCGGCGGCGAGGGGAGGGAAAATACTTTGCCAACCGGCTAAGTTTCTCCTCGACAGCCGCCCCGCGGGGGTGCATCCTCAACCCCATGTCGCGCCACGACCCGACCCTCGACCGCCTCTTTCATGCCCTCGCCGACCCCACCCGGCGGGCCATGGTCGAGCGCCTGCTCGACCGGCCGGCGAGCGTCACCGACCTTGCCCGGCCCACCGGCATGGCCCTGCCCACGGTCCTCAAGCATCTCGCCGTGCTCGAGGAATCGGGGCTTGTCACCAGCGGCAAGGCGGGCCGGACCCGCACCTTCCGGGCGACGCCGGCGCCGCTTTCCGCGGCCGAGGCCTGGCTCGAGGCCCAGCGGCGGATGTGGGAGGGCCGGCTCGACCGCCTCGAGGCCTTTCTTGCCACCCTTCCCCGGGAGCCCCGCGATGACTGATCTCGACCTCCGCCTGCACCGCATCCTCAAGGCCCCCCGCCGCGCCGTCTGGCGCTGCTGGACCGAGCCCGACCTCCTCAGGCCCTGGTTCGTGCCGAAGCCCCACCGGGTCCTCGAGGCGATCCTCGACCCCCGCCCGGGCGGACGCTTCTTCACGCTCATGGAGGTCGAGGGCCGGGAGTATCCCAACGACGGCAGCTTTCTCGAGGTCGTGCCCGAGACCCGGCTCGTCTTCTCCGACGTCCTTCTCGCCGACTGGCGGCCGGCCTCGCCGCCGGGCCTCGGCTTCAGCGCCATCCTGACGCTCGCCGACCACCCCGAGGGGACGGAGTACACGGCCCTCGCCCGCCACGGCAATGCCGCGACGGCCCGCCGGCACGCCGAGATGGGCTTTCACGAGGGCTGGGGGACGGTCGCGACCCAGCTCGAGGCCTTCGCCCGGACGCTCGCGCCCTAGGGCGAGGGGCCCCCCGGGCGACGCCCAGGCGCCGCCTTTCCCGCGACTGCTGCCTTGCCCCGAAGGAGGGCTTCCAGGATGAGTGGACCCGCAACGACGGCGCCCGCGGCCGAACCCGAGGCCCGGCGCCGGATGGTGATCGAGCGGCTGATCGCCGCTCCCCCGGCGGCGGTCTGGGCCGCCTGGGCCGACCCCGCCCACCTTCCCCGCTGGTGGGGGCCCGAGGGGTATTCCTGCCGGACCCGCCGCATCGACCTGCGCGCGGGCGGGGAGTGGGTCTTCGACATGATCGGCCCCGACGGCACCGTCTTTCCCAACCACCACCGCTACACGACGATGATTCCCCCGGCGCGGATCGACTACACGCTGCACTGGGGCGAGAACGGGCCCCGGCACGCCGACGCCTCGGTGCGCCTCGAGGGCCGCGGCGGCGGCACGCTGGTGACGCTGACGATGGTCTTCGTGACGGCGGCCGAATACCGGGCGGCGCGCGACATCGGCGCCCCGGCGCTGGGGCTGCAGACGCTCGCGAAGCTCGCCCGCCACATCGGCGCGAAGTGAGTGGCGCGGCCCGCCCGGCCCGGGGCCCGGCCGCGGGCCCCGCGCCCGAAGGCCGCAGCACCCGCCACGCTCCCCGCCCGGGGCCGCGTGCCGCGGGGGGTCAGGCCCGCCCCGGCGCCCGGCCGGGAGGGGGAGGACGGCCTGCGCGGGAGGGGTTGCGCCTCGCGGGCTCGCTCCGCCGCGGTCTTCCCGCAGCGCCCCCCGGCCCCCCCGCTTTCCTTCGCGGGCCGGCGCGGTCCGGCAGCCGGGGGCGCACCGGGCGCGGTTCCATCCCCGGGGAATCTGCCCTAGACCTCCTCCCTGCCCCGCCAGAGGAGACCCCATGGTGCGCGACCCTGCCCCCGAGGCCGTCCACCTCGCCGACTACCGCCCGCCGGCCTGGCTCGTCGATGCGGTCGAACTCACCTTCCGCCTCGCGCCGGCGGCCACGCGGGTCGCCTCTCGCGTCAGGTTCCGCCCCAACCCGGCGGCCCCCGGCCGCCACGACCTCCGCCTCGACGGCGAGGGGCTGCGCCTTCTCGGGGCGACGATCGACGGCCGCCCGGTGCAGGCCGCCCCCGATGCCACCGGCATCACCCTCCCCGCCGCCGCCCTCCCCGGGGAGGGCTTCCTCTGGGAGGCCGAGGTCGAGATCGACCCCGCCGCCAACACCGCGCTCGAGGGCCTCTATCTCTCGCGCGGGATGTTCTGCACCCAGTGCGAGGCCGAGGGCTTCCGCCGCATCACCTTCTACCCCGACCGGCCCGACGTCATGGCCCCCTTCCGGGTCCGCGTCGAGAGCGACCTGCCGGTCATCCTGTCGAACGGCAACCCCGTCGCCCGCGGCCCCGGCTGGGCCGAGTGGGAGGACCCCTGGCCGAAGCCCGCCTACCTCTTCGCCCTCGTCGCGGGCGATCTCGTCGCCCACCGCGCCCGCTTCCTCACCCGCTCGGCGCGCGAGGTCGCCCTCGCCGTCTGGGTGCGGGCGGGCGACGAGGGTCGCGCCGGCTACGCCATGGACAGCCTCATCCGGGCCATGCGCTGGGACGAGGAGGCCTACGGGCGCGAATACGACCTCTCGGTCTTCAACATCGTCGCCGTCGACGACTTCAACATGGGGGCGATGGAGAACAAGGGGCTGAACATCTTCAACTCGCGCTACGTGCTCGCCAGCCCCGAGACGGCCACCGACGACGACTATGCCCGCATCGAAGCGGTCGTCGCCCACGAGTATTTCCACAACTGGACCGGCAACCGCATCACCTGCCGCGACTGGTTCCAGCTTTCCCTCAAGGAGGGCCTGACGGTCTACCGCGACCGCCAGTTCACGGCCGCCATGCGCTCGCCCGCGGTCAAGCGCATCGAGGACGTCCTCGCCCTCCGCGCCCGCCAGTTCCGCGAGGACGCGGGCCCCCTCGCCCACCCCGTCCGCCCGGCGAGCTACGCCGAGATCAACAACTTCTACACCGCCACCGTCTACGAGAAGGGGGCCGAGCTCATCGCCATGCTGCACCGGCTGGTGGGCGAGGCGGGCTGGCGCGCCGGGCTCGACCTCTACTTCACCCGCCACGACGGGCGGGCGGCGACGATCGAGGACTGGCTCGCCTGCTTTGCCGACGCGACCGGCCGCGACCTCGTGGCCTTCGGGCGCTGGTATGCGCAGGCGGGCACGCCGCGGCTGACGGTCGCCGAGGACTGGGACGGGGCGACCTACCGCCTGACGCTCGCCCAGCGGACCCCGCCCACCCCCGGCCAGCCCGTGAAGGCGGTGCTGCCGATCCCGGTCGCGGTCGGGCTTCTCGACGCCGCGAGCGGGGCCGAGGTGGTGGCGACGACGGTCCTGGAACTCGAGGGGGCCGAGCAGACCTTCCGCTTCGAGGGGCTCGCCGGCCGCCCGGTCCCCTCGCTCCTGCGCGGCTTCTCGGCCCCGGTGATCGTCGAGCGCGAGGCGAGCCCGGAGGAGCGCGCCTTCCTTCTCGCCCACGACAGCGACGCCTTCACCCGCTGGGAGGCGGGCCGGGCGCTCGGGCGCGACGTCCTCATGGCGATGGTGCGGGCGGGGGCGGCGCCGGGGCCTGCCTATCTCGACGCGCTCGCGCGGATGGCCGGCGACGACCGCCTCGACCCCGCCTTCCGGGCCCTGGCGCTGCGGCTCCCCTCCGAGGACGACCTCGCCCAGGGGCTGGCCGAGGCGGGCGCGACGCCCGACCCCGCCGCCATCCACGAGGCCCGCGAGGCGCTTCTCGCGGCGATCGCCCGCCACCTCGCGCCGGCCCTGCCGGAACTCTGCGAGGCCATGGCCGTCCCCGGCCCCTACACGCCCGAGGCCCGGGCGGCCGGGCGGCGGGCGCTCCGGCTCGCGGCGCTCGGGCTCCTGTCGCGCCTCGATGACGGCCGCCGTGCCGCCCGCCTCTTTGCCGGGGCCGACAACATGACCGAGATGGCGGGGGCGCTCGCGGTCCTCCTCGCGGTCGGCCGCGGCCAGGAGGAGACGGCGGCCTTCGCCCGCCAGTGGGGCCGCGACCCCCTGGTGATGGACAAGTGGTTCACGCTCCAGGTCGTCCATGCCGCCCCGGCGGCGGCGGCGGCGACGGCGGCGCGGCTCTGCGGCCATCCCGCCTTCGACTGGAGGAACCCCAACCGCTTCCGCGCGGTCTTCGGGGCGCTCGCGGCCAACGCGGCGGGCTTCCATCACCCTGACGGCGCCGCCTACCGGCTGACAGCCGACTGGCTCCTGCGGCTCGATCCCGTCAATCCCCAGACCGCGGCGCGGATGTCGACGGCCTTCGAGACCTGGGCCCGCTACGATCCCGGCCGCCGGGCCCTGATCGCGGCCGAACTGGCCCGCATCGCCGCGACCCCGGGGCTGAGCCGCGACATGGCCGAGATGGTCGGCCGGATGCGGGGCTGAGGCGGGGCGCGCGGTTCCTCCGGGGCGGGCGTCGCCGCGAAGGACCCGCCGACCCTTGGGCAGAGCGGACCGTCGTCCTCCCGTCCTCTCCCAAGAGCCACGGGCAGCGCCCCCCGAACGGAGGGCGCCGCCCGTGCTGGCGCACGGGCGGGGGTAAAGGGGCGGTGTGGTTCCGTATCGCGGACGTCGCCGAATGAGGCCCGTGGTCCCCTGCGCGGAACGGGCCGCGGATCGCCCCTCCTCACCCTCATGCCACGGACAGCGCCCGGCCGCGGGCGGCGCGTAGCGCCCGCCCCGGGGTGAGGGGGGACCATCGTGCCAGTGGCACGACGAAAGCCCCCCGAACGGCGGGCGCTGCCGGTGCTGGCGCCCGGGCGGGAGAGAGGCGGCGGGGCGGTTCCGTGGGCCCGGGCGTCGCCATATGGGGAAGATGAACCCGCGTGCAGACCGGGCCATGGCTCGCCCGTCCCCGCCCCCGAGCCGCGGGCCCGCGCCCGGACACGGGCGGCGCGAGGCGCCCGCCCCGGGGTGAGGGGGACCGCCCGTGCCGATGGCGCGGGCGCAAGCCCCCCGCGGACGGCGGGCGCGAGCCCGGGCGGGCGCCCGGGCGGGAGCGGGGCGGCGGGGCGGTTCCGTCCGCCGGCAAACCGCGGTAGGGGGGGCGGGGGGTCCGCGGGGTTGCGCCCGCGGGGACGCGGCCGCAACGGGGGAAGGGCGCGAGGGGTCGGCGACATGCTCTCCTACCAGCACGCCTATCACGCCGGGGGGCCGGCCGATGTCCACAAGCACGCCCTCCTCGCTTGGGCCCTCGCCCGCCTTGCCGCCAGGGAGAAGCCAGCGACCTACATCGAGACCCATGCCGGGCGCGGCCTCTACGACCTCGGCGGCCCCGAGGCGGCGACGACGGGCGAGGCCGCGGCGGGGGTCCTGCGCCTCCTGCCGCGGCTTCGCCCCGGGCATCCCTATGCGCAGGCGGTGGCCCTCGTCCGCGACCGCCACGGTGCCGGCGCCTACCCGGGCTCGCCCCTGATCGCGGCCAGCCTCCTGCGCCCGGCCGACCGGCTGCACCTCGCCGAACTCCACCCCGCCGAGCACCGCGCGCTCGTCGCCCTGATGGCCGGCCGGCGGGCCGACATCCGCCACACCGACGGCCTCGCCATGGCCCGCGCCCTCGCCCCTCCCCTGCCCCGCCGCGGCCTCCTCCTCGTCGATCCCTCATGGGAGGTGAAGGCCGACTATGCCCGCCTGCCCGCCCTCATCGCCGACCTCCACCGGCGCTGGCCGGTCGGGGTCATCCTGCTCTGGTATCCCCTCCTGGCCGGGGCGCCGCAGGCGCCCATGCTCGCCGCGCTGGCCGCCCGCTTCGGCGACCGCGGGCTTGGCCACGAGGTCCGCTTCCCGCCCGCCCGGCCCGGGCACGGGCTCGAGGGAAGCGGCCTTTTCGCGATCAACCCGCCCTGGGGCTTCGCCGCCGCCGCGGCCGAGGTCGCAGCGCTCTTCAGGGCGGGCTGAGGCGGCGGGCGAGGCAGGCCCCGGCAGCGGCGCGAGGAGGCCACCGGCCGCCGCCCAGACCTTGCGCATGAGCGCGGGCAGGGCCGCGGGATCGAAGGCCGCGGCCGCGACGAAGGCGCCGCGATCCGCCGCCGCCCCGAGCCCGACCTCGGCCGCGAGGAGCCAGAGGCGGAGCCGGAAATGGGTGAAGACGTGATCGACCGGGGCGCCCGCCCGGCGCCAGTCGGCGGCGAGCGGGGGGGCGGGGGCGGGGGGCGCGCCCGCGCTCCAGGCGCTGGTCGGGAACCCCGGCATGCCGCCGAGGAGCCCCGCGG
>JADLCV010000253.1 GCA_020846995.1 Paracoccaceae bacterium
CGCCCTACTTCGTCACCAACGCCGACAAGATGGTGGCCGAGCTCGAGGACGCGCTCATCCTCATCAACGAGAAGAAGCTGTCGTCGCTCCAGCCGATGGTGCCGCTGCTCGAATCGGTGATCCAGGCCCAGAAGCCCCTCCTCATCATCGCCGAGGACGTCGAGGGCGAGGCGCTCGCCACGCTCGTCGTCAACAAGCTGCGCGGCGGCCTCAAGGTCGCGGCCGTCAAGGCGCCGGGCTTCGGCGACCGCCGCAAGGCGATGCTCCAGGACATCGCCATCCTGACCGGCGGCCAGGTCGTCTCCGATGACCTCGGCATGAAGCTCGAGAACGTCACCCTCGACATGCTCGGCCGCTCCAAGAAGATCGTCATCAAGAAGGACGACACCACGGTCATCGACGGCGCCGGCGACAAGGCCGAGATCGCGGCCCGCGTCGGCCAGATCCGCCAGCAGATCGAGGAGACGACCTCCGACTACGACCGCGAGAAGCTGCAGGAGCGGGTGGCCAAGCTCGCCGGCGGCGTCGCCGTGGTCCGCGTCGGCGGCGCCACCGAGGTCGAGGTGAAGGAGCGCAAGGACCGCGTCGAGGATGCGCTGAACGCGACCCGCGCCGCGGTCCAGGAAGGCATCGTCGTCGGCGGCGGCGTCTCGCTCGTCCAGGCGGCCAAGAAGCTCGGCAACCTCAAGGGCGCCAACCCCGACCAGGACGCCGGCATCGCGATCGTCCGCCGCTCGCTCGAATCGCCGCTGCGCCAGATCGCCACCAACGCCGGCGTCGACGGCGCCGTGGTTGCGGGCAAGATCCGCGAATCGAACGACCCGACCTTCGGCTTCAACGCCCAGACCGAGGAATACGGCGATATGTTCAAGTTCGGCGTGATCGACCCCGCCAAGGTCGTTCGCACCGCGCTCGAGGATGCCGCGTCGGTCGCGGGGCTCCTCGTCACCACCGAGGCGATGGTGGCCGAGAAGCCGAAGGAAGAGAAGGCCGGCCCCGGCGGAATGCCCGGCGGCATGGGCGGCATGGGCGGCATGGACATGTGATCCGTCCCCGCTTGCGGGAACGGCAGGGGCGCCCCGCGGGGCGCCCCTTCGCTTTCGCCCCTTCGGCCTTCCGCCCCCCGGGCGCCGCCGGGGGGCCGCCGCCCCTGCCGCCGCCGCCCTAGAGAAGGAGGAGCGTCGCCAGACCGAGGAAGGCGAAGAAGCCCATGACGTCGGTCAGAGTGGTGACGAAGGTGCCCGAGGCGAGCGCGGGGTCGAAGCCGAGGCGGGTCAGGCCGAGGGGGACGAGCACCCCGCCGAGGGCCGCGGTGAGCTGGTTGGCGACCATGGCGAGGCCGAGGACGAGGCCGAGGCGGGGCTCGCCGAAGATCGTCCAGCCCGCCACCCCGAGCAGGATTGCCAGCCCGATCCCGTTCAGGAGGCCGGTTCCGGCCTCGCGCCAGATCACCCGGCGGGCGTTCGCGGGCGTGATCTGGCGGGTGGCGAGCGCGCGGACGGCCACCGCCAGCGCCTGGGTGCCGCCGATGCCGCCGGTCGAGGCGACGATCGGCATCAGCGCCGCGAGCGTCACGAGCTTGGCGATCGTCGCCTCGAACTGGGTGATGACGATCGCCGAGAGCGAGGCGGTGAAGAGGTTGATGACAAGCCACGGCAGGCGCTTCCTGACCGTGGCCGGGACGCCGTCGAGGGGGCTCGCCTCGCCCGCGCCGGCGAGCCGCAGCATGTCCTCCTCGTGCTCGAGGTCGAGCACCTCCATGGCGTCGTCGATGGTGATGACACCGGCGAGCCGGCCGGCATCGTCGACGACCGGGGCCGAGATCAGGTGATACTTGTTGAAGGCGCGGGCGACGTCCTCGCCCTCGTCGCGGACGGCGACGGTGCGGAAGCTGTCCTCGGTGATGGCGCGCAGGCGCGTCTCGCGCCGGGACGAGAGCACCCGGCCGAGGGTCACGTAGCCGAGCGGCCGCATCCGCGGATCGACGAGGATGACGTGATAGAACTGGTCGGGAAGATGGCCCTCGCGGCTGCGCAGGAAGTCGATCGTCTCGCCCACCGTCCAGTGCTCGGGCGCGACCACCAGCTCGCGCTGCATCAGCCGTCCGGCCGAGTGCTCGGGGTAGGCGAGCGACTGCTCGACGGCGGCCCGGTCGGAGGCATCGAGGGCGGCGAGGATCATCCCCTGCCGGGGGGGGTCGAGATCCTCGACGATGTCGACGACATCGTCGGAGTCGAGGTCGCGCAGGGCCTCGGCGAGGACCTCGGGGGTGATCGCCGCGATCACCTCCTCGCGCAGTTCCTCGTCGAGTTCGGAGAGGATCTCGCCGTCGATCTCGCCGCGGTAGAGCGCCAGCATCGCCCGCCGCTCGCCCGGGCCAAGCTGCTCGACCATGTCGGCGATATCGGCCGCGTGCAGGGGCGCGAGCATGGCCTTGAGGCCCGCCGGATCGCCGGCCGCGATCGCCGCGCGCAGGGCCTCCATGGGCGGGGCCTCGGGCTCCGGCGCCGGCCAGTGCGGGTCCTCGGGTCGCTGCTCCATGCCGGGGATTTTCTCCGCCCTGGGCGAAAAGCGTCTGGCGCCGGCTTAGCGCAATGCTACTCTCCGCGACAGGGGCGACTTGCGGCCCTCGCACCCGCGCCGCCGGCCCGTTTTCACGCCCCGATTCCAGACCGGCTTGCGAAGGACGACATCATGGCCGACCGCCTGCTGATCGGGCAGACGCTGAGCTTTGCCGGCGATCCCTTCGCGCTCGGCCCGGCCGCCGCGCGCCACGACGACCGCGGCGGCGTCCTTCTCCGGGGCGGGCGGATCGCCGCCGTCGGGCCGGCCGAGGCGCTCCGCGCCGCCCATCCCGCGGCCGCGGTCACCGACTACGGCGCCCGCCTGATCTCGGCCGGCTTCGTCGATGCCCACGCCCACTATCCCCAGACCGCGATCATCGCGAGCTGGGGCCGGCGGCTGATCGACTGGCTGAACACCTACACCTTCCCCGAGGAGATGCGGCTCGCCGATCCCGCCTATGCGGCGACGATCGCCGCCCGCCACCTCGACCTCCTCCTCGCCCACGGCACGACCACGGTCTGCACCTATGCCACGACCGCGCCGGCGAGCGTCGATGCCTATTTCGCCGCCGCCGGAAGCCGGGGGATGAGGGTCATCGCCGGGCGCACGGCGATGGACCGCAACGCCCCCCCGGGGCTCGCTGACACCGCCGCCGCGGCGCTCGACGAGACGCGGGCCCTGATCGCCCGCTGGCACGGGCGGGGGCGGTTCGGGGTGGCGATCAGCCCCCGCTTCGCCCCCACCTCCTCGCCCGCCCAGCTCGAGGCCCTCGGCGCCCTCTGGGCCGAGCATCCCGGCTGCCTGATGCAGACCCATCTCTCCGAGCAGGCCGAGGAGGTGGCCTGGGTCGCCCGCCTGCACCCAGGGGCGCGCGACTACCTCGACGTCTACGAGGCGGCGGGGCTCCTCGGCCCGCGGGCGGTCTTCGGCCACGCCATCCACCTGACGGCGCGCGAGCGCGCGCGGCTCGCCGAGGCCGGGGCCTCGATCACCCACTGCCCGACCTCGAACAGCTTCATCGGCTCGGGCCTCTTCGACCTCGCCGGGCTCGCCGGCGGGGCGATCCGGGTCGGGCTCGGCACCGACACCGGCGGGGGGTCCTCGTTCTCGATGCTGCGGACGATGGCCGCGGCCTACGAGATCGCCCAGCTCCGCGGCGCCACCGTGCACCCCGCGGCGCTGTGGTGGCTCGCGACTGCGGGGGCGGCCCGCGCCCTCCACCTCGAGGACCGCATCGGCACCCTCGCCGTCGGGATGGAGGCCGACCTCGTCGTCATCGACCTCGCCTCGACGCCCGCCATCGCCCAGCGCGCGGCCGCCGCCGCCGACCTCTGGGAGGCGCTCTTCCCGACCATCATGATGGGCGACGACCGCGCCGTCGCGGCCGTCTGGGTGGCGGGTACGCCCGCCCCGCTGCCCGGCCGCCCGGCCTAGGCGGGCGCGCCTTCGGTGCCCGCCCGGCCCGCAAGCGCCGCCATCGCCGCGGCATGGACGGCGGCGTTGGCCGCGGCGAGCACCTGCCCGCCCCGGTGCGCCGGGCCCCCCTGCCAGTCGGTAACGATGCCGCCCGCGGCCTCGATCACCGCGAGCGGGGCGGCGATGTCGTAGGGGGCGAGCCCGGCCTCGACGACGAGGTCGATCTGGCCGAGCGCGACCAGCGCGTAGGCGTAGCAGTCCATGCCGTAGCGCACGAGGCGGACGGCGGCGGCGAGGCGGCGGAAGGCCGCGGCCTCGGCGGCGGTGCCGATCTCGGGAAAGGTCGTGAAGAGGATCGCCTGCCCGAGCGGCCGGGGGGGGCGGGTCGCAAGCGGCCGGCGCCCGCCCGGCCCCTCGAGCCAGCCCTCGCCCCAGCCGCCGCAGAAGCGCTCGCCGATGTAGGGCTGGTCGATCAGCCCGAGAAGCGGCACCCCGCCGGCGTCGGCGAGCGCGACGAGCGTGCCCCAGGTCGGGGTGCCGGACAGATAGCCGCGGGTGCCGTCGATGGGGTCGATGACCCAGGTCAGCCCCGAGCGGCCGTCGCGGGCGGCAAGCTCCTCGCCGCGGACCGCGTCCTCGGGCCGGAGGCGCGCGAGCGCGTCGCGGATCGCCGCCTCGGCCTCGCGGTCGGCGACGGTGACGGGGTCGAAGCGCGCCGTCTCCTTGGACTCGGCGTCAAGCCGGGCGGTGCGGAAATGGCGGAGCGTGGGGGCGCGGGCGGCGTCGGCCGCGGCATGGGCGGCGGCCCACAGGGCCGCGCGCCGGGCGGCGTCGATGGCGGGCATCGGGGGCGTCCTTCGGTCGCTGGCGGGGCCCCCCCCTTGCCCAAGGCGCGCCCGGGCGTCAAGCGGCCCCCCCGGGGCCGGCGGCCCGCGGCGTCGGCGCGCGGGGGGCGGCGCCGCGAGGCGGCAGCGGGCAGCGCGCGACGGGGTCGCGCGGGGAGTTCCGGAGCCGCGGGCGTCGCCCCTTCGTCCGGGCGCACGCGGGGGCGGCGCGGCCGGAGACGGGGACGTCGCCCGGCCGGCCGGGCGCGCGGGGGCGGTGGGGCGGCCGTCAGTCGGTCTCGCGGGCCTCGCTGACGAGGAGGATGGGGATGCCGTCGCGGATCGGGAAGGCCAGCCGGGCCGTGCGCGAGACGAGTTCCTGCCGCGGGGCATCGTAGCGCAGGGGGGCGTGGGTCACGGGGCAGACGAGCGCCTCGAGCATCCGCCGGTCGAAGCCGCGGCGGTCGCCCGTCCCCCCGCCCGCCTCCCCCCCCGCCCCGGCCGCCGGGCCCGGCGCCTCGCCGTCGTCGACCCCTGTCAATGGACGATCTCCTCGCCGGCGCCGCTGCGCAGCGCGAACTCGATGAGGGTCTCGAGGGTGGCGCGGCGGGCGGCGAGCGAGGGCGCCTCGAGCAGGGCCTGGCGGTCCTCGGGCGCGAACGGGCAGAGCATGGCGAGCGAGTTGATGAGAAGCTCGTTCTCGGCCTGGCGCAGGCTCGACCAGTCGGTGGTCAGGCCGCGAGCGGCGAAGAAGCGCCCGAGGAGGTCGAGGAAGGGCTCGCTCCGGAAATCCTCGTCGGCCTCGGCCGGGCCGAGGTCGCGCGCGAAGTCGCTCCAGTCGACATCGGCGCGGATGTAGGGGGTGAAACCTGGCACCTCGCGGCGAAGGCGGAAGCGCGAGACCCCGGTGAGGGTGATCATGTAGCGGCCATCGTCGGTCTCGGCAAAGGCGGTGAGCCGCCCCGCGCAGCCCACGGCCTGCAACGCCCCCGCGGGGGAGGGGGTCTCGCGCGGCTGGATCATGCCGATCAGGCGCTCGCGGGTCCTGAGGATGTCGTCGAGGAGGGCGAGGTAGCGCGGCTCGAAGATGTGCAGGGGCAGCCGCGCCCGCGGCAGGAGGAGCGCCCCGGGCAGGGGAAGGAGCGCGATCGTCGGCGGCAGGTCGGCGGCCTTGATCATCCTGCGTCCTCCCCCTCCGGGCGGCGCCGGCCGTCAGGTGAAAATCATCGAGCTGAGGCGACGGCGGCCCCTGAGCGCGACGGGATCCTGCGGCTTGAGCGCATCGAAGATGGTCATGAGCTGGCTGCGCGCGGCGCCCTCGTTCCACTCGCGGTCGCGCCGGAAGAGTTCGAGCAGCTCGTCCACCGCCTCGGCGACCTTGCCCGCGGCGTGCAGCGCGAGCGCGAGGTCGAAGCGCGCCTGGAGGTCGGCGGGGTGGGCGGTGACGCGGGCCCTCAGCACGGCGACGGGCCCGGCCGTGGTCGCCTGGCGGGCCAGTTCGATCTGGGCCCGGGCGCCCTCGATCTCGACTGCCTTGGCGATCTTGGCCGGGGCGGCGGCAAGGAAGGCCGCGGCCTTGTCGATCTCGCCCGTGGCGAGATAGGCGCGGACCATGCCGGCGTGGGCGGCGGCGTTCTCGGCGTCGGCAACGAGGATCGCCGCGAAGGCCTCGGCCGCCTCGACCGCCGCCCCCTCGGCCAGCCGGGCCTCGGCCGCCGCCACCGCCTCGGCCAGCCCGCCGTCGCCTGCAAGCGCGGTCACGCGATCGACGAAGGTGCGGAGTTCCGAGGCCGGCAGCGCCCCCTGGAAACCGTCGACGGGCTGGCCCTGCCAGAAGGCGTAGACGGTCGGGATCGACTGGATGCGAAGCTGGGCGGCGATGCGCTGGTTGCGGTCGACGTCGATCTTGACCATCCGCACCTTCCCGCGCGTGGCCGCGACGGCGGCCTCGAGCATCGGTCCGAGCGTCTTGCAGGGCCCGCACCAGGTGGCCCAGAAATCGACGATGACCGGAACCTCGCGGCTCGCCTCGATCACGTCCGCCATGAAGGTGGCCTCGCTGCCCTCCTTCACCGGCGCTGCCGCCGCGGCGGGCTTGGCGTCCTTCAACCCGAGCATGGACTTCCCCTCGTTCTGCCGTCCCTGCCTATATGCGCGCGCGGAGGCGCAAGGAAAAGGGGCCCGGCCGGCGGCGGCGGGGGGAGGGCGCGCGAGGTCGCGCCGGGGGCCGGCCCGGCACGACCTCGCAGGGGCCGGAACCGCCCTTGTCCCCGATCCGCCGCTTGACTTCCGGCAAGGGGCGCTGCGCAGATCGGCTGTCGCGACTCGCCGACCGAAACCAGCGGAATGCCATGGCCCGTGCCCCGATTCAGCTTGCCCTGCGCGCCCTCGCCCTGCTCGCGCTCGCCCTGCTCGCCGCCTGCGCCCCCGAGCCGCCGGCGACCGACGTCGCGACCCGCCTCGACGTGCCGGGCTACGGCCAGGTCCAGGACGGCGAGATCCTCATCCCGGCCGTGCCCTCCGACCTCCTGTCGGACCGCAACCGCCGCCAGCTTGTCGCCTACCGCGGCAGCGACGGGCCGGGGACGATCGTCATCGACCCCTTCGCCCGCCATCTCTACCTGGTCCTCGAGCGCGGCATCGCCATGCGCTACCGCATCGCGGTCGGGCGCGAGGGGCTCGGCTTCCGCGGCACGGCGACGGTCGGGCGCAAGGAGGAATGGCCCTACTGGCAACCGACCGCGCGCATGGTCGCCCGCGACCCCGGGATGTACGGCCCCTATCGCGGCGGCCTGCCGGGGGGGCTCTCGAACCCGCTCGGGGCGCGGGCGCTCTATCTCTACCGCGGCGGGCGCGACAGCTACTACCGCATCCACGGCACCAACGACATCCGCTCGATCGGGCTTGCCACCTCGGCCGGCTGCATCCGCCTCTTCAACCAGGACATCCTCGACCTCTACGGGCGGGTGCGGCCGGGGGCGCCGGTGCGGGTGCGCACGCGCGAGGAATCGATCGTCCTCGAGGGGCCGATCCTCATCACCGCCGGCGACCCCTTCGCCGAGGCCTCGATCGCGGCCGCGACCGGCACCGCGCCAGGCTGAGGGGGCCTCACGGCCGCGTGGCTTGCAGGGCCGGCGGGGCCGGCTATCCTCGGCCGGTGAACGCCAGTCCCGGGGGCTCCCGATGGCCGACCGCCGAAGCCTGCTCCGAGGCCTTGCCGCGACCCTCCTCGCCCCGCCGCTCGCCGCCTGCGCGGTCGGGCCCGCCGCGCTCTCCTCCGAGGTCGCGCGCCACTACGGGGCGCTCCAGGACGGCGGCTTCCGAGTCGCCGCGGTGCCGGCGGCCTACCTCGGCGGGCGCAACCGCCGCGTCAGCGTGGCCTACACCGGCCCCGAGCCCGCCGGCACGCTGGTCGTCGATCCCTTCGCCCGCGTCCTCTACCTCGTCACCGGGCCCGCGGCGGCCCTGCGCTACGGCGTTGCGGTGGGGTGGGAGGGGCGCAACTTCACCGGCGAGGGGGTGATCGGGCGCAAGGCCCACTGGCCGCCGTGGCGGCCGACGGCGAACATGATCCGCCAGGACCCCGAGCTTTACGCCCCCTACGCCGCCGGCCTTCCGGGCGGGCCGCCGAACCCGCTCGGGGCGCGGGCGCTCTACCTTTTCCGCGGTGGCCGCGACACCTTCTTTCGCATCCACGGCACCCAGGAGGCATCGGCCGTCGGCAAGGCGACGGTCGCGGGCTGCATCCGCCTTTTCAACCAGGACGCGATCGACCTTCACGACCGCGTGCCGGTCGGGACGCGGGTGCGCGTGCGCGATGCGGCCGAGAGCGCGCGCCTCGAGGGCCGCCTCCTCGAGGGTCGGGACGGCTACCTGCAGGACGCCTGAGGCCCCCGCCCTCCCGCGGGGCGGCGCCGGCGGGGGGCGCTTGACAGGGGTGGGGGGCGCTTGCACGGTGCGCGCGGGCGACGGGGGCGGCCGGCACCGCGGCCGGCCGGCAGGGCGGGCCGGGGCGCGGCGGGTCCGCGCGCGGCGCGGGACACTCCGGGACGGGTGCCGGCGGCGTGGCGATGACGGGGGGATGGTCATGGGAGCCGGCCGCGGCCGGATCAGCGCCGAGCGCGGGGCGCGGCTGCACGAGCGGCAGGTGGCGCAGGGCGCCTGGTCGCGGTGCCGCAACCCCTACCCGCCCTTCGCGGTCGCGGGCGAGGAGGGCCTCGCGCGGATCGAGGCGACGGCCTTCCGCATCCTCGAGGAGCTCGGGCTCGAGTTCCAGAACGACCGCGCCCTCGACATCCTCGCCCTGAACGGCGCCGAGGTCGACCGCGACACGCGGATGGTGCGCTTCGGCCGCGATCTCGTCCGGGCGATGGTCTCCCGGGCGCCCGCGACCTTCACCCTCCACGCCCGCAACCCCGCGCGGGATGTCGAGATCGGCGGCGATGCCATCGTCTTCGTCCCCGTCGCCGGCCCCCCCAACGTCTCCGACCTCGACCGCGGCCGCAGGCCCGGGACGGCGCGCGACCTGGCCGATCTCGTCCGGCTCCACCACACGCTCGCCATGGTCCACACCGCCGGCGGCACGGTCGAACCGCTCGACCTGCCGGTCGAGACGCGCCATCTCGACTTCTGCCGCGCCTTCGTGACCCTCAGCGACCGCGTCTGGGGGGCGCGGGCGATCGGGCGGGCGCGCGTCGAGGATGCGCTCGACATCCTCGCCATCGCCCGCGGCACCGATCGCGACGGGCTGGCGGCGCGGCCCGGGCTCTACACGGTCATCAACGTCAACTCGCCGCGCCGGGTCGATCGCGAACTCCTCAACGGGCTGATGGCGCTGTCGGAGGCCAACCAGGCCGTCATCGTCACCCCCTTCACGCTCGCCGGCGCGATGAGCCCCGTCACCCTCTCCGGCGCCCTCGCCCAGCAGACGGCCGAGGCGCTCGGCGTCATCGCCTTCACGCAGATGGTGCGGCCGGGGGCGCCCGTCGTCTTCGGCGGCTTCACCTCCAACGTCGACATGCATTCGGGGGCGCCCGCCTTCGGCACCCCCGAATACGTTCGCGCCGTCTTCGTCGGCGGCGAGATGGCGCGGCGCTGGCGGCTTCCCTACCGGACGAGCAACGTCACCGCCTCGAACGCCGTCGATGCCCAGGCGGTGATGGAGTCGGCGATGTCGCTCTGGGCGTCGGTTCTCTCGCACGGCAATTTCATCTATCATGCTACGGGGTGGCTCGAGGGCGGCTTGACGACGTCGTTCGAGAAGGTGATGGTCGACGCCGACATGATCAGCAGCATGAGGGCGTGGCTGGACCCGCTCGATCTGTCTGACGAGGCCCTGGCCTTCGAGGCGATCGCCGCGACCCCGCCGGGCGGGCATTTCTTCGGGGCCCTCCACACCCTCGCCCGTTTCAAGACCGCCTTCCACCGCCCGCTTCTCGCCGACATGCGCCCCTTCGACGCCTGGCACGCCGACGGGGCGAGAAGCGCGACCGAGCGCGCCAACGCGCGCTGGAAGGCGCAGCTCGCCGCCTACGAGCAGCCCTTCCTCGAGCCCGACCGCGGGGAGGCGCTCGAGGCCTTCGTCGCCCGGCGCCGGGCCGAGATCGATGCGCGGGGACTGCCGGGGTGAGCGAGCATTTCCGGGTCGTGGTGATCGGCGGCGGGGTGACGGGCACCTCGGTCCTCTACCACCTGGCGCGGGCGGGCTGGCGCGACTGCATCCTGCTCGAGCGCAGCGAACTTGCCTCGGGCTCGTCCTGGCACGCCGCGGGCAGCCTCTTCGCGCTCACCGCGCCCTCCTCGGCGGCCGTCCTCCAGCGCTACACGCGCGAACTCTACGGCGTGCTCGAGGCCGAGGGCGGGCAGGCGCTCGGCTACCACCGCTCGGGCGGCTTCTCGATCGCGAGGACCGAGGAGGAGGTCGTCCGCCAGAAGCTTCTCCAGGACCGCTGCCGGCGCAACTCCATCCCCTCGGAGTTCATCTCGGTCGAGGAGATGCGCCGGCTCGTGCCCTTCATCGACACCCGGCGCGTGCGGGCGGCGCTCTACGAGCCCGACAAGGGCCATGTCGATCCCTCGAGCGTCGTCCATGCGCTGGCCCGGGGGGCGCGGCTGTCCGGGGCGACGATCCGCCGCCACACCCCGGTCACGGCCACGCGCCGGCTCGCCTCGGGCGAGTGGGAGGTCACGACGCCCGCGGGCACCCTCGTCGCCGAGCACGTCGTCAACGCCGCCGGGCTCTGGGCGCGCGAGGTCGCGGCCCAGGCCGGCATCCGCCTGCCCCTGATGCCGGTCGAGCACCACTATCTCGTCACCGAGGCGATCCCGGAACTCGCGGCCCTCGGCCACGAGATGCCGAACGTCTCGGGCGCCGAGGCCAACTGGTATTGCCGGCGCGAGGGCCAGGGCCTCCTCCTTGGTGCCTACGAGGCGACCTGCGTGCACTGGGCCGAGGCCGGCACGCCGCCGGATTTCGGCCACGAACTCCTCCCCGACGACCTTGCCCGCATCGACGCCAATCTCGCCGACGCGATCGAGGTCCTGCCGGTGCTGGGGACGGCCGGGGTCAAGCGCGTCATCAACGGCCCGATGATCTTCTCGCCCGACCTCGCCCCCCTGCTCGGGCCCTGGCCGGGCCAGCGCAACTACCACTGCGCGGCGGGCGTAATGACCGGGTTCAACCAGGGCGGCGGGGTCGGCCGGGTCGTCGCCGAATGGATCACCGAGGGCGAGCCCTCGCTGGACGTCACGGCCTGGGATGTCGCCCGCTTCGGCGGCTGGGCCGGGCGCGGCTACACCAGGGTCCGCAGCGGCTATTTCTACGAGCACCGCTCGCACCGCGTCTATCCCGGCCAGCAGTTCGCGGCCGGCCGGCCGGTGCGGATGACGCCGGCGCACGCCGAGCTTGCCCGGCGAGGCGCCGTCTGGGGCGAGAGCTTCGGGCTCGAGGTGCCGCTCTGGTTCGCGCGCCCGGGCGAGGAGCCGGCGGACCGCTACGCCTGGGGCCGCCAGAACTGGTTCGATGCCGTGGTCGCCGAGGGCCGGGCGGTCGCGGAGGGCGTCGGCCTCTTCGCGATCGCCTCCTACTCGCGCTTCCTCGTCGCCGGCCGGGGGGCGCGGGGCTGGCTCGACCACCTGCTCGCGGGACGGATCCCTGCCCCCGGGCGCTGCGCGCTCGCGCCGATGCTGTCGCCGAAGGGCCGGCTGATCGGCGACTTCACCGTCTCGGCGCTCGAGGGGGACCGCTTCCTCCTCGTCGGGTCGGGGGCCGCGCAGCGCATCCACGAACGCTGGTTCGACCTCGGCCTTGCCGCCGGGGCCGAGGTCCGGATCGACAACCTGTCCTCGGCGTGGACGGGCCTGCATCTCGCCGGGCCGCGGGCGCGGGCGCTTATGGCGCGGGTCGCGGGCCCGGCGGGCGCGGCGGCGGTGGACGACGGCGCGCTGCCCTTCATGGCCAACCGCGCCATGGACCTCGACGGCTGCCCCGAGGCCGTGGTCCTGCGCCTCTCGTTCACGGGCGAGGCGGGCTACGAGATCCATTTCCCGCTCGCCTACGAGCAGGCGTTCCTCGCCCGCCTCCTCGCCGAGGGCGAGGACCTCGGGCTCCGGCCTGCGGGCATGCGGGCGCTGATGTGGCTTCGCCTCGAGAAGGGCTGGCCGAGCTGGGGGCTCGAGCTCTCGCCCGACTATTCCCCCTTCCCCCCCGGCCTCGACCGCTTCGTGCGCTGGGACAAGGGCGAGTTCGTCGGCCGCGCCGCGGCGGCCGCGCTCGGCGAGCGGATCGGGGAGCGGCTGGTGACGCTGGTCGTCGCGGCCACGGACGCCGACTGCTGGGGCGGGGAGTCGGTCTTCCGCGCCGGCGAGCATGTGGGCTACGTCACCTCGGGCGGCTTCGGTCCGCGCACCGGCGAGAGCCTCGCGCTCGCCTACCTCCGCCCGGCGGCGATCGCCGACGGCGCCGCGGTCGAGGTGCTGGTGAAGGGCGAGGCGCGGCCGGCCGTGGTCCGCACGGCCGCCCGCTACGACCCGAAGGGCGCCCGGCTGCGGGGCTGAGGCGGGCGCGCCCCCCGGGGCAGGCGTGAGGGACGAAGGCTCGAGGGACCGGAGAGACGACATGGCCAGCGCAGGGACGATCCGCCCGATCCGCATCATCCGCCACGCCCGGATCCCGCTCTCCGACGGCATCGTGCTTTCGGCCCAGATCTGGCTGCCCGTCGATGCCGAGGCCGATCCGGTGCCGGCGATCCTCGAATACCTGCCCTACCGCAAGCGCGACGGCACCGCCGACCGCGACGCCCTGAACCATCCCTACGTCGCCGCCCGCGGCTATGCCTGCGTCCGCGTCGACATGCGCGGGGCGGGGGATTCCGAGGGCGTGCTCCTCGGCGAGTACCTGAGGCAGGAGCAGGACGACGCGCTCGAGGTCATGAACTGGATCGAGCGCCAGCCGTGGTCGAGCGGCCGGGTCGGGATGATCGGCATCTCCTGGGGCGGCTTCAACGGCCTCCAGATCGCCGCCCGGCGGCCGAAGCAGCTCAAGGCGGTGATCTCGATCTGCTCGACCGACGACCGCTATGCCGACGACATCCACTTCATGGGCGGCTGCGTGCTGGTCGACAAGTTCGCCTGGGG
This sequence comes from Paracoccaceae bacterium, assembly GCA_020846995.1. Classification (GTDB taxonomy): domain Bacteria; phylum Pseudomonadota; class Alphaproteobacteria; order Rhodobacterales; family Rhodobacteraceae; genus JAHDXW01. The sequence goes on from JADLCV010000253.1 coordinate 13,440, forward strand.
CTCGTCGATGTTCGCGATCGCCCCGACCCCGCCCGACCCCGCGCTCGTCGGCGACCAGTGGCGGGCGCTGTGGCGGGGAAGGCTCGAGCAGGGCGGGCTCTACGTCGAGGAATGGCACCGCCACCAGCGCCGCGACGACTTCTATCGCCACGGCTCGATCTGCGAGGACTACGGCGCCATCACGGCGGCGACCTACCTCGTCGGCGGCTGGATGGACGGCTACTCGAACGCGGTCTTCCGCATGCTCGAGCACCTCCGCTGCCCGCGCAAGGGGCTGGTCGGGCCGTGGGCGCACAAGTATCCGAACTTTGCCATGCCCGGCCCGCAGATCGGCTTCCTGCAGGAGACGCTGCGCTGGTGGGACCACTGGCTGAAGGACATCGACACCGGCATCATGGACGAGCCGATGCTGAGGGCCTGGCTGCAGGACACGGTGCCGCCCCGCACCCACCACGATGTCCGGCCCGGCCGCTGGGTCGCCGATCCCGCCTGGCCCAGCCCGGCGGTGGCGCCGCGGCGGCTCGGCCTGGCCCCCGGGCGCCTTTCGGGCGAGGCGGGCGGGACGGCGGCGCGGCTCTCGGTCGCGTCGCCGCAGACCGTGGGCCTCGCCGCCGGCAAGTGGTGCCCCTTCGGCATCGAGGCCGACGAGCCCGACGACCAGCGCCTCGAGGCCGGGGGCTCGCTCGTCTTCGACAGCGACCCCTTCGGCGAGCCCCTGGACCTTCTCGGCGCCCCCGTCGCCCGGTTCCGGATCAGCGCCGACCGGGCCGACGCGCTGGTGGCGGCGGTGCTGTCGGAGGTCCTGCCCGACGGCAGCGCGACGCGGCTGAGCTACGGCCTTCTCAACCTCACCCACCGCGACGGCCATGTGGATCTGAAGCCCGTGGAGCCGGGACGCTTCTACGACGTCGCGATCAAGCTCAACGACTGCGGCCAGCGCATCGGCCGGGGCAGCCGCCTGCGGCTGGCCGTCTCGTCCGCCTACTGGCCGATCGTCTGGCCCTCGCCCGGGGCGACGACGCTGACGCTCGAGCTCGCGGGATCGTCGCTCGACCTGCCGGTGCGCACGCCCCGGCCGGCCGACGACGACCTCCGGCCCTTCGCGCCAGCGGTGAACGGCCCCGCCCTCGTCAAGACCGAGATTCGCAAGCCCTCGAGCGCGTTCACCGTCACCCGCGACATCCGCACCGGCGAGGTCGTGATGCTGCGCGTCCAGGACGACGGCAAGCACCGCATCGACGACATCGACTGGCAGTATGGCGTGACCCAGACGCGGACCTACGCCATCCACCCCGCCGACCCCCTGTCGGCGCGGGTCGAGAGCGTCTTCCGCAAGGAGTTCGGCCGCGACGGGCTCGACCTCGCCGTCGCCGGCCACCTGCGGGCCAGCGTCAGCGCCACCCATTTCCGTTTCGAAGCGCATCTCGAGGCATGGGAGAACGGGGAACGGATCTTCGAGCACGACCGCCGCTTCGACGTGCCACGCGACCACGTCTAGCGCCCGCCGAGGGCCGGCCAGCCGGGCCGCCGGCTGGCCGGAGAGAGTTCAGGCAACGAAGAAGAGGGGAAGAAATGCGCAAGTTCCCGATGAACCGGCGAAGCGTCCTCGCCTCGATGGCCGCCGCCGGCCTGGCCGCGGGCTTCTATCCGCGCGCCGCCCTGTCGCAGGACGGCAAGGTCCTGCGCGTCCGGGCCTACTCGGACATCCAGAACCTCGACCCCGCCTTCCGCAAGGCGGCCCCCGACGACGACGTCATGCGCAACATCCTGCCGGGCCTTGCCACCATGGCGGCGGGCGACAGCTGGCAGTGGCAGAAGGATGCCGCCACGCGGCTAGAACAGGTCGATGCCACGCACATCGAGTTCACGCTCATGGACGGGCTCGTGTGGTCGGACGGGCATGGCCCGGTCACCGCCGACGATGTCAAGTTCTCGCTCGAGCGCATGATCGACCCCGCCCTCGATTCGCCCTACAAGGGCGACTGGGCGGCCCTCGACCATGTCGAGGTCAGCGACGACAGGTCGGGCGTCATCATCCTCAGGGAGGCCTTCCCGCCGCTCTGGAACGTGGGCCTCGTCTTCGGCTCGGGCCGCATCCTCTCGCGGGCGGCGGTCACCGCCGCGGGGGGCAGGTTCGACACCCGCCCGCCGGCCCAGTGCGGCCGCTACGCGATCCGGGAGTGGCTGCCCAAGCAGCGCCTCGTGCTGGCGAAGAACCCCGACTGGCCGGGCACGCCCGGGGTCTTCGACGAGGTCCACGTCATCCCCATCGACGACGAGAAGACGGCCGAGATCGCGCTCGAGGCGGGCGACATCGACTACACCTGGGTCGCGGTCAGCTCGATCCCGCGCTATCGCGCGACCCCGCCGCGGGGCGGCAAGGTCGCCGTCAAACCGTCGCTCGCCTATGTCTGGCTGGGCATGAACCAGGAGCACGCGCCCTTCGACAAGCTCGAGGTCAGGCGCGCCGTCCAGCAGGCGGTGGACGTGCCGTCGGTGCTCGAGGCGGCCTACTTCGGGGCGGCGGTGCCGTCGACCGGGCTCATCGCGCCGGGGCTTCTCGGCCACCGCGACAAGCTCATCTACGGCTACGACCCCGACCGCGCCCGCGACCTCCTGAAGCAGGCCGGACTCGGCGGCGGCTTCGACTGCACGATCGACGTCCTCAACAAGGCCGAGCGCGTCTCGGCCGCGCAGGCGGTGCAGGCGAGCCTCGCCGCGGTCGGCATCAACGTCGAGATCCGGCCCCATGATTCGGGCACCTTCTGGAGCATCGGCGACCAGTCATCGGGCGACACCTGGAAGACGATCCAGCTTCTCATCCAGCGCTTCTCGATGCAGCCCGACCCCGCCTTCGCGACCGACTGGTTCGTTCCCGAGCAGATCGGGATCTGGAACTGGGAGCGCTGGAACAGCCCGGAATACGGCGAGCTGAACGCCAAGGCAAAGCTCGAGACCGACAACGCCAAGCGCGCGGCGATGTATGTCCGCATGCAGGACCTGATGGAGGAGTCGGGCTCCTACCTCTTCCTCACCCACGAGGCGGTGGGGGTGGGTTACCGCGACACCGTCGAGCCGGCGCTGATGCCGGCCGGCAACCCGATCTTCTACGGGTTCAGGCCGGTGGCCTGACGTGACCGGGACCGCGGGCCGGCGGGCCGGCCCGTCCGGGGGTTCGGGCCGCGGGCCCGGACCCCGCCCGCTCCGGCGATCCGGCCCGGCGGCCCGCAGCCGCCGGGCGGTTCCGCGGGGGCGGCGCTGATGCTGGCCTACGCGCTCCGGCGGGGCGGGCTTGCGGTGGTCATCGTCGCCGTCGCCCTCGTCATCCTCATCGCCATGATCCAGTTCATCCCCGGCGATCCCGCGGCGGTCCTGCTCGGCCCGCTCGCCTCGCCCGAGATGCGCGAGGCGTTCCGGGCCCGGATGGGGCTCGACCAGCCGGCGGTGGTGCAGATCCTGCGCTTCTTCTTCCGCGTGCTGGGCGGCGATCTCGGCACCGACGTCCTGACCAACCGGCCGGTCCTCGACACCGTCCTTGAGCAGCTTCCCTTCACGCTGACGCTGATCTTCGCGAGCATCGGCTGGTCGGCGGCGCTCGGCATCCCGCTCGGCTGCCTTGCCGCCGTGCGGCGGGGAAGCGCGGCCGACCGCCTCGTCGGCGTCCTGTCGGTCGCGGCGATCGCGCTGCCGTCGTTCGTGGTCGCGATCTGGGGGCTCCTGCTCTTCGCGGTGACGCTCGACTGGTTCCCCACCATCGGCGCGGGCGAGCCGGGCCAGCCCCTCGACCGCCTCCATCACCTCGTCCTCCCCTCGCTCGCGGTCGGGCTCGGCTGGGTCGGCTATCTCGCGCGCATGGTCCGGGCGACGATGCTCGAGGTCCTATCCGAGAACCACATCCGCACCGCCCGCGCCTTCGGCCTGACCGAGGGCACCATCACCTTCCGCTATGCGCTGAAGATCGCCATCGTGCCGACGGTCGTGCTGCTCGGCATCGGCGTCGGCCACATGATCTCGGGCGCCGTCTTCGCCGAGATCGTCTTCGCCCGGCCGGGCATCGGGCGGCTGATCTTCGATGCGCTCGCCACCCGCAACTACCCGACCGTCATGGGCGCGGTCATGGTCACCACGGTCTTCTACGTCGTCTCGACCCTCGCTGCCGACCTCGTCGCGGCAGCGCTCGACCCCCGTGTCCGCGCCGGCCTCTGACGATGCCGCGGCGGCGGCGGGCGGGCGGGCGCCCCGCCTTGCCGGGCTCCGGGCGGTCGTGGCCGACCCCATGGGGGCGCTCGGCCTCGTCATGGTCGTGGTCGTGATCGCGGCCGCCCTCCTTGCCGACCTCTCGCCCCACAACCCTGTCGCCATGCTCCCGCGCGAGCGCTTCGCCGACCCCGGCCTCGTCCACTGGCTCGGCACCGATCACCTCGGGCGGGATCTCTTCACGCGGGTCCTACACGGGGCGCGGATTGCGCTCCTCGTCGCCCTCTCGGCGACGGCGATCTCGCTCGCCGGCGGGCTCGTCCTCGGCATGGCGGCGGGATACGGGCCGCGCTGGCTCGATTCGGCGCTGCTCCTCGTCTTCGACGCCCTGCGCTCGTTCCCGACCGTAATGCTCGCGCTCGCCCTCGTGACCCTTACGGGGCCGAGCCTCAAGGCCGTCGTCGCCGTCGTCGTCATCGCCACGCTGCCGGGCTACGGGCGCGTCGTGCGCGCCCAGACCATGGTCCTGCGCCACGCCGAGTTCGTGCTCGCGGCCCGCGCCCTCGGCGCGCCCGCCCCCCGCGTCCTCGCCCTCGACGTCATGCCGAACCTGATCGGGCCGCTCCTCATCCTCGTCTCGATGGACATCCCCGTCGTCATCACCATCGAGGCGGGGATGAGCTTCCTCGGCCTCGGGGTGCGGCCGCCGACGCCCTCATGGGGCACGATCCTCAACGACGGCTACGCCTTCATTCGCGAAAGCCCCTGGCCGGCCATCGCCGGCGGCCTGCCGATCGTGGCCGCGACGCTCGGCTTCACCTTCCTCGGCGAGACCCTGCGCGACCGCTTCGACCCGCGCCTGCGAAGGGAGGGCTGATGGCCGCCGACATCCTCGCCCTTCGCGGGCTCTCGGTCGCGTTCGAGACCCCGGGCGGGCGGCTGCACGCGCTCCGCGATGTCAGCCTCGGGCTGGCGCGGGGGCGGGTGCTCGGCATCGCGGGCGAGTCGGGCTGCGGGAAGTCGACCCTCGTCAGCGCCGTCATCGGCCTCCTGCCGTCCAACGCGCGCCTCCTCGGGGGCGAGGTCCTGCTCGACGGCCGCGACCTCCTCGCGATGGGGGCCGAGGAGATGCGCGCCATCCGCGGCCAGCGCATGACGGTCGTCTTCCAGGATCCGATGACGGCCCTGAACCCGGTCCTGACGATCGGCCGGCAGATGGTCGCGATCCAGTATCGCTCGGGCGCGAGCGGGGCCGAGAAGCGACGCCGCGCGGTCGAGTATCTGGCGCGGGTCCGCATCCCCGATCCCGAGCGGCGCCTCGGGCAGTATCCCCACGAGTTCTCGGGCGGCATGCGCCAGCGCATCTGCATCGCCATGGCCCTGCTCCTCAAGCCCGACCTCGTGATCGCCGACGAGCCGACGACGGCCCTCGATGCCACCCTCGAGCTCGAGGTGATCGCCCTCCTGCGCGAGTTGCAGGGCGAGGCGGGGTGCGCAGTCCTCTTCATCTCGCACCATCTCGGCGCCATCGCCCGGCTCTGCGACGACGTCGCCATCATGTATGCCGGCGAGGTGGTGGAGCGGGGGGCCGTCCGCGACATCTTCCACGACGCCCGCCACCCCTACACCCGCGCCCTCCTGACCTGCGACCCCGGCCGCATCCGCGAGGCGACGCGGACCCTGCCGACCATCCCTGGGGCCCTTCCCGACCTTCGCCGCCCGCCGGCGGGCTGCATCTTCCGGCCCCGCTGTGCCGACCGCGACGACCGCTGCGCGGTGCGGCCCGGGGAGCGGGCGCTCGGCCCGACCCACCGGGCGGCCTGCCACCGGGCGCAGGAGCTTGCACCCCTCGCCCGGCCGGTCGCGTGAGCGCGCTGCTCGCGATCGAGGATCTCGCCGTCCGCTTCCCCTCGGGGGGCGGGCTGGCCGGGCGCCTCGGCCTGCGCCCGCTGCCGCCGATCGAGGCCGTGGCCGGGGTCTCGCTCGCGCTCGAGGCCGGCACGACCTATGCCCTCGTGGGCGAATCGGGATCGGGGAAATCGACGCTCGCGCGCGCGATCGTCGGGCTGGTGCCCGTCGCCCGCGGCACGATCCGCTTCCAGGGCCGCAGCGTCGCCGGCCCGGGCGCGGAGGGGCTCGGGGCCCTCCGGCGCGACGTCGCCATCCTTTTCCAGGATCCGGTCGGCTCGCTCAGCCCGCGCCGCACCGTCCGCTCGATCCTCGCCGAACCCTTCCGCGTCCACGGGGTCGCGGCCGATCCCGGGCGCGAGGTGCAGCGGCTTCTGGCCGAGGTCGGGCTCGCGGCCGACTTCGCCCATCGCTACCCCCACCAGCTTTCGGGCGGGCAGGCGCGCCGGGTCGGCGTCGCCCGCGCGCTCGCGCTCCGGCCGAAGCTCGTCATCGCCGACGAACCCACGGCCGGGCTCGATGTCTCGGTCCAGGGCGAGCTCCTGAACCTGATGAACGACCTCCAGGCCCGGCTCGGCATCGCCTTCCTGATGATCACCCACAACCTGCACGTCGTCCGCCATGTCGCCCATCGCATGGGCGTCATGTATCTCGGGCGGCTGGTCGAGGAGGGGGCGACGGCGGTGATCTTTTCCTCGCCGCGCCACCGCTACACCGAGGCCCTGCTCGCGGCGGGCGCCGAGCCCGACGCCCGCGCGGGCGGCCCCGCGATCCGGGGCGAGGTGCCGAGCCTGATCGCCCGCCCGCCCGGCTGCGAGTTCCATCCCCGCTGCGGCTTCGCGCTGGCCCGCTGCCGCACCGAGGCGCCCGGGCTGACGGCGATCGGCACCCTGCGAAGCTTCCGCTGCCACAACCCCGCCGGGGTGGCAGCGCCGGGGGCGCCCGCCGGCGCCTGACCCGGCCCTTCCCCCCGGGGGAGCGAACCCGCGCGGCCGTCAGCCCCGGGGGTGAAGCTCGACCGCGAGCCAGACCGCGTCGGTGTCGGCGTAGTAGCGGTGCCAGGGATAGCTCCAGGCATTCCGCCCGCTCACCCGGCAGAAGGGGTCGTGCGAGGCCCCCGGCGCCATCGGCACGTCCTCGTAGAGCGTCGCGGCGTCGCGGGCGCGGAACTTCTGCATCCGGCCCGTGCCGTGGATCTGGGTGTGCACCTCGAGGAAGGGGTGCTCGTTGTGGATGAAGCAGTCGGTGTCGCCGGGGGACCACCAGAGGTTGAGGCGGAGGTCGAAGACCTGTTCCGCCTCGGGCCGGCCCCGCTCGTTGGTGAAGACGCGGGGGTCGGTCGTGACGGTGCCGGCGTGGTCGAAGGCCGAGATGTAGAGCGGCGTGTCGCGCGGAAAGCTCCGGATGCGGTGGCCAAGCCAGTCCCAGCCGCGCAGCCCGCAGCCGCCGAGGTTGACCCGTTGCCGGACCCGGATCATCGCCGCCCGCTCGGCCTGCCGAAGGGTGCCGCCGCGGAGCCAGGTCGACTTCCACGCCGGAACGATCGCGGGATAGTCGTCACCGGTCACCATCGGCCGCGGCGAGAGGTTCACCACGATCGCGTCGGCGACCGCGAGATCGACCGCGTCCTCGACCAGTTCGGCGTGGATGAAGTCGTCGGCGAAGGCGAGCGGGCGAAGCGTGTTGGGCATGGGACGATCCGGCTTTGTGCGCGTCGCCCGGTAGACAACACCCTTCCCCCCGGCCGCGCAATTCGCGGCGTGCCGAAAACTGGCGCAGGATGGCGCGCCTCAGAGCGGCATGATCATGTCCGGGGAGTCGCCCAGATACTCGCGCACCTCGCGCGGGATGGCCGGGTCGTGGACGTCGAGCGTCGTCGTCCGCGCGAGATCCTCGCGCCCGAGCATCCCCGGGCGGCGGTAGTGGAGCGCCATCCGGGTGGCAAAGGGTTGGCGGAACATGGTCGCCGCGACCCCGCAGGTGATGCCCATCATGAAGCGCTTGGCGCTGCGCTGGACGGTCGAGAAGATGCCGAAGGTCAGCTCGTTCCTCTGGATGGTCTCGAAGTCGACGGTGAACAGCCGGCCCTCGATCGGCAGGACAAAGCCGTGATACTTGAAGGTGTAGGCCGTCCGGGCGGGGTCGTCGTGGCTCGGGAAGTGCTCGACATAGAAATGCTGGAGGAGATCGCGGCCGCGATAGATGCAGAACGAGGCGCGCAGGATCTTGCGGGGATAGATCGAGGAGTAGTGGTAGCGGTCGTAGACCCCGATCACCGACTGCTCGACCGGCTCGGGCGCGGCAAGGACCGTCGCAAGGAATCGCTGGACCTGCGGTTCGGACCGGAGTCGGTTGAAGACGTTGAAGAAGTTGCCGTCGATCAGGGCCCGGAACTCGTCGTTGGGCGCGAACATGAGGTCGGGATCGAAGCCGAAGTGCTCGGCGATGATGCGGATGTTCGCCGACGAGGGCAGGTGCTTGCCCGAGAGATACTTGTTGAACTGCTGGCGGTTGATCTGGATCTTGCGGCAGATGTGCGAGATCGACCCGCGCTGGTCGCAGATGAGGCGCAGGTTGGCGGCGAAATCCGAGGCGCGCCGCAGCGAGACATCCGGATGCCGGTCCACCCCCAAGCCACCCCTGCGCAGACTGGTGCGTCACTTCACGTCACCAGATTGTGACATGCGAAGTTGCTTGGCAAGGTCTTCTGCCGGACCATGGCGGGAAGGCGCAGGCGAGGGTCTTGCCGGGGAGGCGGGCGATGAGACTGACAGGCGGGGAAGTGGTCGCGAGGGCGCTGAAGGACTACGGCGTCGAGTATGTCGCCGGCGTCCCCGGGCACGGCATCTGGGCCCTGTTCGATGCTTTCCTCCAGGAGGGCTCGAAGCTGCCCTTCATCCAGGTCATGCACGAGCAGAGCGCCGTCCACATGGCCGACGGCTACTACCGCGCCTCGGGCCGGCCGATGGCCTGTTCGACCTCGGTCGGGCCGGGGGCGGCGAACACGATTATCGGCCTGGCCACGGCCTATTGCGACTCGACAGCCCTCTTCTACGTCTCGGGTTCGCCGCAAACCTACATGCACGGCCACGGCACCATGCAGGAGATCGAGCGCCAGCAGGACAACGCCTTCCCGCGCATCACCGAGCAGGTGACCAAGCGGGCCTGGCAGGCGAGTTCGGTCCAGGCCCTGCCCGCCATCATGCACCGCGCCTTCAGCGCCATGCTGACCGGCCGCC
>JADLCV010000254.1 GCA_020846995.1 Paracoccaceae bacterium
CGGGCGTCGGAAAGCCTTTCGGCGCTGCGCTCCGCCTCGCGCGCGGCCGTCTCGGTCTCCTGTCGTTCCAGCACCTCGCCCATGTCCCGGACGGAATAGACGGGCCGGTTCTCGGCGAGCATCTGGTAGAGATCGTCCGGCGTGGACTTGCCCGTCGCGGCATACGAGCTGCCGTACTTCTCGGAAAAGTAGCCTGCCTCCGCCACGGCCTCCCGGATCATATCGGCCTGCTTGCCGCCCTTCCGCACCACGGGACCGAAGCGGGTCATGGTGCGATGCGAGAGGCCGAGCGCGGCCAACTCCCCCTTTTCGTCCGAGACGCCGCCGATCGAGGCGACGAACTCGCGGAGCGTCAGAGGGCGTCCACCTTCCTTTCGGGCGGCTCCATACCGCCGCGGCGCGGCTTCCACCGGAGGCGCCGCGATGTCGCCGCCCACCGCTCCGCCTGCCGCTCGTGATGGTGCGCCAACGGGATATCCGCGATCTGCCGCGCCATTCGTGCCCACTCCCGGTGATAGTGCTCCACCGCCAAGTAGTCCTCCGGCCGCGGGGGCAAGAAGGTCACTCCGAACGGGCCGAGGCTGGCCCTGTTGAGGCTGGGTTCCAAGGGGCTGCACTCCCTGTTGGGGCATGGAGAGGGCGAGGGTTTCACGAAGGGCGCGGAGCGGAGCCGCGATATCAGGAGCGGCCGTCGCCTCCATGCGCGCGAGAAGGGCGTCCGCGATATCGGGACGGCGGTTCTGGATCGCCCATTCGATCACCGGCCGGGCCTGCTCGACCGTGGGCACGGCCTTCGCCGTGGCGACACGGAGGGCGTTGGCAAGGCCCTTGTCGGCGGCACCGGCACGACGGGCGGCCGCCCTCTCGTCGCGCAGCGCGGACAGGCGGGCGTCGAGCGCGGCGGCGGGCTCGGGTGAAGGGGTAGCGGCGGCGACTGGACGCCTACTTGGATCTGCCGCGCCTCTACTTGGAGCTTCCGGGGCCGAACTTGGAGTTTGCGCGGGCCTCGGGCGCGGCACCGGCGCGACCGGCGCGGCAACCTCGATCCCTCCCTGCCGCGCCAGATCGAGCTCGTAGGCGCGCGCCGCCGGGTCCATGGCGTCGATATCGGCGTCCGACCATCCGGCCTGCCGGAGCGCGTCTCGCTCCTCTGTTGGAACGGCGATAGGGGCGGGAACCGGGCTGGGAGCGCCGCTGGCGGGCGTTTCCGGCGCGGGCGTCCCTGCCGCTGGCGGGGCTGGCAGTGGCGCTCCCGGCACGGCCGGGGCGGGCGGCGCGGCTCCAGCCTCCTCCTCCAGCACGCGCTGAGCGCGATCCTCGAGCGCGCCCGGCACGTCCCAGACGGTCACCGTGCGTCCCGGCGCGGCGAACTCGGCCTCGGCCGCCGTTACCTCCTCGGGTGTGGAAACAAGGCGTTCGCGGGTGATCGCGCCGTTCTCGTCGTACTGGCGCACCACGAACGCGCCATCGAGGGGCTTGCCCGTGCCGGAGCCGGTGAGCACGCCGATAATTTGTTGCGCGTCTACGCCCTGATCGCGAAGGGCGGTCGCGGTGTCTGCCGTCTCCTGGTCGCGGGCGATGAGGATGCCGCCCTGCCCGTCGAAGTCGGGGACCGGAACGCCGGTGACGGAGAGGAAGTCGGCCCCGCCCGTCCGGTCGAGATGGTCGAGAGTGGCCGCCGGCACCCACACCGCCTGCCGCTGGTTCTCGGGATCCCCGAGGTCCTTCATCTGCGCGATGATGTCGGCGGCGGGCTCGGCCGAGGGCTGGTCGGGAGCGAGAGGCGCGGCTGGCTCCGGGAACAGGGTCTCCGCAGGCACGGCGCCTTCGGGGACGCTCTCGGGCGCCGCCGCCGGCGCCTCCTCGCGATCCTCGTCCTCCACATCCGGGCGGCGCGCGGGAGCGGGGGTGATCGCTGCGCCTGCGCCGCCCGCGATCGCGCCGACGCCAGCACCAAGCGCCATCGACTCCGGCACGCCCTCGCCGAGCGGCTGATTGGGGTCGTAGGTCTGCTGGGCGATGAGGTTCTGCAGGAACTGCTGCGCGCCCTCCTGCCCGCCTTCGGTGAGGGCCTGGGTGAAGGAGGCCAGCCCGACGCGGCCGATATAGGCGAGGATCGGGTTCGCGACCTGCGGCGGGACCTTCATCGTGCGGAACAGCACCTCCACCGGGATCATGTCGGTGGCGCCGGGACCGAGGCCGGCGAGGCCCGCCATGATCGCCTGGCTGTCCGTCGCCATGCCGCTGTCGATCGCGCGCTGGATCGCCTCGCCCGAGCCGGCAAGGGTGAACAGCGCGGTGCTCACACCGGGGTTCAGGAACATGCCCGCGAGGCCGGCCGCCACGCTGCCGATGCCGCCGCCGAGCTGGCGTCCGATCGATTCCTCGTAGCCCTCGCCAGCGGGGAAGAGGCTCTCGCCCCATTCCTGAGCCGCCTGACCGAGCTGGTAGAAGCCCATGTCGGACGCGCTCGCGTGCTCGCCCTTGTAGGCCTCGTACTCGTCGAGGGTCATGTCGCCGCGGCGAATGTCCTGCATGAGCGGGACGATGGTGCCGCCGGCGCCGAACAACTGGCCGCCCTGCTCCTGCGAGACGCGCCCGAGCAGATCCCCGAACTCCTCGTCGGACATCTCCGGGATGCGCTTGATGTCGTCGTCGTAGGTGAGGATCGTTTCGAAGACCGGGAGGCCGCGGAGCGCCGCCTCGGGCGTGCCGAGGCCTTGAAGCATCAGGCCGCCCATCCCGACCGCACCGCCGGGGATGCCCTTGAAGAACTCGCCGACGTTGCCCCAGAAGGTCTGCTCAATGGGCTCGGGCGTGGGCCGCATGCTCGGGTCGATCATCCCGAGCTCGGGCCGGTTCGCAGCGGCCCACTGCCGATAGTCCTCGGTCAGCGCCGGCGTCGTGACGCCGGGAGGTGCTCCGACGAGTTTCCCGCGCCCACCGAACATCGGCTCGCCGCTTGGCTCGGGTGCGTCGGTCGCCGCCGGCGTCCCGACATCCATGTCGGCGACGCGGATGCCGCGCCCGCCAAACATGGGCACGCCATCGCTTGGAGCCTGCGCCCGATCAGCACCAGACGGGATGGGAGTCCCAGTCGCCAGCGCGTTGGCGGCACCAAGTGCCGGAGGCGTCCCCGCCACCTCGCCGGTAAACGCCATCGGGTCGTCGGGCGCGTCGAGCCCGGCATAGGCGACGAGCGTTCGCCGTTCGAGCGGCACAGGCCCGGTTGGCGGAGGAGCGCCGCCCGCCCAGCCGCGGACCATCTCGTCCATCCACGGCGGCGCGCGCCACGAGGCGTTCGTGAAGTCCGGCCCCCAATAGGCGGGGCTTCCCTCACGGACATCGAAGTGGATGCTGTTCGAGCCGGGGTAGTAGCCGAAGCCGCGAACGCTCGGGTCGGCGAGACCCGACCTCACGAGAGCCTGCTGGCGCGCCTCGTCGAAGCCTGAGAGAGGAACATCGACGGCATTCCCAAGCATATGTTGCGAGCGCCGGGCACCGCCTACGGCCGCGTTATGCGCGGGGTCGCGGTAGCCGCTCGACACCTCGAACGAGTCGAGTTGCCCGGCCAGCGAGGCCGCGATGCGATCGAGCGCCTGCTGAGCCGCCGAGCTGATGGTCTGCTGCCCAGGATTGCGGAAGCGATAGGTGGCGCCTTGGACCAGCGACCCACGGCCGGCGAATAGCGGCTCGCCCATTCAGCGCTCTTTGCGGTAGAGCTGACCGTCGCCCGCGTCGATGTAGAAGGCGCCGACCGGCAGGGCTTCGAAGGCCTCTGGCGTAGCCGGACGGGCCGGAGCGGACGCGGACGAGCCATCGCCGCCGGCGCCGGCAGACGAACCGCCAGCCTGCGAGCCGCCGCGAAGAACCCCCTCCATCCGCGCTCGCTCGGCCGCGATTGCAGCCTCGGCCTCGGCGATCTCCTCGGGCGAACGCGGTTGCCCAAATTCGTTGACGCGATATCCGCTCGTCCCGTATTGCGCCTTCGTCCAGTCGATCATGTACTTGGCCAGATCGAACTGCTGGTCGGGCGTCATTCCGCCTGCCGGTGGAAGATCCTGCCGGTTGATCCGCCCGATCTCCGCGCGCGTCCGCTCCCGGCCGAGAAGATCGCCCTCGCGGTCGAATTGGCGGTCCTCTTCGGCAATGCGTCGATCTTCCTCGGCACGCTGCCGATCGAGGTCGGCGAGTTCCCGCTCCCGTTCCGTCTGTTCCCTTTCCGCCGCGGCCTCCATTGAGCCCAGCATTCCGGCGAGGAAACTTGCGAATTTGCCTGTGTCGGCGGGGACCGTGAATGCCCCCTTGAGCGTGTCGCCGAGGGCCGTCATCCACTCCTTGGGGAGAACGCTCCCGCCCTCACGAAGTGCCTGCCGTCCCTGCTCAACAAGCCCTGCGGCGGTGTTCTCGGTCGGCACCTGGGCGGGGCCGCGCGGACGCGGCATAGGAAGCGGGACGTTC
>JADLCV010000255.1 GCA_020846995.1 Paracoccaceae bacterium
GCCTCACCCCCGCCCGTGCGCGAGCACGGGCAGCGCCCGGCCGCCCCCCAGGGCGGGCGCTTCGCGCCGCCCGCGGCCGGGCGCCGCCCGTGGCTCGGGGGCGAGGAGGGGAGGACCACGGCCCGTTCCGCGCGAGGGTCCGCGGTCCCTTTCCGGCGACTTCCGCCCCGCGCAACCGCCCCGCCGCCTCACCCCCGCCCGTGCGCGAGCACGGGCCCGTGCCCGCCCGTGGACCGGGAGCGGGGGCGGGCGAGGCGGGGGGCGGTCAGGCAAGGGGGTCCGGGGTCCCGGCACGGCGACGCCGCACGCGTGGCCTTCCACCCGCATCTGCCCCACGCCGCGCGGGCGCGGCGGGGGCCGGGCTCTTCGGGCGCGGTCCCGCCCTGACATCCGGCCCGGCCCCGACCTCACTTCCCGCCCTGGCCCCCCTCCCCGCCGCCGCGGCGGATCGTCACCCGCTGGCGGAGGGCGCCGGTCGTGGCGTCGTAGACGAGGATCTCGTCGCTCTCGGTCACGACCGCAAGCCAGCCGCGGCCGCGGGTGACGGCGAAGGGCGCCTCGCCCGCGGGGAGGACGATCGTCGCGGGAAGGGCGGGAGGGGCCGGGGCGATGGCGGCCGGGAGCCGCACGGCGAGAAGCCAGACCACGACCGCGAGCCCCGCCGCCATGGTTGCGGCGAGCCCGACGACGAGCCATTTGAGGAGGGAAAGCTCGGGCGGCAGGGGGCCGCCCGGGTCCGGAGTTCTGGTCATGGCGCCCTCGCTGCCCGATGCCACGGACGCGGAGGGCCCGACCGCGCTGGTCACGATCGCGGCCGACCCGCCCCCCCGCCTTGATAGAGCGCTCGCCCGCGACCTGCCAAGGGAGGGGCCGGCGGCGGGACTGTCGCGGTCGCAGATCGCGCGGCTGATCGCGGCCGGCGCCGTCAGCCGCGCCGGCGCCACCCTCGCCGACCCCGCGGCGCGGGTGGCGGCGGGAGAGCGCATCCTCCTGCGCCTCGCCGCGCCGGCGCCGGTCGCGACCCCGGCCCAGGCGATCCCGCTCGCGGTGGTGTGGGAGGACGACGAGCTCATCGTCGTCGACAAGCCCGCGGGGCTCGTCACCCATCCCGCCCCGGGCGCGGCCGACGGCACCCTCGTCAACGCCCTCCTCCACCATTGCGCGGGCCGGCTCGCGGGCATCGGCGGCGAGGCGAGGCCGGGCATCGTCCACCGCCTCGACAAGGACACGACCGGCCTTCTCGTGGCCGCCAAGTCCGACCGCGCCCAGGCCGGGCTCGCCGCGCAGTTCGCCGCCCGCAGCGTCGAGCGCCGCTATCTCGCCCTCGTCCACGGCGTCCCCGACGCCGCCGACCCGCGGCTCGCGGGCCTCGCCGGCATCGGCTTCGACCCCGGGGGCGTCGTCCGGATCGCCCTCCCGATCGGCCGCCACCCGTCGGACCGCCAGCGCCAGGCGGTGGTTGCGGGCGGCCGCCCGGCGGTGACGCGGGTGCGCGTCCTTGCCCGCTACGGCACCCCGCCCGCGGCCGCGCTCGTCGAATGCCGCCTCGAGACCGGGCGGACGCACCAGATCCGCGTCCACCTTGCCCATGCCGGCCACGGGCTGATCGGCGATGCGACCTATGGCAGCGGCCGCCGCCTCTCCGCCCGCGCCCTTCCGGCTGGGGCCGCCGCCGCCGCGCTGGCCTTTCCCCGCCAGGCGCTGCACGCCGCCACGCTCGCCTTCCGCCACCCCGTCGGCGGCCGGCCGCTCGCCTTCGCCGCCCCCCTTCCGGCCGACATGGAAGGCCTCAGGCGGGCGCTGGCGGGCGATGACGAATGCTGACATGGACGTGAGTTCCTTGACATCCGCTGGCGCCGCGACGGAGGTGGCGTAAGACTCCGTTGAAACCGGAAAGGCATGCTGCCGCCCGCCGGGCGGGAGGCTGCCGCCGGACCGCGGCGCCCGCACGGGTTGCGGGGCGCCGCGGACAGCGAATGGAAAGGGGCCGTGCCGTGACCGCACCGACCTACGCAGGCCTTCCTGCGCCCTCGCCCGAACAGGGGCTGAACCGCTACCTCCAGGAAATCCGCCGCTTCCCGATGCTGGAGCCCGAGGAGGAATACATGCTGGCCAAGCGCTGGGTCGACCACCACGACACCGGGGCCGCGCACCGGCTGGTGACCTCGCACCTGCGCCTCGCGGCCAAGATCGCCATGGGCTACCGCGGCTACGGCCTGCCCCAGGCCGAGGTCATCTCGGAGGCCAACGTCGGCCTCATGCAGGCGGTCAAGCGCTTCGACCCCGACAAGGGCTTCCGGCTTGCGACCTACGCCATGTGGTGGATCCGGGCCTCGATCCAGGAATACATCCTGCGCTCGTGGAGCCTCGTCAAGCTCGGCACCACCTCGGCCCAGAAGAAGCTCTTCTTCAACCTGCGCAAGGCCAAGGCCAAGCTCGGCGCGCTCGAGGAGGGCGACCTGCGGCCCGAGAACGTCCGCCAGATCGCCCGCGATCTCTCGGTGACCGAGGAGGAGGTGGTGGCGATGAACCGCCGCCTCGCGGGCGGCGACGCCTCGCTCAACGCCGTCGTCGGCAGCGACGGCGACAGCACCACCCAGTGGCAGGACTGGCTCGAGGACGAGGACGCCGATCAGGCCTCGGACTACGCCGAGCGCGACGAGCTTGCCCAGCGCCGCGAGCTTCTCGCCCGCGCCATGGACGTCCTCAACGAGCGCGAGCGCGACGTCCTGATGGAGCGGCGCCTCCGCGACGAGCCGGTGACGCTCGAGGAGCTGTCGACGAAATACGGGGTGAGCCGCGAGCGCATCCGCCAGATCGAGGTCCGCGCCTTCGAGAAGCTCCAGAAGCGCATGCAGGAACTGGCCCGCGCCCGCGGCATGCTCGAGGAGGCCTGAGAGACCGTTTGGAAACGGCTTCCTGGCCGGTCCTTCGGACGATGACCGCAGCGACGGCGACCCGGGCATGGCCTCGCCGGGGCCGAGGCGGGTTCCGAAGTCGCACACGGGCCGCCACGCGCAGGGAGATCCACCCGCTCCGCGCCCGCCGTCCACCGGAGGCATCGGGAATCACGCGACGGCCCCGAACGGGATCCCCCCTTCTCAAACGGCCTCTGAGGTCAGGGGGCGCCGAGGAACTCCGCGATCGCCGCCGCCACCTCGGCATCGTGGCCGACCCAGAGATGGCCGCCGTCGGCGAAGACGAGGAGGCGCGCCCCGGGCACGGTCGCGGCGATGTGGCGGGCCGCCGCGGCGGTGCCGAAGCGGTCATCCTCGGCCGAGATGGCGAGCGTCGGCACGGCGATCCCGGCGAGCGGCAGGTCCGGGGGGGCGCCGGCCCAGCGGGCGTCGTTGAGAAGCCCCCGCGCCCGCAGGCTGACCGGCAGGATGGCCGCGAGGACGGCGCGGACGCGGGCCTGCTCCTCCCCCGGCGCGGCATGGACAAGGGCGGGGTCGGTCGCGAGCAGGGTCGCGATCATGCGGTCGGGGGCGAGCCGCAGCCCCGCCCACATCAGTGCGTCCGAGCGCAGCCCCCAGCGGATGATCGCCGCCGCGACGGGGCCGGGGGGGGCCGGCGCCGGCCGGCCGGGGACATGGGTCGCGGGCACCAGCGCCACCAGCGCCGCCGTCCGGTGCGGATGGCGGAGCGCGAAGGCAAGGGCCGGGATCGCCCCCGCCGACCCCCCGATCACCGCCAGCCTGGCGATGTCCAGCCGGTCGAGGAGGGAAGCGAGCGCGTCGGCCTGCGCCTCGGGCCCGGCGTCGGCGGGGAAGTCGCTGCCGAGATAGCCGAAGCGCGACGGCGCGATCACCCGCCAGCCGGCGGCGATCAGCCGCCGCCCGAAGAGAAGGCCCTGGTCGTAGCCGCCGCCGGTGCCGTGGATCATGAGCAGCGGCGGCCCGTCCCCGGCCTCGGCGTATTCCAGGGCTCCGCCCGGCAGGTCCAGGCGCCGGGGTTTGCCGGCGGCGGCGATCGCCCCCCGCGCCCGGTCCATCGTCGCGGCAAAGTCGCGCCACAGGAGGCCGCCGGCGGCCACCGCCGCGAGCGAGAGCCCCAGAAGCCGCCGCCGCCGCATGACCGCCGCCCCCCGCCTGCCCAGCGGCGCGAGTGTCGCCCCTCCGCCGCCCGCCCGGCAAGGGCGGCGGCCTTTGCTCCCGGGCCGTCGCAACTGGCGCTTGGGCGAGCGGAACCGGGACCATTGCGCGAAGCTTCCCGGCCGTCCCGCCCCTTTCGAGGTCGCGTCGGTGCGATCCTTGGCGTCCTCTCGACGAGAGAGGTCCAAATGCGATTCCCCTGCTTTACCCCCGACGCGCGAGGCGCGAAGGTCGGCCGGACCAACGGGGAGGCCAGACCATGACGAAAGCGATGCGCTGGGGGATTCTCGGCGCGGCGAGGATCGCCGAGACGGCGGTCGCGCCGGCGATCCACATGGCCGAGGGGGCGGTGCTCGCCGCGGTCGCGACCCGCGACCCCGGGGGCCGCGCCGACCGCTTCCTCGCCCGCTACCCGGGTCTCCGGGTCGTCGCGGGCTACGAGGCGCTGGTCGCCGATCCCGGCATCGACGCCGTCTACATCCCCTTGCCGAATCACCTCCATGTCGAGTGGACGCTGCGGGCCCTCGCGGCCGGCAAGCACGTCCTCTGCGAGAAGCCGATCGCGCTTCGCGCCGACGAGATCGACCGCCTGATCGCCGCCCGCGAGGCCGCGGGCCGGCTTGCGGCCGAGGCCTTCATGGTCGTCCACCATCCCCAGTGGCAGCGCGCGCGGGCGCTCGTCGCCGAGGGCGCAATCGGGCCGCTCGCCCATGTCGAGGGCGTCTTCACCTACAGCAACACCGATCCCGCGAACATCCGCAACCGGGCCGAGACCGGCGGCGGCGGCCTGCGCGACATCGGCGTCTACCCTGCCGTCACCACCCGCTTCGTCACCGGCGCCGAGCCCCGGCGGCTGGTGGCCGACATCCGCTGGCAGGACGGGGTCGATACCTTCGCCCGCGTCTGGGCCGATTTCCCGGGCTTCACGGCCTCGTTCCACGTCTCGATGCGGCTGGCCGCGCGCCAGGAGATGGTCTTCCACGGCGCCGAGGGCTGGCTGCGGCTGACCGCCCCCTTCAATGCCGGCCTCTACGGCGAAGCCGGGATCGAGATCCGGCGCGCCGACGGGCGGCGGAGCCTCGAGGCCTTCCCCGCCGTCGACCAGTACCGGCTGATGGTCGAGGCCTTCGGCCGTTCGGCCGCGACCGGCGCCCCCTTCGCCTGCCCGCTCGAGTTCTCGAAGGGCAACCAGGCGATGATGGACGCGATCTTCGCCGCCGGCGCCGCCGCCGCGACCTGAGGCTGCCCCCCCCCCGTGCCTCCGCGGCCGGGATGTGCGATGCTGCGCCGCGGGCGCGGGCGGGGGCGGCGATGGCAGGGCATGTGATCACGGTCGCGCAGCAGAAGGGCGGGGCCGGCAAGACGACGCTGGCCGCGAACCTCGCCGTCGCCTGGGCGCGGGCCGGGAGGCGGGTCGCGCTCCTCGACACCGATCCGCAGGGAAGCCTCGGGCGCTGGTTCCTCGCCCGGCGCGAGCGGACGGGGGTGCCGGGGCTCGAGTTCTCGACCGCCTCCGCCTGGGGCGTCTCCTACGAATGCGAGAAGCTCCGGCGCGACTTCGACCTCGTGGTCGTGGACACGCCCCCCAAGGCCGACGCCGACCTGCGGCCGGCCTTGCGCGAGGCCCGCGTCGTCCTCGTGCCGGTGGCGACGAGCCACGTCGATCTCTGGGCGACCGAGGGGGTCCTCGACCTCTGCCGGCGCGAGGGGCGGGAGGCCCTGATCGTCTTGACGCGCGCCCGCGCCGGCAGCCGGCTGGCGGCCGGGGTGGCGGCGGTTGCCGCCGGCATGGGCGCGACCGTCGCCGGGGCGCGGCTGGCGAACCGCGTCGTCTATGCCGAGACCCTGGGCGAGGGACTCGCCGCGGTCGAGACCGGCCGCGGCCCCGCGGCCGAGGAGGTCGAGGCCCTCGCGGCCGAGATCCTCGCGGGCCTCTGAGCCCGGCGCCGGGCGGACCTTTGCGCGCCCCTCAGCCGCCCCCGGCGCAGGCCGCGATCGCCTCCGCGAGCCCGCGCATCAGCCGGGGGTAGAGCTCCGGGCCGGGGGCGAGCGCGGCGCCCTCGGGGTCGAGGGGGGGGCCGAGGCGGGCGGCGGTGCCCTCAATGACCGCCCGGGCGAGGCGGCGGTCCTGACCGACCTCGGGAAAGACGCAGACGGGGCCGAGGGCGGCGACCCGCGCCCGTGTCCGGGCGAGGTGGCGCGCCCCCGGGGCGGCGCCGTCGGCGGCCATGATGGCGGCCGCGACGGTAAGCCCGAAGGCCGCGGCGAAATGGCCGTAGGCGTCGTGGAGGACGACGATCGGGGTCGCCCCCGCGGGGGCGAGGGTCCGGGTGAGTTCGGCCGCGAGCGCGTCGATCTCGCCTGCCGCGGCGGCGGCGTTGGACCCGTAGCGGGTGGCGTTCGCGCCGTCGGCGCGGGCAAGCGTGGCCGCGATCGCAAGCGTCCAGCGGCGGGCGTTGGCGGGGTCGAGCCAGAGGTGGGGGTCGGTGCCCTCGCCGAGGGCCGCCGGGGGGCGCCCGGTGACGCCCGCGACCGTCGCCAGCGCCACGGCCCGCCTCGCTCCGCCCGCGCCCCCGCCGGCAAGGGCGTGCGCCAGCCCGGGGGTGAGGTCGGGCCCGACCCAGAAGACGAGGTCCGCCGCCGCGAGCGCCCGGGCCGTGCTCGGGCGAAGCTGGAAGTCGTGGGGGTCGGCACCCGCGTCGAGGAGGAGGCCGGGCGTCCCGACACCGGCCATGACGCGGGCGACGAGCGAATGGACGGCGGGGAGGTCCGCAAGCACCCGCGGCACCCCGGCCGCGCCCGTGGCCGGGGCGGCGGCAAGCCCGAGGGCAAGGAGGGCGTGAAGGCGCATCGGAGGTCCCCCCGGGGCTTGCGGCGGCGCGGCGGACGGTCTAGGATGTTACGATATAACATGTCAATCCGACCCGCCATGCCCGACGCGCCCGGTCCGGCCCTGGCCGACCCCGCCTTCGCCGCCCACGACCACACCCGCTGCACCGCCGCGGCGCTCGCCGCGGCCGAGGCGGTCTGCGCGCGCGAGGGGGGGCGGCTCACCCCGGTGCGGCGGCGGACGCTCACGATCCTGCTCGAGGCGCACCGCGCGCTCGGCGCCTACGAGGTCCTCTCCCGGCTGGCCGCCGACGGCTTCGGCGGCCAGCCTCCGGTCGTCTACCGGGCGCTCGACTTCCTCCAGGCACGGGGGCTTGTCCACCGCATCCGGCGACTCAACGCCTTCGCCGCCTGCCTGCGGCCGGGCGAGGCGCACCAGGCGCTGTTCCTGATCTGCCGCGGCTGCGCCGCCGTCGCCGAGGCCCCGGGCGGAGGGGTGCGGGCGAGCCTCGAAGCCGCCGCCGCCGCGACGGGCTTCGCCGTCGAGCGCGCGAGCCTCGAGGCCACCGGCCTCTGCCCCGCCTGCCGTGGCGAGGCACCGTGAGCCTCCTTGCCGCCCGCGGCCTGACCGTGCGGAGGGGCGGGGCGACGGTCCTCGCCGGCGTCGACTTCGCCATCGCCGCCGGCGAGATCGTCAGCATCGTCGGCCCCAACGGTTCGGGCAAGTCGACGCTCCTCCTCGCGCTCCTCGGCATCCTCCGGCCGGCGGCGGGCCGCGTCCTGCGCCCGCCCGGGCTTGCCATCGGCTATGTCCCGCAGCGGCTGGCGATCGACCCCGGCCTGCCCCTGACCGTCACCCGCTTCCTCGCGCTGCCGCGCCGCCACCCCGCCGCCGCGGTCGCCGCCGCGCTCGCCCGGGCCGGGATCGCGGGGCTCGCGGGCGAGGCGATGGCCGGGCTCTCGGGCGGGCAGGTGCAGCGGGCGGCGCTGGCGCGGGCGCTCCTCGGGGCCCCCCGCCTCCTCATCCTCGACGAGCCGGCCCAGGGCCTCGACCAGCCGGGCCAGGCCGCCTTCTACCGCCTCGTCGCCGACCTCCGGCGCGACCTCGACTGCGCCGTGCTGATGGTCAGCCACGACCTCCACGTCGTGATGGCGGCCTCCGACCGCGTCGTCTGCCTGAACGGCCATGTCTGCTGCGAGGGAACTCCCTCGGTCGTCGCCGCCGCGCCGGCCTACCGGGCGCTCTTCGGCACCGGCACCGGCGGGGCGCTCGCGCTCTACCGCCATGTCCACGACCACCGCCACGATGCCGTAGGGGCGGCGTCGGGCGATGCCTGAGCCCTTCCTCCTCCGCGCGGCCCTCGCCGGCATCGCCCTCGCGCTCGCGGCCGGACCGCTCGGCTGCTTCGTCGTCTGGCGGCGGATGGCCTTCTTCGGCGACGCCACCGCCCATGCGGCGATCCTCGGCGTCGCCCTCGCCCTCGCCCTCGACCTTCCCGTCGAGGCCGGCACGCTCGCGGTGGCACTGGCGATGGCGCTGACCGTCGCCGGGCTGGCCGGGCGCGGCTGGGCGATGGATGCCGCCCTCGGCGTCCTCGCCCATTCGGCCCTCGCCTTCGGGCTCGTCGCCGTCGCCCTCCTCCGCGGCGTGCGGGTCGATCTCGCGGCCTTTCTTTTCGGCGACATCCTCGCCGTCACCTGGTCCGACCTCGCCCTCATCGCCGCCGGGGCGGCGGCGATCCTCGGGCTCGTCCTCTCGCGCTGGTCGGCGCTCCTGACGGCGACGGTGGCCGAGGATCTCGCCCGGGCCGCGGGCCTCTCGCCCGGGCGCGAGAGGCTCGTCCTGACGGTCGCGCTCGCCCTCGTCGTGGCGATCGCGCTCAAGATCGTGGGCGCCCTCCTCGTCGCCGCCATGCTGATCGTGCCGGCCGCGGCGGCGCGCCCGCTGGCCCGCAGCCCCGAGGCGATGGCGGTGGCGGCGGCGCTGATCGGGGCGGGGGCGGTCCTCGCCGGGCTCGCGGCCTCGCTCGCCCTCGACACCCCCGCGGGCCCGTCGATCGTCGCCGCCGCCGCCATCACCTTCGGCCTCGCCGCGACCCTCGGGCGCGATCGCCGGCGGGGCTAGGGCCGCCGGTCCCCGCGCCGCGGAGCCTCAGCCGGCGGCGTCGAGGGCGGCGATGACGGGGCCGAAGTCCGCGGCCCGAAGGGCGGCGCCGCCGACGAGCGCCCCGTCGACCTCGGGCACGGCGAAGATCGCGGCGGCGTTCGCGGCCTTGACCGAGCCGCCGTAGAGCAGGCGCACCGCCCCGGCGACGCCGGCGCCGAGATGGCGGGCGAGTTCGCTGCGCAGATGCCCGTGGGCCTCGGCGATCTGGTCGGGCGTCGGCGTGCGCCCCGAGCCGATCGCCCACACCGGCTCGTAGGCGACGACGAGGGGGGCGTCGGAGCCGTCGGGAAGCGAGCGGGCAAGCTGGTCGGCGAGCACCTCGAGGGCGCGGCCGGCCGCGCGCTCGGCCTCGGTCTCGCCGACGCAGAGGATCGGGGCGAGGCCCGCGGCGCGGGCGGCGCGGGCCTTGGCGGCGACCATGGCCGAGGTCTCGCCATGCCCTTCGCGACGCTCGGAATGGCCGAGGATGACAAAGGCCGCGCCGGCGTCGGCCAGCATCGCCGCGGCGATGTCGCCGGTATGGGCGCCGGCGGCGGCGGCGTGGCAGTCCTGCCCGCCGAGCAGGTAGGGGGTGCGCGTCAGCCGTCCCGCCATGCGCTCGAGAAGCGTCGCCGGCGGGCAGAGGACGACCTGGGAGGCCGGCGCGGGGTGGGCGGCGCGAAGCGCGTCGACCTCGGCGAGGTCGGCGCCGAGCCCGTTCATCTTCCAGTTCCCGGCGGCGAGTTTCTGGCGCATGCGGCTCCTCCGGTCCGGCAGGATGGCCGGAAGAGCTAGCGGGGGCGGGCGGCGAGGTAAAGGGTCAGGCGGCCGCGGCCTCGCGGACGATGCCGGCGAGGAGCGCTGCGAGTTCCGCGTGCCGCGACAGGAAGGACGAGTGCGAGGATGCCATCTCGACCGTGCGCGTCGCCCGGGCGGTGAAGACACGCTGGAGCGGCGGGTGGATGGCGCGATCCTCGGTCAGCACGATGCAGGTCGAGCGGATGCGCTCCCACGCGGCCCGGCCCACGGGCGTGCCCGCCACGGCCGCTTTCTGCGGCACGAGGCGGGCTCCGGCCCAGGCCGCATCGGCCGCCGTGCAGTCGGCATGGCAATGCTCGCCCACCATCCCGGGGACGGAGCGGCTGATGCCGTCCTCCCCGAAGGTGACGTAGGGCGGCAGGGGCCCCGGGGGCAGGTAGCTGAGGAAGGTGCGCCCGCTCGCCGGCATGATGGCGCCAAGGCAGGCGAGGTGGACGACCTCGGGGCCGAAGTCCGCGTTGGTGGTCGGCGCCCCGCCGTAGGCATGGGCGACGACCGTGACCCTGCCGCCGGCGCGCGGGCGGCGGAGTTGATGGAGGCGGTGTCGGAGGCGAGGTCGCCCACGGCGGCGGGGTCGGCGTTGCAGCTCGGCAGGGCGACGGTCGTGTGGCGCACCCCCCCCGTGCCCGCGGTCGAGCGCGGCCTCGAGCCGCTCCCAGCCCCAGGGGCCGTGCCAGGACCCGTGGGCGAGAAGCAGGGCCGGCCCCGTCATCGCGCGATCCCATCGCGGTTCACCCGCCCGCGATCATCCTGCATCTGCATTTCGCAATGAATGATCCTCCCGCCGCGCCGTCCCGTCAGGGGGCCCCGCGCCGCGGCGTCGCCCCGGAGGGGCGGAGTTCAGCCCCGGGCGGGGGCCGAGTCGGCGAACTTGATCGATTCACCGCAGCCGCAGGCATCGACGACGTTGGGGTTCAGGAAGCGGAAGCCCGAGGCCATGAGCCCGGTCTCGTAGTCGATCTCGGTGCCGACGAGGAACATCTGCGCCATCGGCGCGATCAGCACCCGCGCCCCGTCCTGCTCGACCACCTCCTCGTGGGGCCTCGGGTCGGCGGCAAGCTCCATCGTGTATTCCATGCCCGCGCAGCCGCCCTTCCTGACCCCGACGCGCAGGCCGAAGGCGCCCCGCTCGGCCATCAGCCGGACGACCTGGCGGGCGGCGCGCGGGGTGAGGGTGACGGCGGCCTTTCCGGGAGTGGCGAACATGGCGATCAGACCTCCGCGAAAGGGCCCGCCGCGGCGGCGCGGGCGGGCAGGGGACGGACAGGGCCGATGGAGGGAGGGCCGCGCCGCCGCCCGCGGCCGGCCCCGCCCGCCGCCGCCATCGCCATCGCCATTCCCATCACATGAAGCCGAGTTCGAGGCGGGCCGCGTCCGACATCATGTCCATGCCCCACTGCGGCTCCCACACGAGATCGACGTCGACCTGGCCGACCCCGGGCAGCGCGCCCACGGCATCGGCGACCCAGCCCGGCATCTCGCCCGCCACCGGGCAGCCGGGGGCGGTCAGCGACATGGTGATGCGCACCCCGCCCGCGGCGTCGATCTCGATCGAGTAGACAAGGCCCAGGTCGTAGATGTTGACCGGGATTTCGGGGTCGTAGACGGTCCGGCAGGCCTCGACGACGGCCTCGTAGAGGGCATGCTCGGTCGACGAGGGCCGGATCAGCGGCTCGCCTTCGCGGGGGGGGGTGGTGTGCGCCGTCATCGCCTTCTCGCCGATTTCCTGAGCGAAGATATAGGATATTCGGCCCCGAGGGTAAAGGGAGACCGCCCGCCCCGGAGAGATCCCGCCTCGCGGGGCTTGGCGCGGCCGGAAATCCGCGCCATGAAGCCCGGTCCGGGCAGGCGCGGAGGGGGCATGGCCGAGGGTTTGCACTTCGCCGTGACGGCGACCGACGGGGCCGCCCGCAGCGGCGTCATCACCACCCCCCGGGGGAAGATTCGCACGCCCGCCTTCATGCCCGTGGGCACGGCGGCGACGGTCAAGGCGATGCTGCCCGAGAGCGTCGCCCTGACCGGCGCCGACATTGTCCTTGCCAACACCTACCACCTGATGCTGCGGCCGGGGGCCGGACGGGTGGAAGGGCTGGGCGGGCTCCACCGCTTCATGCACTGGGAGCGACCGATCCTGACCGACTCGGGCGGCTTCCAGGTGATGAGCCTCGCCGGCCTGCGGCGGATGGGCGAGGAGGGCGTGCGCTTCCGCTCGCATCTCGACGGCGCCGAGCATTTCCTCGGCCCCGAGGAGAGCATGGCGATCCAGCGCCGGCTGGGTGCCGACATCGTCATGGCCTTCGACGAATGCACCCCATTCCCTGCCGACGCGGGCACGGCGGCGGCCTCGATGCGCCGGTCGATGCGCTGGGCCCTGCGCTCGAAGGCGGCCTTCGGTGCCGCGCCCGGGCAGGCCCTCTTCGGCATCCAGCAGGGCTCGGTCTATCCCGACCTGCGCGCCGAGAGCGCCGCCCGGCTGGTCGAGATCGGCTTCGACGGCTATGCCGTCGGCGGGCTCGCGGTCGGCGAGGGGCAGGCGGCGATGTTCGCCGTCCTCGACCGGGTTCCCGCGCTTCTGCCCGCTGACCGGCCCCGTTACCTGATGGGGGTGGGCAAGCCCGACGACATCGTCGGCGCCGTCCGCCGCGGCATCGACATGTTGGACTGCGTGCTGCCCACCCGCTCGGGCCGCACCGGCCAGGCCTTCACCCGCCGCGGCACCGTCAACCTTCGCAACGCCCGCCACGCCGACGACCCCCGCCCGCTCGACGACGCCTGTTCCTGCCCCGCCTGCCGCCACTACTCGCGCGCCTATCTCCACCACGTCCAGCGGGCGGGCGAGATCGTCGCCGCCATGCTGATCACCTGGCACAACCTGCACTACTACCAGGAGTTGATGGCGGGGCTTCGGGCGGCGATCGCCGCGGGCGCGCTCGCGGCCTTCGCCGACCGCTTCGCCCGCCTGCGCGACGAGGGCGACCTCCCGCCGCGATAGGGCCGCGACAACACCGTCCCCGCTGCGGCCGTCCGGGGCGGGCGGGGCGGCCCGGGCGCCGGCACCGGCGGCCGCGGTCCCGGCCGCGGGCCCGGCGACGATCGGATCGCGGCCGGGAAGGGTGCAGGGCGGCGCCTCCCCTGCACCCGCGGGCCCTCGCGCCGGGAACCGGGAGCGGCGCGGGGCCGCCCCGGCCGGGGGCGAGGCCGGTTCGCGGGCGGAAGCGCCGATCCTCGCCGGGGGCCCGCGGGTGGCCTCAGCCGGTGACGGTCCAGGCCCGGGGAAAGCGGAACTCCTCGAGGGTCGCCCCGGCGCCGATGCGGTCGACGACGGCGAAGAGGCCGGGCGGGGCGAGCGGCGTCAGCACCCCGTGCCAGACCCCCCGGCGCAGGTTCACGCCCTGTCCGGGAAGGGTGCGGAAGGCCATGGGCGTCCCCGGCACGCCGCCCTCGTCGGCGGCGACGATGACGAGGAAGGGGGCCGCGGCCATCGGCAGGAAGGCCTGGCTGCCCTCGGGGTGGCGCTCGAGCAGGTCGAAGCCGTGGGGAAGGGCCGACGGTTCGGCCCTGAAGAGGCTGATTCCCGCCCGCCCGCCGGGCCCGAAGTCGAGCCCCGCGCGGTCGTGCCAGCGGCCGCAGCGGCCGGCATTGATGAGGCGGTCGGGGGGGCCCTCGGCCGCGAGCACCTCGCCGAAGGGGGCGAAGGCGCGGGCCTCGAGCGTCAGGGCGGCGATCGTCCGGCTCATCGCCCGGGAACGCCACTGCCGCCGAGGCGAGGGTGGCGGTTGACGTCCTTGTAGAGCAGGTAGCGGAAGCGTCCCGGCCCGCCGGCATAGCAGGCCTGCGGGCAGAAGGCCCGCAGCCACATGAAGTCGCCGGCCTCGACCTCGACCCAGTCGCGGTTCAGCCGGTAGACCGCCTTGCCCTCGAGCACGAAGAGCCCGTGCTCCATGACATGGGTCTCCTCGAAGGGGATGAGGCCGCCGGGACGGAAGCTGACGATGTTGACGTGCATGTCGTGGGCGAGGTCGGCGGGATCGACGAAGCGCGCCGTCGCCCAGCGTCCCTCGGTGCCAGGCATGGGCACGGGCGCGACCGCCGCCTCGCTGGTCGTGAAGGGTGCGGGCGGGGCGATGCCCTCGACGGCCTCGTAGCGCTTGCGGATCCAGTGGAAGCGCGCGATCCCGGCACCGCCGTTGCGGACCTGCCAGGGCGTGCCCGCCGGCAGATAGGCGTAGCCGCCGGGGCCGAGTTCCTCCTCGCCCGTCCGGAGGTGAAGCCAGATCGCCCCGGCGGTGACGAAGATCACGCCCTCGGCCGCCGCATCGGGCTCGGGCCGCAGGCTGCCGCCGTGGGCCGCGACCTCCATCAGGTAATGGGCGAAGGTCTCGGCGAAGCCTGACAGCGGCCGCGCCAGCACCCAGGCGCGCGTGCCCTCCCAGTGCGGCAGGGCCGAGGTGACGATGTCGGACATGCAGGCGTGCGGGATCACCGCGTAGGCCTCGGTGAAGACGGCGCGGCCGGTCAGGAGCGCGGTCTGGGCGGGAAGGCCGCCGGGCGGCGGCGCGTAGGGGCTCATGGCAGCATGGCCTCGAGGCGGAGACGGGCGATGCGCTCGACCTCGGCCGAGGCCTCGGCC
Organism: Paracoccaceae bacterium; assembly: GCA_020846995.1. Lineage (GTDB taxonomy): Bacteria > Pseudomonadota > Alphaproteobacteria > Rhodobacterales > Rhodobacteraceae > JAHDXW01. The sequence goes on from JADLCV010000255.1 coordinate 14,519, forward strand.
CGTTCGGCCACGGTGTCGGCGGCGAGGCGGCGGCGGAAGGCGGCGAGGATCCCGGCCTTGTCGTGGTCTCGGACGGCGATGATGAAGGGGAATCCGTGGCGAGCGACGTAGGCCGCGTTGAGTTCGGCGAACGTCGCCCGCTCGGCGTCGGTCAGCGCGTCGAGCCCGGCCGAGGCCTGCTCGGCCGCCGACTCCGGGGTCAGCCGGCGGGCGGAAGCAAGGCGGCCGGCAAGGTCGGGGTGGGCGTTGAGGACGGCGAGACGCTCGCCCTCGTCCGCCGCCCGGAAGACGCGGACGAGGGCGCCGTGGAGGCCGGCGGCGCCGTCGTGGGCCGGCCCGAGCTCGAGGTCGTGGGCGCGCTCGGCGATCCACGGCGAATGCTCGAAGACGCCGCCGAAGCGGGCGACGAAGGTCGCGCGGTCCATGGCCGAGGGCCGGGGGCGCGGGGCGGGGGGGTGCTCGCGGGCCCAGTGGGCGGCGATGTCGGCGCGGCGGGCGAACCACACCCCGCCCCGGGCGCGGGCGTGGTCGAGGAAGCGCTTCAGCCCGAGGATGCGTCCCGGCCGGCCGGCGAGCCGGCAGTGCAGCCCGACCGACATCATCCGCGCCCCCCCCGCCTCGCCCTCGGCGTGGAGGACATCGAGGCTGTCGCGGAGATAGGCGAAGAAATGGTCGGCGGTGTTGAAGCCCTGGGCGGTGGCGAAGCGCATGTCGTTGGCATCGAGCGTGTAGGGGATGACGAGCTGGTGGCGCCCGCCGGTCTCGAGCCACCACGGTAGGTCGTCGTCGTAGGCGTCCGAGAGCCAGTCGAAGCCGCCCTCCTCGGCGGCGAGCCGGAGCGTGTTCGTCGAGCAGCGCCCGACATACCAGCCGCGCGGGCGCGCCCCCGTCACCTCGGCGTGAAGGCGGATCGCCGCGGCCATCGCCTCGCGTTCCTCGGCCTCGGGCAGGTCGCGGTGCTCGACCCATTTCAGCCCGTGGCTGGCGATCTCCCAGCCGGCCGCCTGCATGGCCCCGACCTGCACCGGCGAGCGGGCGAGCGCGGTCGCGACGCCGAAGACGGTCACGGGCAGGCCGAGGCCTGCGAGCAGGCGATGGAGCCGCCAGAACCCCGCCCGGGCGCCGTAGTCGTAGAGCGATTCCATGTTCCAGTGGCGCTGGCCGGGCCAGGGCTGGGCGCCGACGATCTCGGAGAGGAATGCCTCCGAGGCCCCGTCGCCGTGAAGGAGGCACATCTCGCCCCCCTCCTCGTAGTTGACGACGAGCGAGACGGCGACCCTCGCCCCACCCGGCCAGCGCGCGTCGGGCGGGGTCGGGCCATGGCCGAGGAGGTCGCGAGGGTAGCGGGGAGGCGGGGTCATGGGGCCCTTCCCGGGGGGATCGCGGGGCACTCTGCCGGGGCGGCGGCGGCGTTGCAAGCTTGCCCGTTGCGCGCCGCGTCCGGGCGCGGCAGGGTGTGGCGGGAGAGGTCCGCGAGGGGAAGGGGATGACGGACGGCCGGCTCACGACCCATGTGCTCGACACCGCGCGGGGCCGCCCCGCGGCGGGGATGCGGATCACCCTCGACCGCCTCGAGGGCGCCCTTCGCGTCCGCCTCGCCGAGGCGTGGACGAACGCCGACGGGCGCACCGACGCCCCCCTCCTCGCCCCCGGCACGCTGGCCGCCGGACTCTACGAGCTCGTCTTCCACGCCGGCCCCTACCTCGCCGCCGCGGCCGGCCCGGGGCCGGCCTTCCTCGACGAGGTGCCGGTGCGCTTCCTTGTTGCCGATCCGGCGGCGCACTACCATGTGCCGCTCCTGCTTTCACCCTTCGGCTACTCGACCTACCGGGGAAGTTGAACCGTGCCGGATGTCGCGAAAGTGCAGGCGGGCGGGCGCGGGCAGCCGGGCTCTCGCGGCCGCTTCCCCGCCGGATGTGCGAAAAGCCCAAGCCCCGGGCCCGCGCGGCCGGGGCCGGTGGGCGCCCCCGGCGGGGCCGGGAGGGGCCGGGGCGGGGGCCGGCCGGCGCCTGCCCGTGACGGTCGCGCGAACCCCCCGGCACGCGCCCGCCCGCCCGCCTTCCCGAAGGAGCCCTGAGCGATGTTCGACGCCGCCATCCTTGGTCACTGGTCCGAGTTCGCGCTGCGCTGGCTGCACGTCGTCGCCGCCATGGCCTGGATCGGCTCGTCCTTCTACTTCATCGCCCTCGATCTCGGCCTGCGCCGTGCCCCGGGCATGGGCGCGACCGTCCACGGCGAGGAATGGCAGGTCCACGGCGGCGGCTTCTACCACATCCAGAAGTATCTGGTGGCGCCCGACCGGCTGCCCGACCACCTGATCTGGTTCAAGTGGGAAAGCTACGCGACGTGGCTCTCGGGGGTCGCGCTCCTCGTCGCCGTCTACTACCTCGGGGCCGGGTTCTACCTCATCGACCCCGCCCGCGCGGACCTTCCGGTGTGGGCGGCGGTGGCGGTCTCGGCGGGATCGCTGGCGGCGGGCTGGGTCGTCTACGACCTCCTCTGCCGCTCGCCCCTCGGCGAGCGGCCGACGCTCCTCATGGTCCTCCTCTTCGCGCTCATCGTCGTCCTCGCCTGGGGCTACGCGCAGCTCTTCACCGGGCGGGCGGCGCTTCTCCATCTCGGGGCGGTGACGGCGACGGTGATGACGGCGAACGTCTTCCTCGTCATCATCCCCAACCAGAAGGTCGTGGTCGCCGACCTCCGCGCCGGGCGCCAGCCCGAGGCCCGCTTCGGCCGCATCGCCAAGCTCCGCTCGACCCACAACAACTACCTGACGCTGCCGGTCGTCTTCCTGATGCTGTCGAACCACTACCCGCTCGCCTTCGCGACCGAACGGAACTGGATGATCGCGAGCCTCGTGTTCCTGATGGGGGTGACGATCCGGCATTTCTTCAACCGCATGCACGCGGGCGCCGGGCGGCCGTGGTGGACCTGGGCGGCGACGGCGGCGATCTTCCTTCTCATCGTCTGGCTCGCCCTGCCCGTCCCGGGCGGGGCCGAGGGCGACGCCCGCGCACCCCTCGCGCCCGCGGCCGCGCGCCTCGCCGCCGCCCCGGGCTTCGCCGCGGTCGAGGAGATCGTCGCCACGCGCTGCGTCATGTGCCATGCCGCCGAGCCGCTCTGGCCCGGCCTTCTCTGGGCCCCGAAGGGGGTCAGGCTCGACAGCGCCGGGGCGATCGCCACCCACGCCCGCGACATCTACCTGCAGGCCGGAGAGAGCCACGCCATGCCGCCCGCGGGCCTGTGGCTCGAACCCGGGGAGCGGGCGGTGATCGCCGCCTGGTTCCGGGCGGGTGCGGCATCCTGAACCCCGCGGCGCGGCTTTCCTGCCGCGCCGCAGCGGGTAGAGTGACGGAAGGGAGGAGCTGATCCATGCTGACGATCGCGCGCGACCGGACGGGCATCCAGACCGTCATCACCACCTTCGAGACGACCCCCGGCCAGTGTGCCGACCTCATGGAGGCGCTCCAGGACGCCTATGCCCAGGTGATCCGCCACCAGCCGGGGTTCCGCGCCGCCGCCCTGCACATGAACGACGCCCAGACGCGGATCGCGAACTACTCGCAATGGGACCGGCGCGAGGATTTCATGGCCATGCTGCGCACCCCCGAGATGCGCGAGCGGAACCGCCGCATCGCCACCCTCTGCACGCGCTTCGAGCCGGTCATGTACGAGGTCACAGGCGTCGTCGATCCGCCCGCGCCCTGAGCGCCCCCCGGAACTCGCCCATCCGATGCCGGAGTCCGGCCCCCGCCGAGGGCCGGACATGAAGGGATTGGAGTCACCGAAGGGCCGATCATCGCGATTCTGCGGGAGCAGGAGGCGGGCGCGAAGACGGCCGAGGTCCGCCGCAGGCACGGGATCGGCGGTGCCACGTTCCATGCCTGGAAGGCCGGGTTCGGCGGCATGGAACTGCCGGAGGCCGGGCGGCCGAAGGCGCCCGAGGATGAGGATGCCAGGCCGAGGCGGCCTCTGGCCGAGGCGATGCGGGACGACACCGCCCTGAGGGATCGGCCGTCAAGAGGGGGTGACGCCCGTCGCCATGAGCGAGAGCGTCGCCCGTCTCGACCAGGGCGGCGAGATGAGCGGGCGGCGGGCGTGTTCCTTGATCGGGGCAGATCGGTCATCGGTGGGATATCGGCACGGGCGACCGGCGATGCCGCGTCGCACGTGGCGCTGCGCGGAGCCGCCGGGAGGCATCGGCGGTTCGGCGATCGGCACCTGCATGTGATCCTGCGGCGCGATGGGCATGTGCTGAACCGCAAGCGGACCCTGCGTATCTGCCGCGAGGAGGGCCTGCCGGCTCGTCGCCGGAGAAGCCGCAAGCGGGCCCTTGGAACGCGGGCGTCACCGGTGGCGGAGACCATGGCGAACGCGCGCTGGTCCGTCGATTTCATCCAGGATCGGTGTGCAGACGGGCGGCCCTTCCGCATCCTGAACGTGATCGACGACGTCACGGCGGTTCTCGGGATCACCGTGCATACCGAACGGGGATTTCATCCGCATGGTTGATGCCACGACAGCCATCATCATCGACTGGTGTTCGTCGCCGACCGGAAGACGGCAGGCGCCGAAGGACCAAGACGCACCAGGCTGAGCGAGAAGAGCAAGAACCGGACGGTGAAGCGATGAACAGATCCTGCCTGAGAATCGTTGCCGCTCTAGGGTCGGGACTCGTTCGCGGGTCATAGCCAGAACATGACGGTGGCAGCGAGGGCGACGGCGGAGAGGAAGCCCTTCGGGCATCTGTCGTATCGCGTTGCAACCCGACGCCAGTCCTTGAGTCTGCCGAACATGATCTCGATCCCGTTCCTGCGTTTGTAGCGGCGCTTGTCGTGCCTGATGGGCTTGCCGCGAGACTTCCTTCCGGGGATGCAGGGCTTTATCCCTCTGTCTTTCAAGGCTTCTCTGAACCAGTCGGCATCATGGCCCCGATCGGCCAGGAGCCGGTCCGCTGCAGGCAGGCTGTTCAGAAGGGCGACCGCGCCCGTGTAATCGCTGACCTGGCCTGCTGTCATGAAGAAACGGATTGGCCGGCAGTGTCCCGGGTGGCGGTGCAGGAGGCCGCACGCAGCGCCCTTGGCGTGGCACGAGCCGCGCGGCCGTGGGTGGCGCTGGCGGTCATCGCCGATCTTCGGAGAAGGTTCGGGTTGCGAGACCTGGAACCCGAAACGGAGACGACGATGACCGAAGAGGGAATGGCGCTGATCGAGCTGGCTGAGAAGCAGGCGGACGGCGACCTCGTGCGCGAGATGCTGGCCTTCGCGGCCGAGCGCATCATGGAGGCCGAGGTGGACACCCGGACGGGCGCGGCCACGGGCGCGCGCGCGCCGATGCGGGAGGTCCAGCGCAACGGATACCGCGACCGCGACTGGGAGACCCGGGCGGGCCGGATCGCGCTGGAGATCCCGAAGCTCAGGCAGGGCAGCTACCTTCCGAGCTTCCTCGAGCCCCGGCGCACGGCCGAGAAGACGTTGGTGGCGGTGATCCAGGAGGCCTATGTCCACGGGGTCTCGACCCGGTCCGTCGATGACCTGGTCAAGGCCATGGGCGCGGGCGGCATGTCCAAGAGCCAGGTCAGCCGCCTTTGCGCCGAGATCGACGAGCGGGTGAACGCCTTCCTGTCGCGGCCGCTGTAGGGCGCATGGCCCTGTCTCTGGCTCGATGCGACCTATGTGGCGGCGCGCGGGCTGTCGGGGCGGGTGCGGATCCTCAGGGATGCGGCCGTGATCGCCGGGCACGCCCGCGGAACCGCCCTGATCCTGCGCGACGAGGCGCATTGCGAGGGCGAGGACACCGGCC
>JADLCV010000256.1 GCA_020846995.1 Paracoccaceae bacterium
CCCCCGCCCCGCTGCGCCGGCGCCCGCGGCTGCGCGCCCGCGCCGAGGCCGGGGCGGGCCGGGCGCCCGGCCGCGCCGGCCCCGGCGGCGGCGCGGCGCCGGGGCCGGCCGCGGTCACCGTCGCGCCCGGAGCGGCGGCGCCGCCCCCGTCTCCTCGCGTCGCCGAGGGCCAGCCGCGACCGCCGGGCAGCTAGGCCCCCCGGGCCGGGGCCGCGCCCCGGCGCCCGGACCGGCGGGGGCACCCCGGCCTTGCCCCGCCGCCCTCCCGGCCCCATAGTCGGCGGGCAAGGGGCGGCGGGGGCGCCATGATCCTCGGCATCGGCACCGACCTCGCCAACATCGAGCGCATCGGGCGCACCCACGCCCGCTTCGGCGACCGCTTCCTCGCCCGCGTCTTCACCGAGGCCGAGCAGCGCACCGCCGCCCGCCGCCCGCGCGCCTTCGCGGCCACGCTCGCCAAGCGCTGGGCGGCCAAGGAGGCCTGCGCCAAGGCGCTCGGCACCGGCCTGCGCATGGGCATCGCCTGGCGCGACATGGGGGTCGTCAACCTGCCCTCCGGGCAGCCGCGGATGATGCTGACGGGCTGGGCGGCGGCGCGGCTCGCCGCCCTGACCCCGGCGGGAGAGACGGCGGTCGTGCATGTCTCGCTGACCGACGACCACCCCTGGGCCCAGGCCGTGGTCGTGATCGAGGCGCTCGCGGCCCCGCCGGAACCCGCATCCGGGGCCCCGGGATAGCGCCCCCCCCCGGGGGGGAGCGGATTCCCCCTGGGGACACTCGACCTCGCGGCGTCCGCTCGTGTCCCCGATCAGGGACGCCCGCGGGAGGCCCGGCCCGCGTCCGGGGAGGCGAGGCGCCGGCGCCGCGGCCGCCGCCTCGCCCGGCCCGTCAGGCGGCCTGCATGCGCTGCCAGAGGTGGGCCGCGGTGTACATGTCGAGGTGGCCGCCGCCGAGGTTCTTGTAGACGGTGATCTCGTCCTCCGACCGGCGCCCCTCGGCCCGGCCCTGGACGAGTTCGAAGAGGTCGCCCCGGATCGTGTCCCAGCCGATGACGCCGCGGCGGATCGGGTCGAGAAGCTCGCCCGCCTGCGTCTCCTTGCGCATGTCGACGAACAGCCTCCCGCGGGTCAGGCAGTCGTCGTCGGCCTCGCGCATGGCCGGAAGGTAGGAGCCGACGAGATCGAGATGCGTCCCCGGAGCGAGGAGCGCGCCGCGGATCAGCGGCCGCTCGGCCATGGTGACGCAGGAGATGACCTCGGCCGCGGGCACGGCGGCGTCAAGGTCGGCCACGACCGCGATCTCGCGGCCGGGGAGGTCGAGGGCGGCGGCGAGGGCATGGGCGCGCCCGGGGTTGCGGTTCCACAGGAGGACGCGCCGGATCGACGGGCGGACGGCGCAGTGGGCCGCCGCCACCGCCGGCGCCATCGCCCCGGCGCCGACGACGAGGAGCGTGCGCGCCCCCTTCCGGGCGAGGAGGCGCGCGCCGAGGGCGCTGTCGGCCGCGGTCTTGCGGACCGTGATCGCGGCCCCGTCGCAGGCCATCACCGGCGCCCCCGTCCGGGGATCGAAGACGCAGACGAGGCCCTGCACCGAGGGCAGGGGATCGGGGCGGCCGGGATTTCCCGGAAAGACCGAGATGACCTTGCAGGCGAGCGCCCCGGGGCCCCAGCCGACGATGGTGATGAACTGCTCGCCGCGGGCCGCGCCCTCGACGAGGGTCGACCTCGTCACCGGCACCGGCCCCCGGTGGGCGGCGGCGAGGGCATCGACGAGGCCGGGATAGTCGAGAAGCGCGTGCACGCGCGCGGCGTCGGCGAACTGCATGGCCATCCCTCCTAGAGCGCCAGCCCGAGGCGCAGGGCATCGTAGATCCCGGCGTGGACATCGCGCCCCGCGACGGCGTCGCCGATGCGGAAAAGCTGGAAGCGGCCGGCCGGGTTGGTGGCGATCGTCTGCGGCCGGGTGGCGATGAAGGCGGCGTGGTCAAGCTCGCCCAGGTTCACCGAGAGCGGCCGCAGCGCGAGATAGAGCCCGTCCTCGGGCAGGGTCCCGAGTTCGGTGACGATCTGGTCGACGGCGCGCTCCTCCTCGGCATCGGTGACGGTGTTCCTCAGGATGGCGATGCGCTGGTTGCCCTCGGCATAGGCGCCGACGAGTTCGACGTCGGGGGTCACGATGACGTTCTTCTGGTAGAGCCGGCGCACGAAGGTGACGTGGTTGGTGCCGCCAAGCCCGGCCCCGGCCATGCGGTCGACGACCGCGAACTCGACCTCGGCGCCGCGGTCGGCGAGAAACTCGCCGAGCCCGAGCCCCGCCTGCACGCCGACCTCGTCGTAGACCAGCACCCGCGACGCCGGGGCGACGCGGCCCGACAGGATGTCCCAGCCGCTGACCGTGAGGTCGGCGCCGGCGGCCGCGAGCGGCCGCGGACGGCCGCCGGTGGCGACGATGACGACGTCCGGCGCAAGGGCGGCGACGGCGTCGGCCGTCGCCCGCGTGTTCAGCCGGAGGTCAACGCCGAGCTTGCCGATCTGGCCCTCGAGCCAGCGCGGGATGCCCGCGAGGCTCGCCCGCCACGGCACCCGCACGGCAAGGTTGAGCTGCCCCCCGACCCGGTCCCCGGCCTCGAGGAGCACGACCTCGTGCCCGCGCGCCGCAGCGACGCGCGCGGCCTCGAGCCCGGCCGGTCCTGCCCCCGCGATCACGACCTTGCGCGCGGGGCCCGGCGCGCGGGTGATGACGTGGGGCAGCGCCCGCTCGCGCCCGGTCGCCGCGTTCTGGATGCAGAGCAGCCCGACCGGCGAGCCCGTGCAGTTGCCGGCGCCGACGCACTGGCGGATGTCGTCCTCGCGCCCCTCCACGAGCTTCCGCAGGATGTGGGGGTCGGCGACATGGGCCCGGGTCATGGCGATCATGTCGACATGGCCCTCGGCCACGGCCCGGTTGGCGGTGGCAAGGTCGCGGATCGTCGAGGCATGGAAGACCGGGACGTCGGTCTCGGCCCGCACGGCCGAGGGCAGGTGCAGGAAATGCCCGGCCGAATAGCTCATGTCGGGCAGCATGGCGGCAAGGTCGGCGACGTGGTCGCCGCTCGCCTGGTAGATGCTGAGGTAGTCGACGAGCCCGGAGTTGGCGAAGAGCAGGATCGCCTTCAGCATCTCGGACTGGTCCATGCCGCCGCGCATCATCTCGTCGCCCGAGATGCGCAGGCCGATGACGAAGTCCTCGCCCACGGCGGTGCGGATCGCGCCGAGGACCTCGAGGCCGAAGCGGGCGCGGTTCTCGAGGCTGCCGCCGTAGCGGTCGGTGCGGCGGTTCGTGACCGGCGACAGGAAGCTGTCGACGAGGTGGTGGGCGGCGGCGATGACCTCGACCCCGTCAAGGCCCGCCCGCTTCAGCCGCAGCGCCGCCCGGGCGAAATCGCCGGTGACGCGGGCGAAGTCCCAGTCCTCCATCTCCTTGGCGTAGGAGCGGTGGGCGACCTCGCGGGTCGCCGAGGGCCCGATCAGCGGCAGCCAGTGGTGGCTGCCGAAGGCGGCGCGGCGGCCGATGTGGGTGATCTGGCAGAAGAAGGCCGCGCCATGGGCGTGCACCGCCGCCGCCGCCGCCTCGAGATCGGGGATGACGTCGTCGGTGGCGAGGTCGACCTGGTTGAAGGGCAGGGGCGAATCGAGCGCGACCGACGACGACCCCCCCATGATGGTGAGCGCGAGCCCGCCCCTGGCCTTCTCGGCATGGTAGAGCCGGTAGCGTTCGCCCGGCATCCCGTCCTTGGCGAAGCCCGGGGCGTGGGCGGTGCTGAAGACGCGGTTGCGGAGCGTCAGGTGGCGCAGCTTCATCGGCTGGAGGAGGGCGGCATACTGGGTCATGTCGTGCTTCCGTCAGGGGGCTCGGGGGTCGCGGGGGGCTCGGGGGCCGCGAGAAGCCCCTCGCTGCGCAGGTAGTCGAGGATGAGACCGGCGGCCTTCTCGGCCGTCGCGGGCCCGGGGACGCCGGTCGTGGGCCGGGTCGCGGCCGCCGCGGCCTCGAGCCGGCGCGGCCGGCGGCGGGCGGGCCGCAGCTCCCAGGCGGCGGCCGCGTCCGCGACCGCGGCCGGCGCGGCCCGGATCGCGACCGCGCCGCGCCGCATCGGCCCGAGGGCGGGAAGGCCCACGGGCGCGGCGCCCGAGCGGACGATGGCGAGGGCCGGAAGGACGAGGCGGAGACGTCGCCGCCGCCCCCCCGCCTCGGCCCGCAGGATCTCGATGCCGCCGTCGCCCGCGGCCGCGAGCGCCGTGACCGCCTCGACCACGGGCCAGCCCAGGACCTCGGCCAGGGCATAGGGGAGCGTGCCCGAGCCGGCGCCGGTCTCGGCCGCGGGGCCGGCCAGCACGAGCCCGGGGGGATCGGCGGCCAGCGCGGCGACGAGGGCGGGCAGGGGATCGTCCCCGGCGCCGATGGCGAGGATCTCGAGCCGCCCGGCGCCGAGCCCGAGGGCGGCCCCGAGGGGCTCCGCCGCCGCGGCGGAGCCGGCGTGGAGGGCCTCGACGCGGGCCCCGGGTGGCCCTGCGGCGGCGGCGCGGGCGCGCGCGAGCCCGAGCGCGCCGGCCTCGTCCGGGGCAAGGCGCGGCCGCCCCGATGCCGGGTGGCGGCCTTCGGAGAGGAGGACCGTGAGGCGCATCACCCCCCCTCGCGCAGGCGCCGCACGAGGGCGCGGGCGACGGCGGCGGCATCGCCGACGATGGCGAGATCGGCGCGCTTCAGCATCTCGCAATGGGGGTCGGTGTTGACGGCGATGACGCGCGGGCAGGCGGCGATGCCGTCGAGGTGCTGCCGGGCGCCCGAGATGCCGAGGGCGACATAGGCGCGCGGTGCCACCACCGCGCCCGACGCCCCGATCTGGCGGTCGCGCGGCAGGTGCCCGGCGTCGCAGGCGGGACGGCTGCCGGCCTCGGCGGCACCGAGGGCGGCGGCGAGCGCGTGGAAGGCGCCCCAGTCGGCAAGGCCGGCGCCGCCGGCGACGACGAGATGGGCCTCGGCCAGGGGCAGGCGGGCGGAATCGGCGGGCAGGAGCCCGAGGTCGCGGGCCTCACCCGGGCCCGCCGTCCAGTCGGGGGCGGAGACCGGCCGCGCCTCGCCCCTTGCACCGGCGGGCGGCAGGGGCGCGAAGACGTCGCCCGCGACGATGAGGACGCGCGGCAGGGGGCGGCGGAGTTCGCGGCCGCCGGGGGCGAGCGAGACGGCCGCACCCCCCTCGATGCGGACGACGCCCGTCGCCGGCCGCTCGCCGAGGCGCGCGGCGAGCCGCCGGCCGAGGCCCCCGCCGGCCTCGCCCTCGGCGAAGAGGATGTGCCGGGCGCCCGTCGCGGCGGCGAGCGCGGCGAGGGCGGCGACGCGCGGCGGCGCGAGGCCGTCGGCAAGGCGCGCGTCCTGCAGGACGGCAAGCCGGTCGATGCCCGCGGCTGCGGGATCGAAGCGCAGGCCCTCGCCCGGGGCGAGGAGGAACGCCGCCATGATCGCCGCGTCGGCCGTCCCGGCGAGGTGGCGCGCGGCGCCGAGGACCTCGGCTCCGGCGCGCGCGAGGCGGCCGGCGTCGAGGTCGGGCACGACGAGGATGACGGGCGCGGCGTCGGCGCGGTGGCGCACGGCCGCGGCCGCGGCCGCGGCCCCGGCCGTCGCCGGCGCCCCGCGCCGGTCCGGCCGGGGGTCGCGCCGGACCCGTGCCGCCGCCGCGGCGGCGGGCGGCGCCCCGCCGCCCGGATCGGCCGCCCTGACCCCGCCGTCGCGGCAGGGGCCCTGGTCCGGCGCGGCAGCGGCGGCCGCATCGGGCCCCGCCCGCCCCGGCCCGTGCCCGGAACCGCGGCGCGGGCGGGCCGCGCCCGCGCCCGCGCCTTCCGGCGCGGCGGCCGGCGCCCCCGCCGGGGGGAGGGCGGGCGCGCGGGCAGCCCCGGCCGCCGCCCCCCGGGCGCCGGAGGCGCGCGCCGCCCGGGGATCGTGGCGCGG
>JADLCV010000257.1 GCA_020846995.1 Paracoccaceae bacterium
GGGGCCGAGCGACTTTGCAGCGCTCAGGCGCCCCGGCTCTCTGACGGTCCGGCCTGGTGCCGCCATGACCGGCAGGTCGCAGCCACCGGCAAGCGTGGCCGCCGGCCTGATGACCGCGGTGAGGAGAACGAGAAGGCGCTCCAGCGGACCGTCTTCCCGACGAACGCGCAAGCATGGCGGATCGAAGCGCCCCTTTCCATGGTCACTCGGACCGGTGACGATCCCATGGCCCGACTGACGCGAGATCCACATCAGGATTGACGGGACGACATTGGCAAGCCGGGCGGCCGAGTTCACGATCCGCGATGTGGGTGATGCCCCCATGCTGCCCGAAGGTCTCGACCAGATCCCGCCCGACCAGGAGATCGCCAGCGTCACCGCCGACGGAGCCTTCGATTCACGCAGGTGCCATGACGCCATTGCCGCCCGGGTCGCGGCCGCAATCATTCCGCCGCGCAGGAACGCCAAGCGGTGGAAGGCCGACACCCCGGGTGCTGTCGCGCGCAACGAGGCCTTCGCGCATCACGCCGCTTCGGTCGGACAATCTGGCCACGATGGAGCGGCCATCACCGCCGGAGACGCGCAGAGACCATGATGCACGGCGTCACGTTGCTGGGCCAGCGCCTCTCAGCGCGGGACTTCGACCGTCGGGTCGCCGAGTTCCAGGTCCGTGTCCGTCGCAGGCTCTCCTTGACCGATGGCGTTAGCCTGCTCGACCCTGAACGGCTTCACCGCTCTCGCCACGCCCGTCGCAGAAGCCGTGGGATAGGGCTGTCCGGGGGAAGGGGACGTCCCCCTCTCAGCCGATTCGTGCAACAAAGCCTCGCAGGGGTGATGGCAGGGGCGCTCGGGCGGCCCGGGTCGCCGGGCGACACGGCGGCCCCTGGCATGATGCGGAGTTCTGCCGTCCTGTCGTCATGGTCAAGGCTCCGTTCATGCTGCACAGACCATCGGCACGCGCGAAGCCGCGGGGTCCGACCCCCGGCACGGGCATCCGGATCGCCGCAGCCAGAGGTGCCCGCCGCCGCGTCGCCCCCGGGGGACAGCTGGCACCCCTGCCCGGCCGGGTTCGCCCGGGGTCCGGCCGGCCACGGGGAGCGGCGGGCCTTCCCCCCCCGGGGCGCGCGCTCAGCCTGCGGGCGTGCCGGGCCCCGTCGGGCCGCGGGGGGCCGCCGGCGCTTGCCGGCCGAGGATCTCGTCGTAGAGCGCGAGCATGCGGTCGATCCTGAGGGTCCAGTCGAACTCCGCGCGCACCTTTCGCGCCCCGGCGGCGCCGAGCGTCCGGGCCCGGGCGGGGTCGGCCGCCAGCGCCAGCATCGCCCCGGCGAGCCGTTCGGCGTAGCTGGCCCGCGGCACCGGATGGACGAGGAGGCCGCAGGTCGCATCGAGGTAGTCGGCCGGCCCCCCCCAGTCGGCGGCGATCACCGGCAGCCCCATCGCCATCGCCTCGAGCACGACCGCCCCGCCGCATTCCTGGAGCGACGGCAGGATCAGCGCATCCGCCGCGGCGAGCCGGCGGGCGCAGTCCTCCTGGGGGCGGAAGCCCGCGAAACGCACCGCCCCCCCAAGCCCGAGGCCCGCGGCAAGCGCCTCGAGGCGGCCCCGGTCCTCGCCGTCGCCGAGGATCTCGAGGGTGACGTCGGTCCCCGCCGCGCGGGCGCGGGCCAGCGCCTGAAGCCCGAAGTCGAGGCCCTTGAGGGCCACCAGCCGGCCCATGAAGAGAAGCCTGAAGGGGTCGCCCGGCGCCCGCGGCGGCCGCCCGGGGGGGGCGGCGAAGGTCGCGAGATCGACCCCGTTCTCGACCATCGCGACGACCCGGGGGTGATTGCGCACCGGCAGCGCCGCCGCCGTCCGCGGGTTGGCGACCAGCAGCGCCGCCGCCCTCCGCTTGCCGGGGAGGATCCGGTTCAGCGCCACCGCCGCCGCCCGCCCGAGGCCGACGAAGCGGCGCGCCGGCGCCCCGGCGTGGTCGGCGTAGCCGGGCGGATAGGTCATCGCCCCGTTCATGGGCCCGATCACGACCGGCACGCCCATGCCCCAGATGGCCGAGGGCGCGCGCGGCGAGACCGGGATCGGCTGGTGGATGATCTCGGCCCGCCCCGCCCGGACCAGCCCCCGCACCAGCCGGCGCAGGCCGATCTCGGTCACGAGCGTCAGGGCCGGGGTGACGAGGGCCGCCCGCAACGACGCCGGCAGCGCCCCTCCCAGCCGCCACAGCGCCCGGTGCAGGCGGCGGTCCTCGAGATAGACGACGGCCCCGGCATGGGCGGCGAGCCGCGTCGCGAGATCGTCGCGGTTGCGGGCATGGACGACGAGCGTCGCCGGCACGCCGCGCGCCCGCAGGCCCTCGAAGTGGCGGAGCGGCAGGAAGGCCTCGCCGCCGAAGCGCGAGGAGGCATCGGGCGCCACGATCAGCACCTTCGGCCCCGTCCTCTCCGCCCCCGCCATCGTCCCCCGCCCGCGCCTTCCGCCGCCGCCCGCCGGCGTTGGCGCCCCCGGTGCCCGCCCGCCCGGCGACGGCCGACCCTGCCACGGCCGCCCCCCCGCGACAACCGCCGCAAGAGCCCGCCGCCCGCCCCCGCCGCCCGCGCGCCTTCCTTTCGCCATGCCCCTCTGCTATCAGGGGGGTCGCTGGGCGGGGGCCCGGGCGAGCGTGCGGCGAGGGGCCGGCCCGGTCGGGGCCGCGCGGCCTGGCGCGCCCCGTCGCGGGCCGCCACCTGCCGCGCGCGGGTCCGGGGCATCGGAGCAACCCGTCCGGACAAGGTCCGTGGCGCAGCAGGACGTGGCGGTCGCATGGCACTCGGCACCCTTCCCGGACAGGGCCCCGCGGCACGGGGCGAGGCGGAGATCCTCGACATGAGCGCGGACGGACCCGGCGGCCCCGGAGGGGGCGGGTCGGGCGGCTGGGTCGCCCCCGCCGCCCGCTCGCCCTTCCGCCATGGCCGCGGCCCGGCCGGGGGGGTGGTCATCGCCGGCTCGAACGTCGCCCGCTTTCCCCTCAGCGGCCCCCTTCTGCCGCCCCGCGCCGACGTCGCCGAGACCTGGGCCGGCCTTGCCGGGGTGACCCCCGACCCCGCCCAGCTTGCCCGCGCCCGCATCGTCGCCCGCGACCCCGCCCATCCCGCGACCGCGGCCTTCGACCTCCTTCGCACCCGCCTCGTGCAGGCGATGGAGGATCACGGCTGGCGCCGGGTCGCCATCACCTCGCCCACCGGCGGCTGCGGCAAGACGGTGGTGGCGGCGAACCTCGCCTTCAGCCTCGCCCGCCGGCCCTCGGCGCGGGCGATCCTCGTCGATCTCGACTTCCGCCGCCCGGGTCTTGCCGCCGCCCTCGGCATCGCGCCCGCGGGCGATCTTCCGGCGCTGCTGCGGGCGCGGGGGACGATGGTCGCCCATCTCGGCCGCATCGGCGCGAACCTCGCGGTCGGGCTCAACGAGGCGCCCGCCGCCGACGCGGCCGAGCTTCTCCAGGAGCCGGCGACGGCCGACATCCTCGCGGCGATGGTCGAGGCCCTCGAGCCCGACGTCGTCCTCTACGACCTCCCGCCGGCGCTCGGCCGCGACGACGTCACGGCCTTCCTGCCGCTCGTCGACGGCGTCCTCCTCGTCGCCGACGCGGCCCGCACGCTGCCCCGCGACATCACCGCCTGCGAGCGGGCCTTCGAGGGGCGGACCGAGCTTTTCGGCGTGATCCTCAACCGCGCCGACCCCGGCAGCCTCCGCCGCTACGCCGGCGACCGCGAGTAGGCCGCCGCCATGGGACCGATCCAGAGCCTCGACGACCTCCGCGGCCTCCTGCGCCGGCGCTGGCCGGTGATCCTCCTCGCCGCCGCGCTCGGGGTGGCGCTGACGCTCGCCTACGCCATGACCCGGCCCCGCAGCTACGAGGCGACGGCGGTCATCCAGTTCCAGAGCCCCCGCGTCAGCGAGGCCGACGAGGGCGAGGGCGGCACCCTCACCCCGGCCCAGCGCCTGCAGCTGATCGAGCAGCGCCTGATGGCGCGCGAGAACCTGATCGCGGTCATCGACCGCCACGGGCTCTACCCCGGGCTGCCGCTGTCGGTGAACGAGAAGGTGGCGGCCCTGCGCCAGTCGACGACGATCCAGAGCATCGCCGCCGCCCAGGCGGGCTTCGGCAGCACCGGCCAGCTCGCCGCCCTCATCATCTCGGTCCGCCTCGGCGACCCCGTGCTCGCGGCCGAGGTCGCGAACGGCTTCGCCACCGCCGTTCTCGACGAGGATGCCCGCCGCGTCGGCGACCGCGCCCGCGCCGCCGTCGCTTTCTTTGCCGCCGAGGAGCGCCGCCTCGGCGCCGATCTCGCCGCGATCGAGGCCGAGATCGCCGTCTTCAAGAACGCCAACGCGACCGCCCTGCCCGGCGCCCTCGACTTCCGCCGCGACGAGCTCGCCCGCATCGGCGAGCTGGTGCGCGACCTCGAGCAGCGCATCATCGAGCTGCGGCGCGAGCGCGACACGATCGCCTCCGCCCGCCCCGTCCGCTCCGTCGAGCAGCGCCAGATCGACAGCCTCGACGGCCAGATCGCGGCCCTCGCCGAGCAGGAGGCCGGCCTCGTCGCCCGCCGCGCCGAAATCGAGGCGGCGCTCGCCGAGGCCCCCGAGGTCGAGCGCAACCTCGCCACCTTCGAGCGCCGGCGGGGCCAGCTCCAGGACCAGTATGCGGTCGTCAGCCGGCGGCTGGCCGAGGCCGAGACGGCGCTCCGCCTCTACTCGAGCCAGGAGGCCGAGCGGCTGGAACTGCTCGAACGCGCGGTGGTGCCCGAATATGCCGTGGGCTCGGGGCGCCGCCGCATCGCCATCCTCGGGGCCGGGGCGAGCGTCGCCCTCGCCCTCGTCCTCGCCTTCCTCCTGGACGTCCTTCACCCGGTGATTCGCAGCGCCGCGCAGATGGAGCGCGTCCTCGCCCTCCGGCCGGTGGTCGTCATCCCCGCGATCGACGCCCCTGCCGACCTCCGCCGCCGCCAGGCGCTGCGGGTGGCCGCCCTCGGCCTCCTCGCGCTCGCCTTCCTGCTCGTCATGGGCATGGCCGGGGCCGAGGCGATCTTCTGAACGCCGCGCCCCGCCCCCCGACGGCACCCCTCCGGGGGCCGGGCCCGGCAGGGGCCCCCGTCCGGCCGGGAGCCGCCGGCAGGCGGGCGTCCCCGCGCGCCCGCTTCGGGCCCGGGGCGCCGGCAAGGCCCGGGCCCCGCGCAGGCGCGAAGGGCCGGGGTTGCCCCCGGCCCTCCGTTCGTCCTCTCCCGCCTCTCCCGCGCGCGCCGGGGTCGCCATCAGTCGACGGCGAGGGCCACGAAGCGCGGCTCGCCCGCCCGGCGCACGAGAAGGAGGAGCGACTTGCGCCCGGCCTCGCGGGCCTCGTCGATGCGGGCGACAAGCTCGGAGATGGCCGTCACCCGCTGCTGGCCGGCCTCGGTGATGAGGTCGCCCTCGCGGAGCCCCTTGGCGTAGGCCTCGCTCGCCTCGTCCACGGCCGCCACCACGAGCCCCTCGGCCCCGGCCGGCAGGCCGAGTTCGGCGGCGATCTCCGGCGTCAGCACGGTGACGGTGAGGCCGAGGAGTTCCTGCTCGCTCGGTTCGGCCGGCAGCGCCGGCGCCGCGGCCGAGGGCGTGATCTCGCCCTCGGCGGCCTCGCGGCGGCCAAGGACCACGCGCAGCGTCTGGGTGCCGCCGTCGCGATAGACGACGACCCGGACCGTCGCCCCGACCTCGGCGTCGGCGACGCGGCGGACGAGATCGCGGGTGTCGGCGACGTCGTGGCCGTCAAAGCTCATGATGACGTCGCCGGCCTGCATCCCGGCGTCGGCCGCGGGCCCCGGCGGCACGTCGGTGACGAGCGCGCCCACCGCCTTCTCGAGCCCGAGCGAATCGGCGATGTCGGGGGTCACGTCCTGGATGCGCACGCCGAGCCAGCCGCGGCGGGTCTCGCCGAAGGCGCGAAGCTGGTCGACGACCTTGCTCACCACCGCCGAGGACATGGCGAAGCCGATGCCGATCGAGCCGCCGGTCGGCGAAAGGATGGCGGTGTTGACCCCGATGACCTCGCCGGCCATGTTGAAGAGGGGCCCCCCCGAGTTGCCGCGGTTGATGGCGGCGTCGGTCTGGATGAAGTCGTCGTAGGTGCCCTGGAGCGCCCGGCCGCGGGCCGAGATGATCCCGGCCGAGACCGAGAAGCCTTGGCCGAGCGGGTTGCCGATCGCCATCACCCAGTCGCCGACGCGGGCCAGGTCGCTGTCGCCGAAGGTGACGAAGGCGAGCGGGCGGTCGCTGTCGACCTTGAGAAGGGCGATGTCGGTCTTGGGGTCGGTGCCGACCACGCGGGCAGGCATCCGGCCGCCGCTGTAGAACTCGACCTCGATCGCGTCGGCGCCCTCGATGACGTGGTTGTTGGTGACGATGAAGCCGTCCTCGGAGACGACGAAGCCCGAGCCCAGGGCCTGGCTGCGGCGCTGCCGCGGCTCGCCCTGCTGGCGGTCGAGGAAGTCGCGGAAGAACTCCTCGAAGGGCGAGCCGGGCGGGACCTGGGGCATGGGGCCGCTGCGGGCGGCGACGGTGCTGGTGGTGGTGATGTTGACGACGGCGCCGCTGACCTTGTCGACGAGGCCGGAGAAGCTTGCCGGCGCGGGCCCGCCCTGGGCGCGCAGCGGCACGCCCTGGCCGAAGAGAAGGGCGAGCGCGAGCAGGAGGACGGCCATAAGCGTGCCGGGCCCGGCCACCCGGCGGGCGGGGGCGGCGGCAAGCGCCAGCGAGGCTGGAACGCGGGTTCTCAAGGGTGATCTCCTTCCTTGATCCTGGGGCCGGGCGGGCAGCACGCCGCCCCCGCGGCAGTCGGTCGGGGAGGGCGCTTGCGGCGGGGCTCCGGCCCCTTCCATCGCGGCCGGCGGCACGGGTCGCCGGCACGACCCTGACCCCGGCGTTATGGTCAGCCGGCCAGGTGCTCCGCAAGCCAAATGAGCGTGATTCCAAGTGCGAGGGCCGTGAGCCCGAGCGTCCGCCGGGTCTCGAGCGGGAGCCGGACGAAGAAGGCGAGGATGTCCTCGAGCCGCCGCGGGGCGAGCGCGAGCGCGAGCCCCTCGAGGGCGAGGACAAGCCCGATGCCGAGGACGAGAAGGCCCATTGCCCCGGGACCCCCTCCTACTGCCCGGCCGGGGCCGGGGACGGAGACGGGGCCGGGGACGGCGCCGCCGGGCCGCTGCCCTCGCCCACCGCCGGCGGCGCGGCCGGCGACACCCCGGCGCGGTCCGACCCGTCCGAGCGGAGATAGTCGAAGAACTCGCTGTCCGGCCGCAGCACGATCGTCGAGTTGTCGCCCTTGAGCGCGCGCTCGTAGGAGGTGAGCGAGCGGGTGAAGGCGAAGAACTCGGGATCGCGGCCGAAGGCGTCGGCGTAGATGGCGTTGCGCTCGGCATCGGCCTCGCCGCGGATGATCTCGGCGGTCTTGCGCGCCTCCGACACGAGCTCGACGACCGTGCGGTCGGCGGCGGCGCGCACCCGCTGCGCGGCCTCGCCGCCGCGGGCGATCTCGTCGGCCGCCTCGCGCTCGCGCTCGGCCCGCATCCGCGCGAAGGTCGCGGCGAGGTTCTGCTCGGGCAGGTCGGTGCGCGTCAGGCGCACGTCGATGACCTCGGCGCCAAGCTTCTCGGCCTCGCGCCGCGAGAGGTCGCGGATGCGGTTCATGAGCGCCGTGCGGTCCTCCGAGAGGACCGCACCCGAGGGCACCGCCCCCATCACCTCGCGGATGGCGGCGTTGAGGATGCGCTCGAGCCGCTGCTGGGCGGTGCGCACGCCCTCGGTGCCGACCGCCTCGCGGAAGCGCGAGAGATCCTCGATCCGCCAGCGGATGAAGGCATCGACGACGAGCCGGCGGTCATCGAGCGGCGTCACCTCGAGGGGCTGGGTCCGGAGCCCGAGGATGCGCGCGTCGTAGCGCACGACGTCCTGGATGAAGGGAAGCTTGAAATAGAAACCCGGCTCCTCGCGCTCCTGCCGGACCTGGCCGAACTGGAGCACGAGCACCTTCTCGCGCTCGTCGACGATGAAGACCGACGAGATGCCGAGGACCACGAGCACGACGAGGAGGGGAGCGAGAATGGCGGAGCGGCGCATCAGTTCGTCCCCTCGCGGCGGATGTCGTTCAAGGGCAGGAAGGGCAGGACGCCGGCGCCGCCGTCGGCACCCGTCACCCCGTCGAGGATGACCTTGTGCATGCCGCCGAGCACCGTCTCCATGGTCTCGAGATACATCCGCAGGCGGGTGACCCCGGGCGCCTTGAGGTATTCCTCCCAGACGGCGAGGAAGCGGCTCGCCTCGCCCTGGGCGGCGTTGATGACCTGGGCGCGGTAGGCCTCGGCCTGCTCGAGGACCTGAGCCGCCTCGCCGCGGGCCCCGGCGAGCACGCGGTTGGCGTAGGCGTCGGCCTCCTTCTCCAGCCGGTCGCGCTCCTGGCGGGCCGCCTGGACCTCGCGGAAGCTGTCGATGACCTCGGCCGGGGGGTCGGCGCGGTCGAAGTTCACCCGCACGATGTTGATTCCCGCGGCGTAGCTGTCGAGCGTCTCCTGTACCGCCGCGCGCAGGTCGGCGGCGATGGCGCCGCGGTCGCGGTTGAGGATCGGCGACAACTCGGAGCGGGCGATGATGTCGCGCATCGCCGATTCGGCCACGGCCCGGATCGTGCCCGTGGGGTCGGCGAGGTTGAAGAGGTAGTCGGCCGGGTTCGAGATGTTCCAGACCACCTGGAACTCGATATCGACGATGTTCTCGTCGCGGGTCAGCATGTGGCCGGTGTCCTGCGGGCCCTGGCCGGCGCCGATGTCGACCGCCCGCTCGCCCGTCACCGGCAGGATCTCGTGGGTGACGACGGGCCAGGGGGCGAAGTTCAGGCCGGGATTGCCCGAGCGGTGGAAGCGCCCGAAGAGGAGTTCGACCGACCGCTCCTCGGGCCGGACGGTGTAGAACGAGGCGAAGAGCCAGAGCGCCACCAGCGCGACCAGGCCGAGAAGGGCGCCACGGCGCGAGAAGACCGGGCCCCCCCCGCCGCCGCCGCCGCGGCCGAGGCCGCCGCGCCCGCCGCCGCCGATCAGCACGCGAAGCTGCTCCTGCCCCGTCCGCATCAGGTCGTCGATCTCGGGCAGCTGGGGCCCTTCGCCGGGCGGCCGCCGGCCGCCGCCGCGATCCCGGTCGCCCCCCCCGCCGCCGCCGGCACCGCCCCCGCCGCCGTTGCCGCGCCCGCCGCCACCCCAGGGTCCGCCCGTGTTGCCCGCCATCCTGCCCAGGCTCCTGTGTGTCCGTTGCGATTCGTCCGGTCCGTCCTTAGGTGGGCGCCGGGGGGCCGAGTTCAAGCAAGAACTTGCCGCGCACCCCTGCGGCGCCCCCGCCCTGCTGCCCCTGCCCTGCCGCGCCCGGGCGGTGCGCGCGCCGCCCCTCAGCCGCGGACGCGCACGGGGTTCCGCATCGTCACGAGTTCCTCGGCCATGGTCGGGTGCACCGCCACGGCGCGGTCGAAGTCCTCCTTGGTCGCCCCCATGCCCATCGCCACCGCGGCAAGCTGGATCATCTCGCCGGCCTGGTCGGCGACGATGTGGCAGCCGAGCACGCGCCGGCTCCGGGCGCAGACGACAAGCTTCATCAGGACCTGCTCGGCCCGGCCGGCAAAGGCGCGGTGCATGGGCCGGAAGGTCGTCGCGTAGATCGCGACCGGCCCCGCGGCCGCGGCCTCGGCCTCGGTCAGGCCGACGGTGCCGAACTCCGGCCGGGTGAAGACCGCGGTCGCGACCAGCGCCTGCGTCGCCTTCACCGGGTTGGCCTTGAAGACCGTCTCGGCGAAGGCCTGCCCCTCGCGGATCGCCACCGGCGTCAGCGCCATGCGGTCGGTGACGTCGCCGACGGCGAAGATCGAGGGCACGGCGGTCTGCGACCATTCGTCGACGAGGACCTCGCCGCGCCGGCCGAGGGCGACGCCCGCGGCCTCGAGCCCCAGGCCCGCGGTGCGGGGTGCCCGCCCGGTGGCGAAGAGGACGGCGCCGAAGGTCTCGGGCCCGCCCGGGGCGAGATGCGCGCGCACCCCCCCCGCGGGGTCGGGCTCGAGGCGGGCGACCTCGGTCGTGACGCGAATGGCGATGCCCTGGGCGGCGACGAGGCGGGCGACATGGTCGCGGGCCTCGTCGTCGAAGCCGCGCAGGATCTGGGCCCCGCGATAGGCGAGCGTCACCCTGACCCCGAGCCCGGCGAGGATGGTCGCGAACTCGACCGCGATGTAGCCGCCGCCGACGATCAGGATCGAGGCGGGCAGCGCCGCGAGCCCGAAGAGGTCGTCGGAGACAAGGCCGAGTCCGGCCCCCGGGATGGCCGGGCGGACGGCGTGGCCGCCGGTCGCGACAAGGATGTGGCGGGCGCTGACGCGGCCGCCGCCGGCCAGCCGCACGGTATGGGGGTCCTCGACCGTCGCCCGCTGGTCGTGGATGGCGACCCCGGCGCGGGCGAGAAGGCCGCGGTAGACGCCCTCGAGCCGGTCCAGTTCGGCCGCGAGCCGGGGCCGGAAGGCCGACCAGTCGAAGCGCGCGGGCGCCGTCTGCCAGCCGTATTCGCGGGCATCGGCGATGGCCCCGCCGAAGGCCGCGGCGAAGACCATGAGCTTCTTGGGCACGCAGCCGCGGATGACGCAGGTGCCGCCCATCCGGCTTTCCTCGGCGAGCGCCACCCGCGCCCCCCCTTCGGCGGCGGCGACGCGCGCCGCCCGGACCCCGCCCGAGCCGCCGCCGATCACGAAGAGGTCGACATCGAAGCCCATCATATCGCCCGCCGGTCCGCCCGCCGTCACCTCTTCCACGGAATGGCGCCGGGCGCCAGCCTCCCCGGGGGGGGCCGGCCCGGCGCCGGCCCCGGGCGGGGCCTCACTCGCCGAGGTCGCGGAAGATGTTGTCGGCGGGGGCGATGTCGATCCGCTCCTCCTCGACCTTGCCGGTCGCGAGGTCGCGCAGTTCCACCCGCCCGTCGGCGTGGCCGACGATCACGGTGTCGCAGATGTCGATGAAGAGCCCGTTCTCGACCACGCCCGGGATCTGGTTCAGGACCAGCGACAGCTGGCGGGGGTTGCCGATGCGGTTGAGGTGGAGGTCGAGGACGAGATTGCCCTCGTCGCTCTGGAAGGGCCGGGCGCCGTTCATGCGCAGCATGACGTCGCGCCCGAGGACGTCGAGGCTGACGAGCGTCTCCTCGATCAGGGCCTTGGTCGTCTGCCAGCCGAAGGGGATGACCTCGACCGGCAGGGGAAAGGCGCCGAGCCGGCGCACCTCCTTGGCGAGGTCGGCGATGACGACCATGCGGTCGGACGCGGTGGCGACGATCTTCTCGTGCAGGAGCGCGCCGCCGCCGCCCTTGACGAGGTTGAGGTCGGGGTCGAACTCGTCGGCGCCGTCGATCGTCAGGTCGAGCCAGCGGGCCTCGTCGAGCGTTGTCAGCGGGAGCCCCGCCGCCCGCGCCAGCTCCGCCGTGCGGGTCGAGGTCGGCACCCCCTGGATGCGCAGGCCCTCGCCGCGCACGGCCTCGCCGAGAAGCCGGACCATCCACGCCGCCGTCGAGCCGGTGCCGAGCCCCAGGCGCATCCCGTCCTCGACAAGGTCCACTGCCCGGCGCGCGGCGGCGTA
>JADLCV010000258.1 GCA_020846995.1 Paracoccaceae bacterium
CCGAGAGCCTCTTTCGCACCGCCCTCGCCGATGTCCTGCCGGGGGTGCCGACGGCGCGCGTGCTCGAGGAGGGCTTTCGCCCGGCGGTGACCGCGCTCGGCCTCCGCCATCCCGTGACCGAGGGGCTTGACCGGGGCTTTCCCGCCCCGGAGGGGGGCCCGGGTCCGGGCTGGGGCCGCTGGTTCAGGCTGGTCGAGGTCGAGGCCGGGGGCGGGCAGGTGGTGATGGCGGGGCCGGGCGGGCGGCCGCTCCTTGTCCTCGCCCGGGCGGGCGAGGGGCGGGTGGCGCTGATGGCCTCGGACCACGCCTGGCTCTGGGGTCGCGGCTACGAGGGCGGGGGGCCGCAGCAGGAACTCCTGCGCCGTCTCGCCCACTGGATGATGGGCGAGCCCGAACTCGAGGAGGAGGCGCTGACCGCCACGGCCGAGGGGCTGAGGCTCACGGTCGTGCGACGGACGCTTGCCGAGGGCGCCCGCGAGGTCACGGTCACCGGCCCCGGCGGCGCCGCGACGGTCCTGCCCATGACCGAGACGGCGCCCGGCCGCTACCAGGCCGAATGGCTCGCGCCCGACGTCGGGCTCTACCGCATCGGCGACGGCGAGATCGAGACCGTCGCGGCCCTCGGCCCCCCGGCCCCGCGCGAGTTCGAGGCGACGATCGCCTCGCCCGTCCCGCTCGCGGCGGCGGTGGCGGCGACGGGCGGCGGCACCCTCCGTCTCGAGGACGGGATGCCCGACATCCGCAGCGTGCGCCCCGGCCGGCCGGCGGCGGGGCGGGGCTGGATCGCCATCACCCCGCGCGGGGCCCATGTCACGACCGACGTGCGGGTGGCGGCCGTCCTGCCGCCCTGGGCCTTCCTCGCCCTCGCCGCCGTCCTCGCCGCCGCCGCCTGGCTGCGCGAGGGCCGCCGCTGAGGGGAGGGCCGGCGCGCGCGCCGTCGGGCCTCTCCTCCGGGCGCCGCCCCCGGCGCGGGTCAGGGTCCGCGCCGGCGGGGCGCGCTCAGGGCCGCACCCGTTCCCGTCCCCGGGGCCGGGCCGGCAGCCGGCGCAGGGCCGCGGGCCCCATGCGGGCCACGGCGGCGGCGAGGGGTTCCTCGGCCACGGCCATGTGGAAGGCGCTGGCGTGGATCAGGCGGCCGCCGCCCGAGGCGAGCCCGACATGGCCGGGCCAGAACAGGAGATCGCCGCACCGGGGCGCCGCGCCCGCGGGAAGCGGCCGGCCGAGGGCCGCGGCCTGAAGGTCGCTGTCGCCCGGGCAGGGGCGGCCGGCCGCGGCCAGCGCCGCCTGGACAAGGCCCGAGCAGTCGATCCCCTCGCGGCCGTTGCCGCCCCAGAGATAGGGGGTGCCGAGGAGCAGGCGCGCCGCCACCACCCCGTCCCCGAGCCAGTCGCCGACCGGGCGCAGGTGCCCGCGCGGCACGAAGCGGCCGTCGTCGGTCGCGGCGAAGTGGTCGCGGGTGCCGACGACCGTCAGCCGGGCCCCGAACGAGAGCGCCGTCACCGCCTCGGCGCGGAGGTCGGGGGCGGGATAGAGATGGGTCGCGGGGGCGGCGACCCAGTGCGTGGCCTCGGCCCCCGGCCCGAGGGCCGCGAGGGCGACGTGGCCGACATAGCCGTCGGCGGCGGCAAGCCCGAAGGCCCAGCCCCCCTGCCGCTCGAGGACGCCGAAGCGGGCGCCGTGGAGAAGCTGGCGGTCGCGCGCCCCCCCGGGGGCGGCGCGGAGGTCGGCGAGCGCGGGGAGGACGCGCAACCATTCCGGGGCGACGAAGCGGGTGGCCGCGACGCGGCCGGCGAGGGCGATGTGGGCCACCCGGCCATTGGCCGCAAGCAGGCGGCGGTCGGTCGGCGGGGCGGCCCCGGAAAGGGTCACGGGCGCAGGCCGAGGACCCCCGGCAGGGCCTCGACCAGCGCCCGCGCGCCCTGCCCGACCCCGCCCTTGGGCCGGCCGGGGGCATCCTTGGGCTGCCAGCCGTAGATGTCGAAATGGACGAAGCGGCGGGCGCGGGTGACGAAGCGGCGCAGGAACAGCGCCGCCGTCAGCGCCCCCGCCATGCCGCCGGCGGGGGCGTTGTCGAGATCGGCGATAGCGGGCTCGATGTCGGCCTCGTAGGGGGCCCAGAAGGGCATCCGCCAGAGCGGATCGCGCGCCGTCCGCGCCGCCTCCGAAAGCGCCGCCGCCAGCCCGTCGTCGTCGGTGAAGAAGGGCGCGAGGTCGGGGCCGAGCGCCACCCGCGCCGCCCCCGTCAGCGTCGCCATGGCGACGATCGCCGCGGGCGCCTCCTCGTCGGCGAGCGCCAGCGCGTCGGCGAGCACGAGGCGGCCCTCGGCGTCGGTGTTCGTGACCTCGACCGTCAGGCCGGGGCGCGAGACGAGCACGTCCTGGGGGCGGAAGGCGTTGCCCGCGATCGCGTTCTCGACCGCCGGGACGAGAAGCCGCAGGCGCACCCGCCAGCCCAGCGCCATGATCGCCCGCGCCAGCCCCATGACCGTCGCCGCCCCGCCCATGTCCTTCTTCATCAGCCCCATCGAGGCAGCGGGCTTGATGTCGAGCCCGCCGGTGTCGAAGCAGACGCCCTTGCCGACGAGCGTGAGGCGCGGCCCCTCGGCGCCCCAGGCGAGGTCGATGAGGCGCGGCACCCGCGGCGAGGCGCGGCCGACGGCGTGGATGAGCGGCAGGTTGGCGGCGAGAAGGGCGTCGCCGCGGGTGACCGCGAGGCTCGCGCCGAACTCGGCCGCGAGCGCCGCCGCCGCGGCCTCGAGCTCGTCCGGCCCCATGTCGGAGGCGGGCGTGTTGATGAGGTCGCGCGTCAGCGTCTCGGCGGCGGCGAGGATCTCGATGCGGCGGGCGTCGACCCCCGCCGGCGGCTGGAGGAGGGCCGCGGGCGGGCGGCCCGCCTTGCGGTAGCGCTCGAAGCGGTAGCCGGCGAGAAGCCAGCCGAGCGCCGCCTCGGCCGCCTCCTCGGGGGGCAGGGGCGCGGCGAGGCGGTAGACGCCTTCCGGCAGCAGCGCCGCCGCCCGCGCAAGGTGGAAGCGGCCGCGCCCGCGGGCGGCGGCATCGCCCATGCCCATCACCGCGGCGGCGATGCGGCCCTGGGCGTCGGGCACCACCCGCACGTCGCCGAGCGCCCCCTCGAAGCCCGTCGCGCCGAGCCAGGAGCGGGCCGGCTCGGCCAGGCCGAGCCGCCAGGCCGCGGCCTCGTCCCGGGCGACGAGGTGGAGGGGGAGCGAGGGCAGCGAGGGATCGGCGAGGGCGAGGAGCACGGGCACGCGGGCCTCCGGCAGGGGCGCTGCCACCAAGCCTAGCCCGATGCGCCGGGAAAGGGAATCGGCGCCCCGCCGGTCAGCCCGACATGTCGCGCAGATCCCAGACGGTGGCGAGCGAACGATCGCCGATCCGGCGCAGGCGGGCGAAGGTCGCCGCGCAGGCGGTGACGTCGCCGGCCGCCGCCGCCGCGGCGACGTCGGCCCCGACGCGCGCCATCGTCGCCATCCCGACCTCGTGCGCAAGCCGGGCGACCGAGCGGGCATTGCGGCCGAGCCCGGCGAGGTCGCGCCGGCGCCAGTCGCGCTCCATCGCGCCGAGGCGCAGCGCCATCTCCTGCATGGCCCGCTCGACCGTGTCCTCGGCCGCGCGCTCGCCGAGTTCGGCATAAAGCGCGATCACCCGCTCGGGATCGAGGCGCACCACCTCGTCATGCCGCAGGACGGCAATCTCCATCACCCGCACCCCTACCTCCGGCCCCCACAGCCGCCGCCCAGGCTGGCACGTCGGGCTCAAGAATTCGTTGCGTGGCGGGCGGGAAACGGATCCAATTCGCGCCGTCCCGGTCACGCGGCCGTGACCGGGACGGGCGACGGAATTGCCGCGGGCGGCCGTGAAAGGGGCGGATCGCGGCCGCGGGGCCGGGTCGGAACCATGACCGGGGAGTTGACCGATGAGAACCACGATGACCGCGCTTGCCCTCGTGCTGGCCGCCGCGACGGCGACCGGCCTGCCGGCCTTCGCCGAGGGCGCCGGCGGTGCCGCGGGCGCGGGGCCGGGTGTCGCCGCCGCCCCGGCCTGCGGCCCGGGCGAGGTGCCGCTCTTCGACCGCCTCGACGCCGACGGCGACGGAAAGGTGACGGGCGTGGAGGTGCGGGCGGCGCGCGCGGCCCGCGTCGCGGGGCTTGACGCCGACGGCGACGGGTTCCTGACCGCCGACGAGCTGACCGCTCACCGCCTGCGCCGGGTCGAGACCGCGATCCGCAACCGC
>JADLCV010000259.1 GCA_020846995.1 Paracoccaceae bacterium
CCCGCCCGGCCCTACCCCGCGAGGCGCATGTGGCGCGCCCGCGCCCCCCACTCGATCGCTGCGGCATGGAGCCGGTCGATGGCGAGCTCGTGGCGCATCTCCTGGAGGAAGCGCAGCTCGACCTCGCGCAGCGTCCCGTCGGCGGCAAGGACGTCGCAGGCCATGGCGTAGGCGGTCTCGTTCAGCCGCTCCGGCAGCGCCTCGCGGACGAGCCCGAAGAGGGCGTCGAGCCCGTCCTCGACCTCCATGAGGTCGAAGACCGTCCGCGACACCTCGCGGATGCGGTCGGCGTCATAGCCCGCGAACACCGGCAGGTGGTTGACGATCTGCTGGATGGTCACGAGCTCGGCCGTGCGCATGCGCTCGTCCGAGAACGAGGCCGCGATCATGATCGCGACCAGCGCATCCTGCGCCGAGAGGGACGGGGTGGCGGCGGTCATGGGCACTCTCCGGCGGCCGGGCCGCCCGGGGCCGCGGCCCGGGGCAGCGGCGGCGACAATATTGACCCTCGCCGACCCCGGCAATAGGGAGGGGCCGGGACGCGGCCGAGGGGCCCGCGGCGCCCGAGGGGAACCCCGATGTCCGAGCTTCGCGACGCCGCCCTGCGCTCCCGGGCCTGGCCCTTCGAGGAGGCGCGCCGCCTCCTTGACCGCGTCCGCCGCAACCCCCCGGCCAAGGGCCATGTGCTCCTCGAGACCGGCTACGGCCCCTCCGGCCTGCCCCACATCGGCACCTTCGGCGAGGTCGCGCGGACGACGATGATCCGCACGGCCTTCGAGGCGATCGCGGACATCCCGGCCCGGCTCGTCTGCTTCTCCGACGACCTCGACGGCATGCGCAAGGTGCCCGACAACGTCCCCCACCCCGAGATGCTGCGCGAACATCTGCAGCGGCCGCTCACCGCCGTTCCCGACCCCTTCGGCACGCATGCGAGCTTCGGCGACCACAACAACGCGATGTTGCGCCGCTTCCTCGACACCTTCGGCTTCGAATACGAGTTCGTCTCGGCGACCGATTTCTACCGCTCGGGCCGCTTCGACGCCGTCCTCCTCCGCGCCGCCGAGCGCTACGACGCCATCATGGCGGTGATGCTGAAATCCCTGCGCGAGGAGCGCCAGCAGACCTATTCCTGCTTCCTGCCCATCCACCCCGAGACCGGGCGCGTCCTCTACGTCCCGATCCGCCACGTCGATCCCCGCGAGGGCAGCGTCACCTTCACCGACAACCGCGGCCGCGAATGGACCGTCCCCGTCACCGGCGGCCACTGCAAGCTTCAGTGGAAGCCCGATTTCGGCGCCCGCTGGGCGGCCCTCGACGTCGATTTCGAGATGTATGGCAAGGACCACGCCACCAACACGCCGATCTACGACGCGATCTGCGAGATCCTCGGCGGGCGGGCGCCGGAGCATTTCGTCTACGAACTCTTCCTCGACCAGCACGGCGAGAAGATCTCGAAGTCCAAGGGCAACGGGCTGACGATCGACGAATGGCTCGCCTACGCCAGCCGCGAGAGCCTCGCCCATTTCATGTTCCAGAAGCCGAAGACGGCCAGGCGCCTCCACTTCGACGTCATCCCGCGGGCCGAGGACGACTATCACGCGCACCTGCGCGCCTTCACCGGTCAGGAGATGGCCCAGCGCCTCGACAACCCGGCCTGGCACATCCACGCCGGCCGGCCGCCGGCGAGCCGCATGGTCGTGCCCTACTCCATGCTCCTCAACCTCGCGAGCGTCGTCGCCACCCCCGACCCCGCCCGCCTCTGGGCCTTCATCCGCCGCTATGCCCCCGAGGCCGGGCCGGCGAGCCACCCCGACCTCGACGCCGCCGTCGGCCATGCCGTGGCTTACGTCCGCGACTTCGTCCTCCCCGCCCGCCGCTTCCGCGCCGCCGGCGAGCGCGAGGCGGCGGCGCTCGCCGACCTCGCCGCACGCCTCGCCCACTGGGAGGGCGTGGCCGACCCCGAGGCCTTGCAGGCGGTCGTCTACGCCGTCGGCCGCGACCACGGTTTCGAGCCGATGCGCGACTGGTTCCGCGCCCTCTACGAGGTCCTGCTCGGCGCCTCCGAGGGGCCGCGCTTCGGCGGCTTCGTCGCCCTCTACGGCATCGCCGAGACGCGGGCGCTGATCGCCCGCGCGCTCGCGGGCGAACTGGCCGCCTGAGCGCAAGGGGGCCGCGCGCCTGCGCGCGGCCTGCGCGAGGGCGGGCTCAGGCCGGATGGACGGCCGCCCAGCGGGCGATGAGGTCCTGCTGGAGGGTGCGGGCGCGGGCGGTCCAGGCGGCCCCGCCCGGCGGGCGCTCGCGCTCGGCCATGGCGAGACGGTCGCGGCGGGCGACATCGGCCGCGAAGATCGCGAAGGCGAGGTCGCGCCCGCCGGCAAGGCGGGCATAGCCCGCAAGCCCCGAGACGAAGTTGAGCGTCCCGGTCTTGGCCACGACCTCGAGCGGCCGGGCGCGGCCGTCCCCCCCGCCACCATTCCCCGGCTCGAGCCGCCGCATGAGCCCCCTGAGCGGCCCCCCCGGTCCCGCCCGCAGGAGGACGCGCAGCATGTCGGCGGCGCTGATGCGCGAGCCCCCGCCGAGCCCCGAGTGATCGACCAGCCGCGGCGCGAGGAGGCCAAGCCCGGACTGCGCCCAGCCCGCCATCCGCGCCGCCGAGTCGGCGAGGCCCGTGACCGGCCCGCCGGCCGCGGCCGAGGCCGCGAGCCCCACGCTCTCGGCCGTGAGGTTGGTGGAATAGCGCAGCATGTCGCGCAGGACACTGGCGAGCGCGTCGCCCGGGCGCTCGACCAGCACCGGGCCCCTGACCGCCCCCCGCGTCCGCGCCGCCGCGGGCAGGCTGATGCCCTGGGCGCGGGCGAGGGTGCGGAAGACCTCGGCGGCGTAAAGCGCCGGCCGCCGCACCGGCAGCCAGCGGCTGCCATGGGCGTCGAGCGCCCCGGCCGCCACCGTCCAGCGCTCGCGCCCGCCCTCCTCGGCATAGGCGAAGACCGGCGCCGCCCGGCTGACGACACGCATCTCGGCCGTGCCCACGGCCGGGCGGAAGCGCTCGCCGCGGGCATCGACCGCGACCTCCCAGCCCGACCCGGCCCGGCGCCATTCGACATGGACGCGGTTGAAGTTGAGGTTCAGCCCGGAGATCGCCGGGTTGTAGCCCGCCTGCACGGGCTGGTCGGGGTCGATGCGGTCGATCGCCGGCAGGGCCTCGGCGTGGTAGAGGAAGCGCCCGGCAAGGGTGCGCAGGCCGCGGGCGCGGAGGGCCGCCGCCATCTCCCCGAGATCGTCGGTCGAGAGTTCGGGATCGCCGCCGCCGACGAGCACGAGGTCGCCCTCGAGCCTTCCCCCCGCGATCGGGCCGGTGGCGACGAGGCGGGTCGGGAAGCGGTGGCCCGCCCCCAGCCGGTCGAGCCCGTAGAGGGCCGTGATCGCCTTGAGGACACTCGCGGGCGGCATGGGCAGGGTCTCGTCCCGGGCCTCGAGGAGGGTGCCGGTCGCGGCATCGGCGACGGCGAAGCTGACCGTGCCGCCCAGCCGGGCCGCCTCGACCAGCGCCGCGGCCGGCGGCGCGGCGGTCGCCGGTGCCGCCGCGGGCGGGGCGCCCGCGACGACCGCCCCGCCGCCGGCCGGCCGCGGGCGCGGCCGGGGCGAGGTCGCGGGTGCGCGGGCAAGGGCCGGCGCCGCCACCCCGGCCAGCATCCCGGCCAGAAGCGCCCTGCGTCCGATCGCTCGCGTCCGGTCCTCCATCGCCGCGAGTAAACCGCAAGCCGCGGGCCCGGGCAAGCCGGCCGCTCAGGCCGGCGGGGGCCAGGCGCCGCGGGCGCGGAGGGCCGAGGAGGAGAGAGCCGAGAGGGGCACGACGACATAGACCCAGGCCGGCGGCCGGCGAGCGGCAAGAAGCCGCGCCGCGCCGGCCGGCAGGCGGGCGCGGGCGAAGCGGCGGGCGGCACGCGCCCCGAGCGCCCGGAGCCCTGCCCCCGGCCGCGCCAGCACCGCCACCGGCGCCCCCTCCATGATCGCGGTCCAGCGGTCCCAGCGGTGCAGGTCGGCGAGGTTGTCGGCCCCCATCAGCCACACGAAGCGGACCCCGGGGTGGCGCGCGGCAAGCGCCGCGAGCGTCGCCCGGGTGGTCCGCGTCCCCAGCCGCGACTCGAGGTCGGTCACCCGCACCCGCGGGTGGCGCATCAGCCCCCGGGCCGCTGCCAGGCGCAGGGCGAGCGGCGCCGGCGGGCGCCGCTTCAGGGGGTTGGCCGGGCTCACGAGCCACCAGACGGCATCGAGGCCAAGGCGCCGCAGAGCCTCGCGGGTGATGTGGACGTGGCCGCCGTGGGCGGGGTCGAACGAGCCGCCGAGCAGCCCGATGCGCTGGCCCGCGCGGGCCACGGGCCAGCCCGCCGGCACCCGCCTCAGCCCCCGATCTCGACGGAAAGCTCGAAACTTCCCGCCTTGCCCGAGTGGCGGTCGCGCAGGGTCGTCACGAAGCGGTAGCGCCCCGGCCCGGCCCCCGACCAGTCGTAGGTGATGGCGGCGGGGAACTCGCGCATCCGCGCCCGGCTGCGCAGGGCGATGGTCTGGATGGCGTCGATGCGGGCGATGCGGCGGCCGTGGGCGTCGAGGATCGCGAGATCGACGTCGAAGGCCACCTCCCAGAACTCGCCCACCCGGCCGTGACCGAAGCCGACCGGCTCGGCATAGACGCGGATCGGCTCGCCGGGTGCGAAGGGGCGGTCGGGGCGCGGCTCGTAGAGCCCGTAGCCCGCGGGCGGGGCGGCGACGAGCGTCGCCGCCGAGAAGCCGAGCGGTGCCACCGCCCAGACGGCCTCGACGAGGGGCTCGAGGGCGGCGATCGCCGCCACCCCGTCGCCCGCCGCCAGCCGCGCCGCCGCCGCCGCCGCCGCCGCCGCCGCGACATCGTCGAGCGCCCCGGCCCGCGCCCCCGCCCCCGCCAGCGTCATGGCCAAGACCAGGCCCGCTGCCGCCGCCGCGGCCCGGCCCCACCCCATCCCCATTCCGTCCCTCTCCGACATGCCGGAAGTTTGCGGCCAGCCGATACCGATTCCCGGCCACCGCGCAAGGGGCAGGGCCGCGAACGGGCTTGCGTGGCCCCGCAAAACCTGCCATAGGGCGCCGGCGACGTTACGCTATCGATCTGCTGTCTCCCTCGCGGCACAGTCACTCGATCTGCCATGACTGAGCCGGGCTGCCGCACTTCCGCGGGCAGCCATAGACAGGAACGACGACGATGGCTACCGGCACCGTGAAATGGTTCAACGCCACCAAGGGCTTCGGCTTCATCCAGCCCGATGGCGGCAGCAAGGACGTGTTCGTCCACATCTCGGCGGTCGAGCGCGCCGGCCTGCGCGGCCTGAACGACGGCCAGAAGGTCACCTTCGACCTCGAGACCGGCCGCGACGGCCGCCAGTCGGCGACGAACCTCGCGCTCCCGCGCTGAGGCGCCGCCCCCCGCCGAGGGGCGCCGGCCTCGCCCGCGCGCCTGGAAGCGGGAAGGACAAGGACCGGAAGGGCGCGGGCGCCGCTGGGTGCCCGCGCCCTTTCCCGTTTCCCTTCCCCCTTTGCCCGGGTCCGGCGCCCCTGCAGGCGCGCCGCGCCTGGCGGCTAGCCGGAACCGGCAGGGGTGCCCGCGCCCTTTCCCGTTTCCCTTCCCCCTTTGCCCGGGTCCGGCGCCCCTGTAGGCTCGCCGTGCCTGGCCGCTTGCCGGAACCGGTAG
Source organism: Paracoccaceae bacterium (assembly GCA_020846995.1). Lineage (GTDB taxonomy): Bacteria > Pseudomonadota > Alphaproteobacteria > Rhodobacterales > Rhodobacteraceae > JAHDXW01. The sequence continues at coordinate 5,723 of JADLCV010000259.1, forward strand.
ACGGATCCGACTTAAAATCGGAGGCCCGCGAGGGCGTGGGGGTTCGATCCCCCCAGCGGCCACGCGGACG
>JADLCV010000260.1 GCA_020846995.1 Paracoccaceae bacterium
GCTGCGCTTGGCCATGACGGCATCGTCGCCCCCTGGGTGATCGACGGGCCGATCAACGGTGAGAGCTTCCGCACCCATGTCGAACAGGGGCTGGTCCCAGAGCTGCGCCCGGACGACATCGTCGTGATGGACAACCGCGGCAGCCACAAGGCTCCCGCCATCCGCCAGGCGATCCGCGCGACAGGGGCGAAACCGTTCCACCTCCCCGCCTAAACGCCCGACCTCAACCCGATCGAGCAGGTCGTCGCCAAGCTCAAGCATCTGCTCCGCAAAGCCGCAGAGCGCACCAGGGAAACCCGATGGCGCCGGACCGGATCACTCCTCGACCCGTTCACCCCACAGGAATGCAAAAAAACTGCATCCGAAACGCCGGATGTGGTTCCGTGGAGCGTCATCCCGCCCTCGGGGGGCTCCAGCCCCCCGGCGCCGGCCGGGGGCAGGGCGGGCCCGGGAGCCGTAGAGGAGGGCCGCGCATGTTCGCCGACCGCACCGCCGCCGGCGAGGCGCTCGCCCGCCGCCTCGCCGCCCTCGCTCCCGCGCACCCGGTCGTCCTCGCCCTTCCCCGCGGGGGCGTTCCGGTGGCGGTGCCGATCGCCCGCCGGCTCGGGGCGCCGCTCGACGTCCTCCTCGTGCGAAAGCTCGGCCTGCCGGGGCAGGAGGAACTCGCGGCCGGCGCCGTGGTCGAGGCCGGGGGCACGGTCGAGACCGTCTTCAACCCCGACGTCCTCGCCATGGCCGGGCTCGGGGAGGGGGATTTCGTCGCCGCGATCGCCGCGAAGGCAAAGGAGATCGCGGCCCGCCGCGTCCGCTTCCGCGGCGGCCGGCCGCCGGCGGCGCTGGCCGGGCGCACGGCGATCGTCGTCGACGACGGCATCGCCACCGGCGCCACCTTGCGCGCGGCGCTGCGCGGCCTCGCCCGCCTCGGGCCGGCGGAGGTGATCGTCGCCGTTCCGGTCGCCGCGGCCGAGGCGCTCGCCGCGCTCGCCCCCGACGCCCCCCGTATCGTCTGCCTCTCGACCCCCCGCCCCTTCCTCGCCGTCGGCGCCCATTACCGCGACTTCACCCAGGTCGCCGACGACACCGTCGCCGCGCTTCTCGCCGATGCGGGCGGCGGGGGCGGGGCCGGCGCTCCCCGGGGCTGAGGCGGGCGGGCGCGGCCCCGGGCGGCGGCCCTCATGGCGCGGGGGCGGCCCGGGCCGGCGCCCGCGCGGGCCCGGCCGGCGCCCCGTCCGCCGCGGCATCGCCCGCGCGGCCGTCGCCGCGCCCGGCCGGCGCCGCCGGCCCGGCGGGCTCGCGGGGCACGAGCGGGCGGGCGCCGCGGCCGCGGGGGGCGGCGCGGATGTATTGCACGGGCATCGCCGCCTCCTCGCCCAAGGCGGAAGCGGCGTGCCAGACCCAGCGCGGGTTCCACAGCATGGCGCGGGCGAGCGCCACCATGTCGGCCTGTCCCGACCGCAGGATCGTCTCGGCCTGGACGGGTTCGGAGATGAGCCCGACCGCCATCGTCGGCACCTCGGCCCGGCGCCGCACCGCCTCGGCGAACCCGGTCTGGTAGCCCGGGCCCGGGGCGATCCGCTGGCCGGCGTCGAGCCCGCCCGAGGAGACGTCGATCATCGCCACGCCAAGCCCGCGCGCCTCGGTCGCGAAGGCGACCGTGTCCTCGAGGCTCCAGCCGCCCTCGACCCAGTCGGTGGCCGAGACCCGCACGAGGAGCGGCCGGTCGGCGGGCAGGGCCGCCCGCACCGCCGCGATGACCTCGAGGGGAAAGCGCATGCGGTTGGCGAGGCTGCCGCCGTAGGCGTCGGCGCGGCGGTTGCTGAGGGGCGAGAGGAACTGGTGCAGGAGGTAGCCGTGGGCGGCGTGGATCTCGACGAGGTCGAAGCCCGCCCGCACCGCCCGCCCGGTCGCCCGGACGAAATCGTCGCGCACGCGGGCAAGCCCGCGGGCGTCGAGCGCCAGCGGCGCCGTCTCGTCCGCCTGGAAGGGAAGGGCCGAGGGGGCGACGTTGCGCCAGCCGCCATCCCGGGGGCCGACCGTGCCGCGGCCCTCCCACGGCGGCGCCGTCGAGCCCTTGCGCCCGGCATGGCCGAGCTGGATGCCGATCCGCGCCGGCCCGAGCCCGCGGCAGAGGGCGACGAGGCGGGCGAAGGCCGCCTCCTGGGCGTCCGACCAGAGGCCGGTGCAGCGGGGCGTGATCCGCCCCTCGGGCGCGACCCCGGTCGCCTCGACGACGATCAGCCCGGGGCCCGACTGGGCGAGGGTCCCGAGGTGGACGACATGCCAGTCGCCCGGCACCCCGTCCACGGCCGAATACTGGCACATCGGCGAGACCGCGATGCGGTTCCCGACACGCATTCCCCCGATGTCGAGGGGCGAGAAGAGGTGGCTCGGCATGGGCTTCTCCGCAGGAGACCGGACGGGGACGGGATAGCAGCTTCCGCCGCCGACCGGAACCGCCCCCGCCCGCCCCCGCCCCGTTCCTTCCGCGCCCGCCTTCCCGCGCACGGACGCCCTCGGAGGTTTGCGGCTTTTCGCCCGGAGCGAGGATCGCCCTCCCGCGGGCGCGGGCGCGCCTCGGCCTTGGTCGCGGCAGTCGCGGCCGGACGTCGCCCCCGGCACGCCCTCCCGCGCCCGCCCGGGCGCCTTGGCGACGCGGGGCTTGTCGCGGGAACCGCCCGGGGCACCCTCCGCGCCCTCCCCCGCGCAGGAACGCCGGCGAAGGCCGCAAACGCATTGCCCCGCGCCATTCCCCGATTCCGCGCCCCCCCGCGCGCCGGGACACCCTCCGGCAGCATGCCCGGGGTCGCCGGGAGGGCCCGCGGGGCGCCTCAGCGCGAGCGGGCGAGGAGGGCGTCGATCTCGGCCCGGGCCGGCATCGAGGGCGCGGTGCCCGCGCGGGTGACCGAGATGGCGGCGGTGGCGCTCGCGAAGCGCACCGCCTCGACGGCGTCGCGCCCCTCGGCCAGCGCGACCGCGAGCCCGCCCGTGAAGGCATCGCCCGCCCCCGTCGTCTCGACCACCGGGCCGGCGCGGAGGGCCGGGACATGCACGCTCCGCTCGCGGTCATGGTAGAGCGCGCCCTCGGCCCCGAGCGTGATCACGGCCGCCCCGGCCCCCCCTGCGACCAGCGCCGCGGCTGCCCGCCGGGCGGCGTCGAGGTCCGTCACGGCGATGCCGGTCAGCCCCTCGGCCTCGCTCTCGTTGGGGGTGACGAGGTCGCAGAGCCCGAGCATCCCGGCCGGCAGGGCGGCCGCCGGGGCGGGGTTGAGGATCGTGCGCACACCCGCGACGCGGGCCAGCCCGAGCCCCCGCAGCGCCGCCGCCATCGGCTGCTCGAGCTGGGTCACGAACACGGCGGCCGAGGCGATGAGGCCGGCGCGGGCCTCGACGTCGGCCTCGCCGATGCGGCCCGCCGCCCCCGGGGCGATGATGATCGCGTTGTTGCCGGTCGCCGCCTCGATGAAGATGTAGGCGGCCCCGGTGTAGCTCCCGGGGTCCTCGGTCACCTCCGGGATCACCCCCGCCGCCCGCCACGTCGCCCGCGCCATGTCGGCGAAGGGGTCGCGGCCGAGGCGGGTGATGAAGTGCACCGCACCCCCCGCCCGCGCCGCCGCCACCGCCTGGTTCGACCCCTTGCCGCCCGGTCCGAGGGCGAAGCTTCTCCCGAGGATGGTCTCGCCGAGGCGCGGCTGGCGGTCGGCGCGGTAGGCGGTATCGGCGACGAAGACGCCGAGGATGACGATGCGCACGGGTTCAGCCCTCCGGCGGAATGACGCCCTTGCGGAACAGGAAGCAGCCGTAGAAGCGCCGCTCGCCGGTCTGGACGACGGCATAGGCCTCGCGGGCACGCTTGTAGAAATCGAACCTCTCGACCCCCACCATGGGCCGGTGGCGGCCCTCGGCCCGGTCGATTTCCCGCTGCACCTCGGCCTGCACCGGCGGGATGTCGGCGGCCGCGCCGACCACCTCCATGCGGGCCGCGAAGTCGGTGACGAAGGTGTCGAGCGGCAGGACGGAGAGGATCGCCGCGACCGCCTCGGCGGCGGTCAGGTTCTCCATCCGCAGGAGGTCGCCCCGCACCGTGTCGCGGGCTACCGAGGCGGAGGGAAAGTTGGTGTCGGAGATCACGAGGAGGTCGCCGTGCCCCATGGCGCGCAGGGCATGGAGGACCTCGGCGTTGAGCCGGGGATCGATCCCTTTCAGCATGGTGCCTCCCTCAGGGCCAGTGCTCCGTGATCGCGCGGGCGACGGCGGCGCCGAGCGCGCCGTGGGCGGCGGCGCTCCAGTGGATGCCGTCGGCGGGGTCGGAGGCGATGGTCGCGCCGGCGTCGAGGAAGGCGACCCCGAGGCGCCTCGCCGTCCCGGCGAGAAGGGGCGCGAGGGAGGCCGACTTCGCCGCCCCGCCGACGAAGAAGGGGGCCGTCCAGCCGGTCTCCAGGATCGGCGGCGGCGCGATGAGGATGAGGCCCGGCGCCCCGTCGCCGGGCCCCGTGCCCGAGGCGAGGACGGCCCCGGCGAGGCGCTCGAGCGAGAGCGCGATCTCGGCACCCGTGACCGCGAAGCGCGACTTGAGGTCGTTGGTGCCAAGGAGGATCGCCACGACGTCGAGCGGCCGGTGGCTCTCGAGGCAGACCGGGAGGGCGCGGAGCCCGTTGCGGTGAACCCCCTCGATGGGGTCGTCGTGGACCGTCGTGCGCCCCGGATGGCCCTCGTCCACGACCCGCCAGCCGGCGCCGAGCGCGGCCGCCAGCACCCCGGGCCAGCGCTGCCCTTCGGGGTGGCGAAGCCGGCGGTCGTCCGGCCGGCCGACCGGCACCGCCCCCCAGGTGTTCGAATCGCCGAAGAGAAGAAGGGTCCGCCGCTCGGTCACGCGATCCTTCCCCCGGTTCTCGCATCGAAGAGGTGGACGGCCCCCGCGACGGGGGCGAGCCGCAGCGTCTGCCCGGGGCGGAGGGCGTGGCGCTCGCGGAACAGGCCGACGAGATCGCCGCCCTCGGCCCGCAGCGCGACATGGGTCTCGAGGCCCGTGGGCTCGATCACCGCGACGGTGGCGGCGCCGGGCCCGTCGCCCGCAAGCGCGAGATGCTCCGGCCGGAGGCCCCAGATCACCTCCTGCCCCTCGGCCGTCCGCGCGCCGTCGGGCAGCGGCAGGCGGGCGCCGAGGGCCGCGACCGCCCCGCCCACGACCCGGCCGCGGACGAGGTTCATCGCCGGCGAGCCGATGAAGCCCGCGACGAAGACGTTGGCGGGCCGGTCGTAGAGGTCGAGCGGCGCCCCCATCTGCTCGATCCGCCCGCCGTTCAGGACGACGATCTCGTCGGCCATGGTCATGGCCTCGATCTGGTCGTGGGTGACGTAGACGGTCGTCGTCCGCAGCCGCTGGTGCAACTCGCGGATCTCGGTGCGCATCTGGACGCGGAGCTTGGCGTCGAGGTTCGAGAGCGGCTCGTCGAAGAGGAACACCGCCGGCTCGCGCACGATCGCACGCCCCATCGCCACCCGCTGGCGCTGGCCGCCCGAGAGGGCGCGCGGATAGCGCTCGAGATAGGGCATGAGGCCGAGAACCTCGGCCGCCTTCTCGACCTTGGCGCGGATCTCGGCCGCGGGCAGGCCGCGCAGCTTGAGCGCGAAGCCCATGTTCGCCGCCACCGTCTTGTGGGGGTAGAGGGCATAGTTCTGGAACACCATGGCGATGTCGCGCTCGGCCGGGGGCAGGTTCATGACCTCGCGCTCGCCGATGCGGATCGAGCCCGAGGTCACGCTCTCGAGCCCGGCGATCATCCGCAGGAGCGTGGACTTGCCGCAGCCCGAGGGGCCGACGAGGACGACGAAGGCGCCATCGGGGATGTCGATGTCGAGGCCGTGGAGCACGTCGACGGTTCCGTAGGCCTTGCGCAGACTGCGGATCGTGACCCCGGCCATCGCCCCTGCCCCCCTTGGCGCGCCCCAGCGTTAACCGCTGCGGCCCGGTCTGTCCACGGCCTGTCATGCTAACATGTTAGATGCTTGACAGCCGGGGGGTTCGGGGGGATCGTGGGGAAAGGAAAGGGCGCGGCGCGCGCGCCGGGCCCCGGGGGGAATGGCCCGGCAGCCGCGATGCCGGCGCGCCCGCAACAGGGAGAAGGCAGCATGAGACCGGAACTCTACCGTTATGCGGTCGGCCGCGGACTGACGCGGCGGCGGCTCCTGCAGGGCGCGGCGAGCGTCGGGGCGGCGGCGACGCTCGGCGGCGTCTTCACCGGCACCGCCCCGCGGCCGGCCCTTGCGCAGGACAACCTGCGGGCCGAGATCCTGAAGATCCCCGGGGTCGGCATGGGCTCGCCCACCGATGCCGACTGGCAGAAGGTCGGCGAGATGTGCCTCGGCCCGACCCGCGAGCGCGTCCAGGCGGGCGAGTTCGCCGGGGTCGAGCTGACCTTCATGGGGCTCAACAACCAGAACCTGCACAACTTCCTCTTCCGCGGCTTCCTCAAGCCGTGGGAGGCCTACACCGGCGCCAAGATCAACTGGATCGACCTTGCCCAGGCCGACTACAACGCCCGCCTGCAGCAGTCGATCGCCACCGGCACGGTCGATTTCGACGTCCTCGAGATGGGCGCCCCCTTCGAGGGCGACACCGCCGGGCGCGGCCTTCTCGACGAGATGCCCGACTGGGTGAAGGAGCAGATCGAGGCCGACGACCTCGTGGGCTACCTCCAGCCCCCGGTCGGCACCTGGGCCGGCAAGGCCTACCGCATCACCATCGACGGCGACTGCCACACCTTCGCCTACCGCACCGACTATTTCGGCGACGGGGCGATCGGCGGCGCGGCGGTGCCGAAGACCTGGCAGGAGGTGAATGCCGTCTCCAAGGCGCTCGCGGGCAAGACCGATCCCCTGACCGGGCTGGCCGCCCACGGCTACCTCGACCCCCTCAAGGGCTGGGGCGGCTTCGGCTTCTACTTCCTCGAGAACCGCGCCGCCGCCTACGTCAAGCACCCCGACGACCCGGCCTGGCTCTTCGACCCCGAGACGATGAAGCCGCGCGTCAACAATGCGGGCTGGGTGCAGGCGATCCAGGACGTCATGGACCTGATCGCGACCCCGGGCGCCTATCCCGCCGACCAGATCAACGCCGATCCCGGCACCACCGCCTTCAGCCAGTTCCTCGCCGGCACCGGCTCGATGCTGATGTGGTGGGGCGATGTCGGCTCGATGGCGCGCACCTCCGACACCTCGGTCGTGGGCGACGTCGTCGGCTTCGGCATCAACCCGGGCTCGGACCGGCGCTTCAACAGCCGCTCGGGCCAGTGGGAGGCGACCTACAACGAGGCCCCGAACATGGCCTACATCGGCTGGGGCGTCTATGTCACGGCCCGCGTCTCGGGTGACGAGAAGAAGCGCAAGGCGGCGTGGTCGGCGGCCGCGCACCTCGGCGGCAAGGATCTGTCGCTGTGGACGGCGGCCTATCCCTCGGGTTTCCAGCCCTACCGCAACAGCCACTTCATCTACGAGGAATGGGAGGCCGCGGGCTACGACCGCGCCTTCGTCGAGGACTATCTCGGCTCCAACGCCGACAGCTACAACCACCCCAACGCCGCCATCGAGCCGCGCATCCCGGGGATCTTCCAGTACTATTCGATCGCCGAGGACGAGCTCGCCAAGGGCTTTGCCGGACAGTACAAGTCGGCCCAGGAGACCGCGGACGCGATCGCCGCGGCCTGGGAACGGATCACCGACCAGATCGGCCGCGAGAGCCAGGTCGCGCTCTACAAGGCGAGCCTCGGGATGTGAGGCGCGGGGCGCGCGCGGGGCCGGATGTCCCGCGCGCCCGTCCCTCCCCGCCCGCGAGGGGCGGCTCCTCCCTGCCCCTCCGCCGGCCCCGCGCCGTGCCCCCCCCGGGGGGCCGGCGCGGGGTGCGGCCCGCCCCCTCTCCCCCCGGGGTGCGCGGGTCGCCCTCCGCCCCTTCCCCCGCGCGGGTCTTCCGCGCCAGCCCGGTTCCGCCGGCCATGACGACCCAGGGCGACCTCCTCCATGTCGTGACCCGCGACGCCATCTCGGCGCCGCGGCGGGCGCTCGGGCGGATCCTCGTCTGGGGCCCGCTCGCGCTCCTCCTCCTCGTCGCCCTCCTCCAGGCGCTCGACGCCCGCGGCGTCATCGGGCTTGGCCTCACCGACTGGCGGCCGACGCTCTATGCCTATCTCCTCTGGGCCGCCTCGCTCTGCGCGGGCCAGGTCGTCCTCAAGGGCGAGCAGGGCAAGCGCCTCGTCTTTGTCCTGCCGGCGGCCCTCTTCACCGTCGCCATGGTCGTCTTCCCGCTCGTCTTCGGGCTGACGATCGCCTTCACCGACTGGAACCTCGCCTCGCTCACCGGGCGCCACTTCAACGGCCTCGACAACCTCCGCCAGATGTGGGCCGATCCCTTCTACTGGAACGCCATGGGCAACATGGTGCTCTATGTGGCGGCGATCCTCGTCGAATACGCCATCGCCTTCGGCCTCGCGCTCCTCCTTGCCTCCGAGATCCGGGCCCGGCGGTTCTTCCGCGTGGCCTTCCTCCTGCCCCTGATGCTGTCGCCGGTCGCGGTCTCGTGGATGATCGGCAAGTCGATGCTCGAGGCCCGCTTCGGCCCCCTCGCCCGCCTCGCCCGCGGGTTCGGCTGGGACAACCCCTCGTTCTTCGGCACCCCCGAGATCGCCCGCGCGACCATCATGGTGATGGACGCCTGGACCTTCGTCCCGCTGATGATGATCATGCTGCTGGCCGGGCTTCAGGCGATCCCGCGGGAGCTGACCGAGGCCGCGCGGGTCGACGGTGCCGGCCCCTGGAAGACCTTCTGGGAGGTCACCTTCCCCCTCATGCTGCCGGTCAGCGTCACCGCCGTCCTCATCCGCATCATCTTCAAGCTCAAGCTCGCCGACATCGTCATCAACGTCACCGCCGGCGGCCCCGGGGGGGCGACCGACACGGTGACGAGCTTCATCTTCCGCGAGTATCGCGACCGCTCGAACGTCGGCTACGGGACGCTCCTCGCCATCGTCTACCTGGTCCTGATCGTGGTCGCGATGACGGCGCTGATGAAGCTGGCCGACCGCCTGACCCGGCCGCGGTTCTGAGATGGGCGCGGCCGGCCCCCTCTTCCGCGACAGCCCCGCCGACCGGGCCTTCCGGGCGCGGTGGTGGGTCGGGCGGGGAGTGGTCTATCTCGTGCTGGCGGCCTGGGCGCTGGCCTGCCTCTTCCCGATCTACTGGACGGCGACGACCTCGTTCAAGATGGCGCCCGACGTCATGCAGGGCCATCTCGTGCCCTTCGTGGACTACGCCCCGCGCTGGCTCGGCTGGCGCTCGCTGGGGCTCTCGCCCGACACCCTCGGGGCCGAATCGACCGTGCGCGAGGAGTTCCTCAAGCGCTTCTGGAACTCGGCCGTGATCGCCCTCTCGGCCTCGGCGCTCGCCGTCGTCCTGGGCTCGCTCGCCGCCTACGGGCTCAGCCGCTTCGCCTACCGCTTCGGGCCCATGCGCAACCCCGACATCTCGTTCTTCTTCCTCTCCCAGCTGATCCTGCCGCCGGTCGTGCTCGCGCTGCCCTTCCTCGTCCTCTACAAGGAACTCGCGCTGCTCGACAGCCGGGTGGGGCTGATGCTCCTCTACACCCTCACCGTGCTGCCGATCGTGATCTGGATCATGCGCGACCAGTTCGCCTCGATCCCGACCGAGCTCGAGGAGGCGGCGCTGGTCGACGGGCTGTCGGTCTGGGGGGCGTTCCTGACCATCATTCTGCCGATCGCGGCGCCGGGCATGGTCGCCGCCTTCATCCTCAGCCTCGTGCTGACCTGGAACGAGTATTTCTTTGCCGCCCTCCTCACCTCGACGAACGCGGTGACGCTGCCGGTGATGGTCGCCTCGCAGACCGGCAGCCAGGGCATCTCGTGGTGGTCGATGGCGGCCCTCTCCTTCGCCGCCATCCTGCCCCTGATCCTCGTAGGCATCCTTCTCGAACGCTACATCGTCAAGGGCATGGTCGCCGGCGCGGTGAAGTGAGCGGCGTCCGCGCGGGGGGCGGCGCGTCCGCGCGCCGACCCGGCCGCGCCCTGCCCCCCGGGGGGCCGGCGAAGGGGATGCCACGGGGGCCGCGGCGGCGGCGCGGCCCGTAAGCGGCGGCTTACGGCGAGGGCGGTCAGCGCCTTGCGGATCGACGGCGGGCGAGGGGGGCGTCCATCTCGGCCCTGTCCGGCAGCCGTCCAGACCGGCGGAGCGGAGGACCCCTCCGCCGCCCCCCGACCATCACGGAGAATGACCATGTCCCTCATCCCCGCCCTCCCCGCCCCGGCCCGGCACCTTCTCGCGGGCCTCGCCCTCGCCGTCGCGGTGCCCGTCGCGGCCCTCGCCCTTCCCGCCGTCGGCGACC
>JADLCV010000261.1 GCA_020846995.1 Paracoccaceae bacterium
GGATTGGCCGCAGCTTCTCGTCGATGTCGTTCATGCGGGCCTTCCCCCGGGGTGCCGTCGGACCCCTGCACTAGACCCGGGCGGCGACCACTTGCAAGCGACGGGGGGGCGGGGGGAGGGGGGTGCGGCAATGCCGACAGCCGCGCGGCGGCGCGCCCGCGCCCGCCGGGAGGGGCGCGCGAGGCCCCGGCCGCCTGCGGCCGGGGCGCCGGGCGGGGAGGTCAGCGCCCGGGGGCGAGCTTGCGGGCGGCGTTGACGAGGCGGAGGTTCTCCTCCGGCGTGCCGATGCTGGCCCGCATGTAGCGGGGCGAGAAGTCGCCGCGGATCAGCACGTGGTCCTCGCGCAGCAGGCGGTCGGCGAAGGCCGGGGCGTCGAGCCCCGAGGCAGCGATGTCGAACATGACGTAGTTGGCCTGCGGGTTGGGGGCGACCGGGAAGCCCATGGCCGCCAGCTCCTGGGCAAGGTAGCGGCGGCCCTGCCAGACGGTGGCGAGGGTCCGGGCGAGATGGTCGCGGTCCCCGAGGGCGGCGACGGCCGCGGCCTGGGCGACGGCGCCGGTCGGCCACTTGGCGTTGGCGAGCGCGAGGCAGGCGGCCGTCTCGGGCAGGGCGACGGCGTAGCCCACGCGCAGGTTGCCGATGCCGAAGGCCTTCGAGCAGGTGCGGGTGACGACGACGTTGCGGTATTTCACCGGGTCGGCCTTGAGGAGCTCGAGCGCCGACTGGCCGGGGATCTCGCTGAACTCGATGTAGGCCTCGTCGGAGACGATGAGGGCGCCGACGGCGGCGGCCATCTCCGCCGCCCGGGCGAAGACCGTGAGCGGGATGAGCGTGCTCGTCGGGTTGTTGGGGCGGGTGAGGAAGACGATCTGGGTCGCCGGCGTGATGGCAGCCGCGAGCGCCTCGATGTCGAGGAGGAAGTCGCCGTCGCGGAGCCGCACGGTGCGGGCCCGGCGGCCGTGGATGGTCGCGATCTCGGGGTAGACGGTGAAGCCCGGGTCGAGCGAGACGATCTCGCCCCCGGCGACCGAGAAGGCATCGACGATCGCGTGCATGAGCGTCGAGCTGCCGGCGCTGACCACGACCTGGTCGGCGCTCACCCCGAGATAGGTGCCGACGGCGCCCCGAAGCTCGAGGGCGGCGGGGTCGGGGTATTCGTGGACGAGCCAGTTGGTGGCGGCGATGGCCTCGAGGACCCGGGGCGAGGGGCCGAGCGGGTTCTCGTTCGACGAGAGCTTGGCGATGCGCGCCGGGGCGACGCCCACGAGGGCCGCCGCGGTCTGGCGCGTCAGGCCCGGCAGGTAGGGGTCGATCGCGCCCGTCAGGCGGCGGCCGCGGGTGAGGAAATCCTCGCCCGTCCCGGCGTGCGGGGTCTTCGGGCTGTCGAGCGACATCGTCCATTCTCCTCGTTTCGGGATCGGCCGGCCGGGCGGCCCCGGGGGTCCGGCGGGGGTCAGGGGGTGGCGGCGGGGGCCGCGAGAAGGGCCGCGACGGCGGCGAGATCCTTCGCCCCGGGGAGGGCAAAGACCGCCTCGACAAGGGCCGCGGCGCGCTCGCCGTGGCCGCATTCGCCGAGGACGTCGAGGGTCTTGGCGACCGTCAGGCGGCGAAGGAGCGCGGCGTCGGCGCGGCTCGCCGCGGCCTCGGGGTCGCCGCTCGGGCAGTCGCTCGTCAGGGCAAGGGGAGGGTCGCCCCCGAGTTCGAGGACGGTGACGTAGGTGTCGGGGAAGCGGGCCGTGAAGGACGCCTCCTCGACGACCGCGACCCGCGCCGCGAGCGCGAGGACCTCGGCCCGGGCGATCGCCGCCGGGGTGAAGTCGGATAGCCCGACCCGCCCGGAGAGGAGCGCGACCGCGACCAGATAGGGCAGGTTGAACTGGGCATCGACGGCATTGACGGGCCGCGCGTGGTAGGTGAGGACGTCGCTGCGGAAGATGCGCACGGTGGCGCCGGCGGGCCTGCGCCCGCCCGCCCGGGCCCGGGCCGCGAGCGCGAGGTCGATGGCGCCATGGGCGAAGCGGCAGCAGGGATAGGGCTTGATCGCGGTCCCGAGGCTCGCGTGGCGGCGGCCGAGGTCCTCGGTCAGGGCTTCGGCGCGCACCGGCGCGCCGTGGCCGAGGGCCCGGAGGACGCCGTTCGCGCCCTCGAAGATCGTCGCCGGGGCGGTGAAGCCCGCCCCGGCGAGGCGGGCGGCCATCAGCCCCGACTGGGCGCTTCGCCCGGGGTGCAGGCGCTTGATCCACGACCCGTCGGCCCGCCATTCGAGCAGGCCCGCGGCCTGGGTGCCGGCGATGCCGAGGGCGCGGGCGAAGCCCGCCGCGTCGAGGCCGAGGATCACCGCCGCCGCCGCCGCCGCCCCGAAGACGCCGCACACCGCGGTGGGGTGGAAGCCGTTGCGGTAGAGTCCACCGAGATAGGCCTCGCCGGCCCGGATCGCGACCTCGTAGCCCGCGAGCACCCCGCGCAGGAAGTCGCGGCCCGAGGCCCCCGTCGCCTCGGCGATGGCGAACGCCGCCGGTACCACCACCGCCCCGGGGTGCATGACCGAGGTCCGGTGATCGTCGTCGAGCTCGAGGGCATGGGCGGCGATGCCGTTGAGGAGCGCGGCCTCGGCCGGCGCCGCCGTGACCCCCGCCCCGAAGACGGTCGCCGCCCCCGGCCCCGAGTGCAGGCCGCGCCGGGCCACGACGCTCGAGGCCGCACCCGCCCCGCCGAGCGTCACCGCGAGCGTGTCGAGCACGTAGAGCCCCATGTCGCGCCAGGGAACATCGTCGCCGGCGAAATCCGGGCCGGTGAAATGGCGGGCGAGGACGGTCGCGATCGGGGCGGCGTCGGGCGGGCGGGCCATGGTCTCAGCGGGCATCCTGCGCCTGCGTCATGTCTGCGTCATGCCTGCGCACATTGTCACGAATGTTTGTGCATGTCCCCCTCATATACGCGCCGATGGATCCGTTCAATAGCATTATTGTCTCGATTGAATGTATCGATATGCGGGATTCCGGACGGCCATGTCGCGCCTTGTCTTGGTTCCCGGCGGAAACCGTTCTAGAGCTTGCCGCGGGCGCCCGCCTCCCCGGGCGCCGCAGGGGCGCCGGGGAACGATGTCCGAGGACTGGCTGCCGGAACTCGCCGAGCGGGCGGGGCCGATCTACCGCCGGATCGTCGCGGCGATTTCCGACGACCTCGCCCGCCAGCGGCTGCGGCCGGGCATGCGCATGCCCACCCATCGCCAGCTGGCCGACCGCCTCGGCATCAACGTCGGCACCGTCACCCGTGCCTATGCCCGCGCCCGCGAGATGGGGCTTCTCGCGGGCGAGATCGGCCGCGGCACCTTCCTCAGCGCCCCCGCCCCGGCCCCCGCCGTCGCCGCCGGACCGGAGGCCGGGGCGGCGGCGCTCGCGGTCATCGACCTGATGATCAACCGGCCGCCGGTGCTCGAGGACGGCGCCTTCCTGCGCCGGACGCTCGCCGACCTCGCGGCCGGCCGGTCGCTGGCCGAGTTCCTGAGCTATCCGCCCTCGAACGGGCACGAGCGGCACCGGCTGGCGGGGACGCGGCTGGCGGCGCTGACCGGGGTCCGGGCCGGCGTCGATCAGGTGGTGCTGGCCAACGGCGCCCAGCAGGCGCTGCTCGCGGCGGTCTCGTCCTGCACCGAACCCGGCGACCTTCTCGCTACCGAGGCCCTGAACTACGCCGGCATCCGCCGGCTGGCCGACCTCCTGCGGCTGCGCATCGCGCCCGTGGCGCTCGACGGCGAGGGCATGCTGCCCGACAGCTTCGAGGCGGTCTGCCGGACCGGCAAGGTCGCGGTCCTGGTCGTCACGCCCTCGATCCACAACCCGACGACGGCCACGCTCGGGCTCGAGCGGCGGCGCGAGATCGCCCGCATCGCCGGCCGCCACGGCGTCCCGATCGTCGAGAACGACGTCTACGGGCCGCTCGTGGAGGGGCCGGCCCCGACCCTCTTCGCGCTCGCCGAGACGCCGGCTTGGTATGTCTGCGGGCTTTCCAAGACGGTGACCCCGGGGATCCGCGTCGGCTACGCCATCGCCTCGTCGGAGCGCCTCGGGCCGGCGCTCGCCGCCATCCACGCCTCGACCTGGACGGTCGCGCCCCTGATGCTCGAGATCGCGAGCCAGTGGGTCTTCGAGGGCACGGTGGCGCGGATGATCGCCGGCCACCGCCGCGCCGCGGCCGAACGGCTGCGGCTGGCCGGCGAGGTCCTGGCCGGCCTGCCCTTCCAGTCGCACCCGCAGAGCTATCACGTCTGGCTGCCGCTGCCCGCGCGCTGGCCGGCCCGCGACTTCGTCGAGGCGTGCCTCAAGGGCGGCGTCGCCGTCACCCCGGGGGCGATCTTCCAGACCGGCCCCGGCCCGGCCCCGAACGCCGTCCGCCTGAGTCTCGGCGGCGAGCCCGACCTCGCCACCCTCCGGACCGGCCTGCTCCGCCTCGCCCAGACACTCGCGGCGACCCCCGCCCCCCCCGAGATGATCATCTGACCCCGGGAGGGCCGCGGCCCTCCCTGCCGGGCCCGCCCGGACCC
>JADLCV010000262.1 GCA_020846995.1 Paracoccaceae bacterium
CGCGGGGGGTCAAGATCGGCCTCGCCGACCCCGAGGGTGCGGCGCTCCACAGCTTCTATTCCACCGGCGTGCTGAAGGCCGAGGGGAACTCGATCACCGAAGGCATCGGCCAGGGCCGGATCACCGCGAACCTCGAGGGCTTCCGGCCCGATTTCAGCTGGACGATCCCCGATGCCGAGGCCCTGCCCGTGGTCTTCTCCCTCCTCGCCGACGAGGGGCTCTGCCTCGGCGGCTCGTCGGGCGTCAACGTCGCCGGCGCCATTCGCATGGCCCGCGCCATGGGGCCCGGGCACACGATCGTCACCGTCCTCGGCGACTACGGCACCCGCTACCAGTCGAAGCTTTTCAACCCCGCCTTCCTTGGCCCCCGCGGCCTGCCGGTGCCGGCCTGGCTGGCCGCCCCGCCGCGGCCGCTGCCGGTGATGTTCGAGGGGCGATGACCCTCTCGCGCCTCCTCGCCCTTCTCGTCTTCGCGCTCGTCGCCCTGGCGGCGCCGGCCGCGGGCGTCCTCGCCCCGGCCGGGGCCGCGGCGCAGGAGGCGGCGGCCGGCCCCGACTACGCCCACTGGGAGGACTTCGCCTCCCGCGCCGAGGACCGCATCGGCGATGTCGGCACGACCGACCTCGGGCTCGAGCAGATCCGGGCCCAGCTCGTCGACTGGCGCGACCGCTTCCTCGAGGCCCAGACCGCCAACCGCTCGCGCATCGAGACCCTGCAGGGCCAGATCGCGGCCCTCGGCCCGGCCCCCGGCGAGGGCCAGGGCGAGGCCCGGGAGATCGCCGCCCGCCGCCAGGAACTGACCGAGGCGCTGAGCCGCCTCCAGGCCCCGGGCATCGCCGCCGAGGAGGCCTACCGGCGCGCCGACGGGCTCGTGCGCGAGATCGACCGCGTCCTCCGCGACCGCCAGGCCGACGCCCTCATGCAGCTCTGGCCGGCGCCCGTGAACCCCGCCAACTGGCCGGCCGCGATCGCCGCCCTGTCGGGCACCTTCGGCGGCATCGCCCACGAGCTGGCCGATGCCTGGGCGAGCTCGACCCGGCGGGCGGCGCTGACCGAGGGCCTGCCGCGGACGCTCTTCCTCCTGTGCCTCGCGATTGTCCTCATCCTGCGCGGGCGGCGCTGGATGGAGCGGCTGACGCACGCCCTCGCCCGGAGCGTGCGCGGCCGCGGCGGGCCGGTCTGGGCCTTCGTCGTCTCGCTCGGCCAGATCGTCCTGCCCTACCTCGGCATCCTCGCGCTCGTCGCGGCGGCGCAGTCGACGGGCCTCGTCGGCCTCGTCGGCAATGCCT
The DNA here is from genome assembly GCA_020846995.1 of Paracoccaceae bacterium. GTDB lineage: Bacteria > Pseudomonadota > Alphaproteobacteria > Rhodobacterales > Rhodobacteraceae > JAHDXW01. The sequence goes on from JADLCV010000262.1 coordinate 1,290, forward strand.
TCGTCGAGACCCTCCCCGACGTCGGCCTGACGCTCCTTCTCGCCCGCTGGATCGCCGGCCGCGTCTTTGCCGCCGCCGGCGCCCCGATCGTCGGCGTGGCGGCCGACCGCCTCGCCGAGGGGCGCTTTCACGGCGCGGGGCTCGGCCTCCTCGTCGCGCTCGAGGACCTGCGGCTGCGGATCGTCCAGCCGACCGAGGCGGTCGAGGCCGCGAACGCGGTCCTCGCCTTCCCGCTGATCGCGCTCGCGGGCCTGCTTCTCCTGCGCATCGGCCAGCTTCTCGCGACCGACGTGCCGCTGGCGGGGGGCGAGGGCGTCGACTACCGCGCCCGCCTCGTCGGGCTCCTCGGCCGGGCGGCGATGGCGGTCGGGGTCGCGGGGCCGCTGATGGGCGCCATCGGCTATGTCGCGGCGGCGAGCGCGGTCGTCTTTCCCGCCGTCCTCTCGCTCGGGCTGCTCGCCGTCCTCCTCATCCTCCAGCGCCTCGCCTCCGACATCTACGCCGCGATCCTCGGCACCGGCGTCGAGGAGGCCCGCGGCGCCCTCGTCCCCGTCCTTTTCGGCTTTGCCCTCGCGATCGTCGCGCTGCCCGTCCTCGCCCTCATCTGGGGGGCCCGCGACAGCGACCTGTGGGAGATCTGGACCCGCTTCCGCGAGGGCTTCCAGATCGGCGACACGCGCATCGCGCCGACCGATTTCGTCACCTTCGTGGCCGTGTTCGCGGCCGGCTACATGGCGACGCGGCTCCTCCAGGGGGCGCTGTCGGCGACCGTGCTGCCGCGCACGAGCCTCGATGCCGGGGCCCAGAAGGCGGTGGTGGCGGGGCTCGGCTATGTCGGCATCACGCTCGCCGGGCTCATCGCCTTCTCGACCGCAGGGATCGACCTCTCCTCGCTCGCGATCGTCGCCGGCGCCCTCTCGGTCGGCATCGGCTTCGGCCTCCAGAACATCGTCTCGAACTTCGTCTCGGGCATCATCCTGCTCGTCGAGCGGCCGATCTCGGAGGGCGACTGGATCGACGTCGGCGGCACCTCGGGCTGGGTCCGGGCGATCTCGGTGCGCTCGACCCGGATCGAGACCTTCGACCGCAGCTTCGTGATCGTGCCGAACAGCGACCTCATCTCGGGCCGGGTGACGAACTGGACGCGCTTCAACCTCGCCGGCCGGCTGATCGTGCCGGTCGGTGTCGCCTATGGCAGCGACACCCGCAAGGTCGAGCGGATCCTGCGCACGATCGCCGAGGATCACCCGCTGGTGGTCCTCAACCCCCCGCCGCTCGTCGCCTTCATGGGCTTCGGCGACAGCGCGCTCAACTTCGAGATGCGGATGATCCTGCGCGACGTGAACTTCTCGCTCGCGACCCGCTCCGAGATCAACCACACGATCGCCGCCCGCTTTGCCGCCGAGGGGATCGAGATCCCCTTCCCGCAGCGCGACCTCTGGCTGCGCGGCCCCGCCGCCCTTGCCGCCGCGGCCGCCGCGGCCGGCCCCGCCCCGTCGCTGCCGTCGCCCGCACCCCCGGCGGCCGGCCCGCCCCCGGCCGCCGTCCCCCGGCCGGCCGACGGGCCCCTTGGCGATCCGCCCGCCCCGATCCGGGAGCCGTGATGACCGAGGCCCTCTTCCGCTCCGACCCCGACCTTGCCGCCGCGCCCGCCGCGGTCCGCGCCCACACGCCCGAGGGCGGCCTCATCCTCGACCGCACGGTCTTCTACCCCCAGGGGGGCGGGCAGCCCGGCGATTCAGGGGTGATCGACTGGGCGGGCGGGCGGCTCGCCATCGTCAGCGCGGTCAAGGGCGAGGGGGGCGCCGTCGTCCTCGTGGCCGCGGGCGCCCCCCTGCCGCCGGTCGGCGCGGCCGTGACCCAGCGGCTCGACTGGGACCGGCGCCATCTCCACATGCGCGTCCACACCGCCCTCCACCTCCTGTCGGTCGTCATCCCGCGGCCGGTGACGGGGGGCGCGATCGGGGCCGGCAGCGGCCGGCTCGACTTCGACCTCCCCGAGCCGCCCGCCGACCGCGCCGCCCTCGAGGCGGCGCTGGCCGCGCTCGTCGCCCGCGACCTTGCGGTGGGCGAGGAGTGGATCGACGTCGCCGCCCTCGACGCCAACCCCGGGCTCGTCAAGACCATGGCCGTGCAGCCGCCGCGCGGCGAGGGGCGGGTGCGGCTCGTCCGCATCGGCGCGGGCGCGGAGACGGTCGACCTCCAGCCCTGCGGCGGCACCCACGTCGCCCGGACGGGCGAGATCGGCACCGTCCGCATCGCCCGGATCGAGAACAAGGGCCGCCAGAACCGCCGCGTCACGATCGCCCTCGACCCCCCGCCGCCCCGCCCGGACTGAGGGGGGTCGCGTCGCGCGCGCCCCCCGGCCGCCGGGCGGGGGCGCCGCGCTCGGACGGCCCCCGGGTAGACGCGGGGCCCGGTCGTGCCGCAGGGCGGCATGGCGGCGCCGGTAGGAGCGGACATCACCCGGCCCCCGGGGCCGGGCGGACCTGCACGGTCACGGGGCGGGCGGCGAGGGTCCCGGGCCCGGCCGCCCCTGCCACGCCGCGACGGGGCGCGGCCCGTGCCGCGCCGCCGCGGGTGGGGATCGTCACGGGGCCGAGGTCCCGCGCGTTACCTCCAGACCTCGCGGAAGACGCGGAGGAAGTTCCCCCCGAGGATGGCCCGCACCTCGTCCTCGCTGAAGCCGCGGGCGAGGAGCCCCGCGGTCACGGCGGGGAACTGGTCGATGCGGCAGAAGTCCGCGTTCCATACCGCCTCGAAGGACCACGGGCTCTTGTAGAGCACCTTGGTCGAGTTCTCCCAGGCGAACTTCGTGTAGCTCTCGAAGACGTCGGAGCCGATGCCGACATGGGCAACGCCGACGAGGTCGGCGAGATAGGCGAAGTGGTCGAGGTATTCGCCGAGGCCGGCCCGCACGTTGACCGTGCGATGGGTCATGAAGCCGTGCGGCGAGAGGCCGACGACCCCGCCGCCGTGGGCGACGGCGCGGATCTGCTCGTCGGTGATGTTGCGCCGGCTGTCGGTCACGCCCTTGGCGTTCGAGTGGCTGAAGACGCAGGGCTTCTCGCTGAGGTCGATCGCCTCGAGCGAGCTCCGCTCGCCGACGTGCGAGAGATCGACGACGATGCCGAGGCGGTTCATCTCCTGCACCGCCTGCCGGCCGCGGAAGCTCAGGCCGCGATTGGACGGCTCGAGGCAGCCGTCGGCAAGCTCGTTGCCCTCGTTGTAGGCGAGCTGGCAGATGCGCAGGCCGAGCTCGTGGAAGATCGTCCAGCGATAGAAGTGGGATCCGATCGGGGTCGGGGTCTGGAAGGCGAAGAGGATGCCGGTCTTGCCCTCGCGCCGGGCGGTCTCGATGTCGGCGACGGTCTTGACGTGCAAGAGCCGGTCGGACGACCCGCGCAGCAGGTTGAAGTAGTGGAACATGCAGCCGAGCGCCGCCTCGAAGCTGTCGGAGTGGGCGGCGATGGTCATGCTGGCGACGCCGACATTGGCCCCGCGCAGGCGGTCGAGGTAGGGCACCCCGTCCCGCAGGGGCGGCTCCGGGGCGACGATGTGGCCGCTCAGGGCGTCGATGATCAGGGCGGACCCGTGCAGCGCCGCGGCGGCGGCAATGGAAACGTCCCGGCTTTCTCTCGGCATCTCGCGTTCCTCTTTCTCGTGGTTGCGCCCCGGCGTCCCCACGTCCCGGCCGGGCCCGCGGGCGGGAGGTTCCCGCCGGGATCTGCCGGCGGGGTGGCGGCCGCGCGGTCTCTCCCGCCGTCAGCCGAAGTTCGCGGCAAACACCCGCATCCAGTTGCCGCCGAGGATCTTGCGGAGGTCGTCGTCGCCGACGCCGCGGGCACGAAGGCCGGTGACGACGTTCGGGAGCTCGCCGTGGCTCTCGTAGCCCTTCACGCGGATGGTGTCGCGATCGAAGCTGCCGATCATCTCGGGGTAGCGGCGCTTGGTCGTGGCCCGCCACATGATGGGGTTCTTGCCGGCGAAGATGTCGGAGCCGACCCCGACGTGATCGACGCCGACGAGGTCGATCACATACTGCATGCGGTCGAGGTAGTCGTCGAGCGTCGGCTGCTGGCCCGGGCTTGTCCAGGTCATGGGCGAGAAGACGCTGATCCCGATCACCCCGCCGAGGCCGGCGCAGGTCCGGATCTGCTCGTCGGTGATGCAGCGCGGGCTCGGGGTCAGCGCCTTGGGGTTGGAATGCGAGAAGATCGGGGGGCGGGTCGCATATCCCATGGCGTCGAGGCTCGTGCGCTCGCTGACGTGGGAGAGATCGAGGACGATGCCGAGGCGGTTCATCTCGCGAACTACCTGGACGCCGAAATGGGTGATCCCCGCGTCGTGGGGCTCGAGACAGCCGTCACCGAGCGCATTGCGCTCGTTGTAGGTCAGGGTCATGACCCGCAGCCCGAGTTCGTGGAGGATGGTCAGGAGCGTGAGATCGGATTCGAGGCCGCTGCCGTCCTGGAGCCCGAAGATCACCCCGAGCCTGCCGTCGGCCTTGCAGTCGCGGATGTCGGCGGTCGTCCGCACCCGGCGCAAGGTCTCGGGCATGCCCGCAATGATGGTAAGATAGTGGTAGAAGGCGTCGATCGTCTCCCTGAACCCGGCGTGGGGCGAGGCGATCGTGACGTTGGCCGCGGTCAGCCCGGCCAGGTGCTGCTCGGCCCGGCCGGGGGCGATGTCGCCGCCCAGTGCGTCGATGACGATCGCGCTGCCGAAGATGTCGGCAGCCGTGGCGTGGGATCCGGCGTCGGCACTGCGCATCGCGTTCCTTCCTCTCGGCCCTGTGGTCGGTGGCCCCGGGACCGTCGGCCGCCTGCGGCCCGGGCAGGCCGCCGGCGTGGATGTGCCGACCCGGACTCACCGGGTCGCCCGGCCTGTGACCGCGCGAACCTAGGCCGGCGCCGCGGCGCCGTCAAATCGTCCGGCGCCCTGCCGCGGGCCCGGCCGGCATCGCATGGGCCAGCCACCTGCGGGGCAACAAAGACCGGCCACGGGTGCCATTGACACCCGGCGATGGCCGCGCATACGGTTCGCCGGCCACGCTGCGAGGGCCGCGGAGTCCGGCCGAGGGAGTTGCAGCGTCCGTGCGGGTAAGGGCGAGTGCGCGCCAACCAGGCCCTGTCCGGGCCGACCCGTCGCCGGGCACCGGCAGCCTTGGATCCGTGGAACGGGCGCGCGTCCGGGTGGAGCGACCAAGAGGGAGAACGACGATGAGTTGCTGGAATGTCGCCGGGCGGATCCGCAGGGTCCTCGTGGCGGCGATATTGCTGGGGTCATCGGGGCTTCTGGCCGCGACGACGACGGCCACCCCGGTCGAGGCCCAGGCGAGCACGCTGACGATTGCGCAGCGCGAGCCCACGCGGCTCAACTTCAACTGGGATCTCGATCTGGCGGCGCCCTACATCCTCCAGAACATCCAGAGCAAGCTTTTCGACGTCAACTACGAGAACGACGTCGTCCCGGTGCTGGCGCAAAGCTGGGAAGCCTCGGCCGACGCGAAGAAATACACGATCCGGATCCGCGACGGCGTGAAGTGGCACGACGGCTCGATGCTGACCGCCGACGATGTCGCCTTCAGCTACCAGAAGAGCATCGAGGTCGGCGGCCCGGCCAAGGGGCTCCTGAAGAACGTGGTGGCCGTCCGCGCCCTCGACCCGCTCACGGTCGAGTTCGAGCTCGGGGTGCCGTCGGGCAACTTCCTCGAGACGCTGGCGAACTACTACGGCGTCTACATCGTGCCGAAAGCCGTCTACGACAACGGCACCGACGTCCGGACCAACCCGGCCAACGAGGCGCCCCCGGGCACGGGGCCGTTCAGGTTCGTGGAATGGGTCAAGGGATCCCACATCGTCCTCGAGGCCAACAAGGACTACTTCGATGGCCCGCCCGGGGTTGACCGGCTGGTGTTCCGCTTCATGGACCACCTGCCGACGATCGTCTCGGCGCTCGAGGTGGGCGAGATCGACACCACCCAGCTCACGATCCCCTTCGGCGAGGTTCCGCGTGTCCAGGGGCTGCCGGGGCTCAAGGTCACGATCCTGCCCAAGACCAACCCGAGCTGGATGGGCTTCAACCTCCGGCGCGCGCCCTTCGACGATGTCCGCGTGCGGCGGGCGATCGCCCATGCCATCGACCGCCAGCTTCTCGCCGACGTGGTCTTCGGGGGGCTCGCCCCGCCCGAGAACACGGCCTGGCTCTCGGTCGTGAAATGGGCCAACAACCCCGATGCCCTCCAGCCCGCCTACGATCCCGAGGAGGCCAAGCGGCTTCTCGACGAGGCCGGGCTGGTCCCGGGGGCGGGCGGCGAGCGTCTGCGCATGACCATCACCGCCTTCCGCGGCGCCACCCTCTGGGGGATGCCCGAGTCGGCCGAGTTCATCCGCGACCAGCTGCGCGCGGTCGGGATCACGGTCATCATCCAGCTCGTCGATTCGGCGACTTGGACCGATCTCGTCAACGCCCGCCACGAGTTCGACGCGGCGATCGCGGGCGGCCTGCGGGGCCCGGATCCGAACGACTTCGCGGTCTTCATCGGCGAGGGCGGATCGCGCAACGCCATGGGCTACCGCAACGACCGGGTGGAGGAGCTTCTCGTGATCGGCCGCAGCACCGCCGACCGCGAGGCGCGCCGCGTCGCCTACTTCGAGTTGCAGAAGATCGTCGCCGACGAGACCCCGCTCCTGACGCTGATCGCGACCGTCGATCCCTACGTCAACACCACCCGCTACGTGGGCTTCCCCTGGGAAGAGGGCTACCGTGATCGCGGTCGCAATCACTACTTCGGCATGGTGAAGCCCGCGGGCTGAGGGCTGGGGCGCGTGCCGCGACGCAGCTGCGCTCGCGGCACGGGCGGGACAGGCGCAGGGGGAAGGGCGGCGCGCGGCCTGCCCTTCCCGTCGGCAGGGGATGGCGGGCACGGCCCCGGCGGGGCCCCGGCCAATCCGGACCACGGCAGGGAAGACAGGCAGATGGGCAGTTCACTCCAATTCGACGGCATCGTCATCGACGCGCTGAGCGGCGGCTTCGTGCCGATGCCGGCGGCGCGCGACGGCATGGACTATCCGACGCGGCTCCGGAAGGCCGGGCTGACGACCGTCTCGGTGACGCTCGTCGCCCGCTTCGCCACCTTCGAGGAGGCGCTCTTCGCGATCTACGACTACGAACTCGTGTGGGCCCAGTATCGCGACCAGTTGCTGCAGGTCCTCACCCCGGCCGACATCCGCCGCTGCCGGGACGAGGGCAAGGTCGGCGTCCTCATGGGCTTCCAGACCGGGACGCCGGTCGGCGACGACCTCCGGCGGGTCACGCTTCTTGCCAAGCTCGGCGTGCGCATGATGTCGGTGACCTACATGGAGGCGAACCTGCTCGGCAGCGGCTGCCTCGAGCCCACCGACCACGGCCTGACCCATCTCGGCCGGCAGGTGGTGCGCGAGATGAACCGCCTCGGCATGATCGTCGATCTCTCGCATGTCGGCGACCGCACGAGCCTCGATGCCATCGCGGCGAGCGAGGCCCCGCCCATCTTCTCCCATTCCGGGGCACGGGCGGTGACGGCGCATCCCCGCAACATCCCCGACGAGGCGATCCGGGCGGTCGCCGCGCGGGGCGGCCTCGTCTGCCTCACGCCCTACGGGCCCTGCGTCTCGCCCGATCCGTGCCGGGGCGTGCAGGCCTCGATCGACGACTTCGTGCGCCACGTCCGCCATGCCGCCGACCTCGTCGGGGTCGATGCGGTCGGCATCGGCACCGATCTCTTCGACGCCAAGGGGGCGGCGGTGTGGGACGCGACGACCAAGCGGCGCTATCCCGAATCGGTGGCGGCCTTCAGCCACGGCAACGTCCTGACCGTCGGCATCGAGCACATGGGGAAATGGCCGGCGATCCCGGAGGCGCTCGCCCGCGGGGGCTTCAGCGCCGACGAGATTGCCCGGATCGTCGGCGGCAACTTCCTGCGGGTCTTCGAAAAGATCGCCGCGCACGCCCGGCCGTGATCCGCGGCGCCCGAGGTATGGGGTGAGGGCATCGCGCGATGGGCCGCTACCTTCTCGGTCGACTGCTGCAGTTCATCCCGCTCATCCTCTTCGTCGTGGTGCTGAACTTCACGCTCGTCAACCTCGCCCCCGGCGACCCGGCGCGCGTCCTCGCCGGGGAGGACGCACCGCTCGAATACATCGAGACGCTGCGGCAGCGCTTCGGTCTCGACGAGCCCTTCCATGTCCGCCTCTACCTCTACCTGAAGAGCTTCGTGCAGCTCGATTTCGGCTACTCCTACGCCTTCGACCGGCCGGTCCTCGCGCTGATCGGGCAGCATCTCGCGAACACGCTCCTGCTGGTCATTCCGGCCAAGCTGGTCGCGGTGTCGCTTGGCATGTTCATTGGCGCCTGGACCTCCGGGCGCTTCGGGTCGTTCCTCGACACCTTCTGGTCGACCGTGATGCTCCTGCTCTACGCGGCGCCGACCTTCTGGGTCGGGCTCATGATCATCATGGTCTTCTCGATCTGGCTCGGCTGGTTTCCGACCTCGGGGATCATGACCGTCGCCTCGACCTACAGCGGCTGGGAGGTCGTCGTCGACCGTCTGCGCCACCTCTTCCTGCCGTCCTTGACGCTCATGCTGAGCCTGCTGCCGATCTATGCCCGCATCACCCGCGCGGCGATGCTCGAGGTGCAGCACGAGGACTACATCCTGACCGCCCGTGCCAAGGGGCTGACCGAGCGCGAGGTGCTGTTCGGGCACGCCCTTCCCAACGCGCTCCTGCCGCCGATCACCATTGCCGGCATCTCCTTCGGGCTCGTCTTCACCGGGGCGCTCCTGGTCGAGATCGTCTATTCCTGGCCGGGCCTGGGAAGACTCATGTACCAGTCGGTCTATCGCCGGGACTACCCGCTCCTGATGGGGATCTTCACGATCAGCGCCGTCGCCGTCGCCGTCTTCAGCCTGCTCACCGACCTCGTCTACATGCTTCTCGATCCCCGGGTGAAACTGCACCGCAGGGAGCAGTAGGCGACCGATGCAGACCGGGTTCCGCGGCGCGTGGCTCTTCTGGCGGTCGTTCCTCTCGACCCCGGCCGGGGCGGTCGGGGCGGCGATCGTCGCCGTCGCGCTCTTCGTGGCCGTCCTCGCCCCCTACCTCGCCCCGGCCGATCCCTACCAGATCACCCGCGCGACCTTCCTCGCCCCGTCCGGCGAGCACATCCTCGGCACCGACAACCTCGGCCGCGACATGGCCAGCCGCCTCATCTGGGGCACCCGCACCTCGCTCCTCTTCGGCTTCGGTGCGGCCAGCCTCTCGCTCGTCATCGGCGTCGTCCTCGGCGCCCTCTCGGGCTATTTCGGAGGGGTCACGGACCATCTCTTCTCGCGCCTGTTCGAGGTCTTCCTGATGGTGCCGAGGCTGTTCCTGATCATCCTTCTGGTCGCGATGTTCGGCAGCAACATGCTGATCGCGATCGGGGTCATCGGCTTCACCCTGTGGCCGTCGAACGCCAAGCTGATGCGGGCGCAGGTGCTGACGCTGAAGTCGCGCGCCTTCGTGCGGGCCTCGATCGGGTCGGGCGCGAGCCACCTCCACGTGCTCGCGCGCCACGTCATGCCGAACGGCGTCAGCGCCGTGATCGCCAACTCGAGCCTGCAGATGGCCAACGCCGTCCTGCTCGAGGCGAGCCTGAGCTTCCTGGGCCTGGGCGATCCGAACGTGGTGAGCTGGGGGCAGGTGATCCAGCAGGGGCAGTCCTACATGGTGCGGGCGTGGTGGATCGTGACCCTGCCGGGGCTCCTCCTCGTCATCCTCATCCTCGGCATCTACCTTCTCGGCGACGCGCTGGCGATGAAGCTCAATCCGCGGCTGCGTACCCGGGGGAGCGCGTAGCCATGGCGACGATCCTCGCCCTGAAGGGTGTCGCCATGCACTACAACGCGGGGTCGCCGGCGGCGGTCGCGGCGCTCGACGGCGTCGATCTCGACCTCGAGGGGGGGCGCGCGCTCGGCGTCGTGGGCGAGTCGGGCTGCGGCAAGTCGAGCCTCGCCCTGACGATCATGCAGACCCTGCCCAGGCGCGCGCGGATCGTCGGCGGCAGCATCAGCCTCGAGGGCCGCGATCTCGTCGGCCTGCCCGAGGCCGAGCTCGAGGCGATGCGATGGACCCGGATCTCGATGATCTTCCAGGGGGCGATGAACGCCCTCAATCCGGTCCAGACGATCGGCCGGCAGCTGATCGAGCCGGCACTGCGGACGCGGGCGCAGCGGCTTGGCCAGGAGGCAGCGAAGGCCCGCGCGCTCGACCTCCTGCGGCGCGTCGATCTCACCGACGAGATCTACCGGCGCTTCCCCCACGAGCTCAGCGGCGGCATGAAGCAGCGGGCCATCATCGCCATGAGCCTCATGTGCAATCCCGCCATCATCATCGCCGACGAGCCGACGACCGCCCTCGACGTCGTGGCCCAGGACCGCGTCCTTGCCCAGCTCGACCAGATCCGGGCGGCCCTCGGGACCTCGGTCATCCTCATCTCCCACGACATCGCGGTGATCGTCGAGACCTGCGACACGATCGCCGTCATGTATGGCGGCCAGATCATCGAGGCCGGCGACATCCGCGAGGTCTTCGCGCGTCCGCGCCACCCCTATACCCGCATGCTCTTCGGCAGCGTTCCAAGCCTCAGGGGCGCGCGCAAGCCCCTCGCCGGGATCGGCGGCGAGCCCCCCGACCTCATGCGGCCCCCGCCGGGCTGCCGCTTCGCGCCCCGCTGCGAGTTCCGCATCCCCGCCTGCACCGCCGCGGCGGTGCCCGAGGTCGCCGTCTCGGGCCGGCACCGCGTACGCTGCATCCGCTTCGAGGAGGCATGGCCACCGCTTCACGACGTCCCGGGAGGAACTGCGCTTGACAGCGTCCGTCCAGAGCGCTGAGCCGATGCTGCCGGCCGGCGCGCCGATCATCGAGCTCGACCGGGTCCGGAAGCTCTACGAGGTGGGGGGCTCGCGTCTCCTGGGCGTCCTCGGCCTCGGCCGGGACCACAGGCTCCATGCCGTCGATCGCGTCAGCATGGCCGTCGACCGCGGCTCGATCACCGCCATCGTCGGCGAGAGCGGCTGCGGCAAGTCGACGCTGGCGCGGATGCTGACGCTCTACGAGGCCCCGAGTGGCGGCGACTACCGCTTCCAGGGCAAGCCGATCGAGGCCTGGCGGCGCGATCACGCCCGCGCCTTCCGTCGGCAGGTGCAGATGGTGTTCCAGGACCCCTACGAGTCCCTCGACCCGCGCTACACCGTCCGCGAGACCTGCCTCGAGCCGCTGACGATCCAGGGGCTCGGTGACACGGCCGCCGCTCGCGAGGCGATGGTCCTCGACGCCCTCGGCTTCGTGGGACTGACCCCGCCGGGGGACTATCTCGGGCGCTACCCCCATGAACTCAGCGGCGGCCAGCGGCAGCGGGTGGCGATCGCGCGCGCGGTCGTGCTGCGGCCGGGCGTCATCGTCGCCGACGAGCCGGTGTCGATGCTCGACGTCTCGCTGCGGGCCGAGGTCCTCAACCTCTTCCTCGACTGGCGGCGACTCCATGGAGCCACCATCATCCTCATCACCCACGACCTCGCGATCGCGCGCCACGTCTCGGACCGGGCGGCCGTGATGTATCTCGGCGAGGTCGTGGAGTCCGGTCCCACCGAAGAGGTGATCGGCGACCCCAAACACCCCTACACGCAGGCCCTCGTCGCCGCGGTGCCGATTCCCGACCCCTTCAACCGCCGTCCCCGCACGACGCTCGCGGGTGATGTCCCGAGCGCCGCTCACCTGCCCAAGGGCTGCCGGTTTGCCGGCCGCTGCCCCGCGGTCATGGCCGCCTGCCGCGTCACCCATCCCGAGGAAGTCGACGTCGGCGGCGGGAGAAAGGTGCGCTGCCTGCTCTACCCCTGACCGCGGCGGCGCCGCAGGCCCAGTCCACCCGGCCGGCGCGCGCCGGAGCGGGCGGCAGCGGGATCGCGAGGGATGGAGCGGGTGAAGGGAATCGAACCCTCGTCGTAAGCTTGGGAAGCTTCTGCTCTGCCATTGAGCTACACCCGCGCCCTCCGGCAGATACGGCAGCGGGCCGGGCCGGTCAAGGCCGGCC
>JADLCV010000279.1 GCA_020846995.1 Paracoccaceae bacterium
ATGTAGTGGAATTCACTGCCGCGGCGGATGGCGTGTCTTTGCCGGGACGTGAGGGACGCTGGCAGCCCGCGCCGGTCGAGTATAAGCGGGGCAAGGCGAAACACGATCACTGCGATGAGGCGCAGCTCTGCGCGCAGGCGCTATGTTTGGAGGAGATGCTGGCGGTCACGATCCCGCAGGGCTATCTATACTACGGGGAGACGCGGCGACGCCTGGCCGTGGATCTCGGCGCCGAGTTGCGCGACCTCGTGCGCAAAGCAGCGCAAGAGATGCACGCGTACTTCGAGCGCGGTTACACCCCGCGTGTCAAGATGTCGAAAGCCTGCAACTCCTGCTCGCTGGCTGACGTCTGCCTGCCGCAATTGCAGAGCAGCACGACGCCCGCTTCCACCTACATCAGGCAGCAACTTGAAAGGGCATAGACCGTGAAGAAGCTCGGCAACGTCCTCTATGTCACCACGCCGGAGTCCTACTTGTCGCTGGATGGCGAGAACGTGGTAGTGAAGAAGGACGACAAGACCGCCATGCGCTTGCCGCTGCACAATCTGGAAAGCATCGTCTGCTTCAACTATCCGGGAGTCAGCCCGGCGCTGATGGGCGCGTGCGTGGACCGGCACATCGGCCTCTGCTTCCTGAAGCCAAGCGGGCAGTTCTTGGCCCGAGTGACGGGCGATGCGCATGGGAACGTCCTGCTGCGCCGTCGGCAGCATGAGCTTTCGCGCCAGGAAGCTGCCAGCGTCGGTATCGCACGGTCAGTCCTGTTGGGTAAGATCGCCAACAGTCGCAAAGTGATCGAGCGCGCCTTGCGCGATCACGCGCTGCTGGTGGATGTCCCAGCGCTGGAAGCGGCGTCGCAATTCCTGAAAGCGTCTCTGGTGGAAGTTCAGGCAGCGGGCAACCTGGAAACCTTGCGCGGTCTGGAAGGCCATGCCGCCAAACAATACTTCGGCGTCTTCGCGCAGATGATCCTGCATCAGAAGGAGGATTTCCCGTTCAACGAC
>JADLCV010000263.1 GCA_020846995.1 Paracoccaceae bacterium
AGAGATCCTCGGCCATGCGCGACAGGGTATAGCAGAGCAGGCAGAGGGCCGAGACGCACTCCCGTTCGAGGTCGTGGCTGAGCGCGGCATCGAGGGTGTTGGGCATGGCCCCGTCGAAGCCGAGCAGTTCGGCGATCCGCGCCCGGTTGATCGGGAATTCCGTCCCCGGCATGATCCCGGCCCCCGCCGGGCAGGTGTTCGCCCGCCGGTGGAATTCGGCGAGGCGCCGCGAATCCCGGCCGAGGGCATCGTGACACATCATCGCCCACAGCGCGAAGGTGATCGGCTGGGCGTGCTGGCCGTGGGTGTTGCCGGGCAGGACGGAATCGCGATGCGCCTCGGCGACGTCGACGAGGCCCGCGCGCAGCGTCAGCAGGTGCTGGCGCAGCCGGATTGCCCGGTCGCGGCCCCACATGCGAAACGACATCGCCGAAAGATCGCCCGGGCTGCGCGCGAGCCCGATCGCCCCCCCGACCGCCGGCCCGAGGGTCCGGCTCAGATAGCGTTCGCCGGCATGGTTCCCGCCCCCGGCCGCGGATCGCGCGGTCCTCACCCCCTGACGCCGCATCTCGGCGGGCCCGTCAAGGAGGCTCAGCGCGGTGGCCGACGGCAGGATGCCGGTCTCGCCGAGCATGACGACATGGGCCATGTCGTAGTCGTGGATGAACTCCACGGTCTCTTCGACGAGCTGCTCCGTGCAGGCGTCGAGGTATCGGGGCGGGGACCGGCGGGCCACGGTCAGATTTCTCCGGCGATGGCAAGGGCGATCGCCATGGTGCTGGCGCTGCCGCCCATGTCGGGGGTGCGGACCTGTCCCGAGGCGGTCACCGTCTCGACGGCACGCAGCATGCTCGCCGCGGCCGCGGTCTCGCCGAGATGCTCGAGCATCTGCGCCGCGCTCCAGATCATCGCGATCAGATGGGCCTTGCCCTGGCCGGCGATGTCGGGGGCCGAGCCGTGGACCGGCTCGAACATCGAGGGCAGGCTGCGATCGGGGTTGATGTTGGCCGAGGCGGCGAAGCCCAGCCTCCCTGGATCGCGGCCCCGAGACCGGTGAGGATGTCGCCGAACAGGTTGGAGGCCACGATGACGTCGAGCGTCTGCGGGGCCATCACCATCCGCGCCGCGACCGCATCGACAGGGTATCGGCGGGCCTCGACATCGGGGTAGTCGAGCGCGACCTCGGCCATGACCTCGTCCCGGAAAACCATGCTGTGGCGCTGCGCATTGATCTTCGAGACCGAGGCGAGGCGCCGGGAGCGCCGGCGCGCCTGCTTGAAGCCGAAGCGCAAGATGCGTTCGACCCCGCGGCGCGTGAAGATCGCCGTCTCGACGGCCGTCTCGTGCGGGGTGCCGCGATGGACGCGCCCGCCGGCCCCGCAATACTCGCCTTCGGTGTTCTCGCGGATGCAGAGCAGATCGAACCCCTGCGCGCGGATCGGTCTCTCGACCCCCGCCAGCACCCGATGGGGACGGATGTTGGCGTAGAGATCGAAGGCCTTGCGGATGGGCAGCAGCAATCCGTGCAGCGAGACCTCATCGGGGACGCGCTCCGGCCAGTCCACCGCCCCGAGCAGGATCGCGTCATGGCTGCGGAGTTGCTCGATCCCGTCTTCGGGCATCAATCCGGCCGTGGCGAAGGTAATGGTCGCGCGACCAGTCGAGGTAGGTCAGATCGAGGTGCGGGCCGTCGTGGCCGGACTGGACCCGTTCAAGCACGGCGAGGGTGGCGTCGGTGGTCTCGCGACCGATGCCGTCGCCCGGAATGCAGGCGATCCGGCAGGCGCGCATGCCGCTTCACTCCGCCCCATAGCCGACGAGCGCGCGGTATTCGAGGAACTCCTCGAGACCGTAGCGCCCCTGTTCGCGCCCGATGCCGGACTGCTTGAACCCGCCGAAGGGCGCCGTCCGGTCAAGGGCGGGATGGTTCAGCAGCACCCGCCCCGCGCGCAGCCGCCGCCCGATCGCCCGGACGCGCGCCAGGTCGCGGCCCTGGACATGGCCGGCCAGTCCGTAATCGGTGCCGTTGGCGATCTCGACGGCCTCGTCCTCGGTATCGTAGGGAATGAGGACGATCACCGGCCCGAAGATTTCCTCGCGGGCGATCCGCATGTCCGGCCGCACGTGGGCAAGGACGGTGGGCCGCACGAAGGCCCCGGTCCCCAGCCCGTCCCTCGCCCCGGCCCGCCGGCGACCAGCCGCGCCCCCTCGTCGATCCCGACACGGATGTAGGACTGGACGCGCTCCCACTGGATCGCGCTCGCGACGGGGCCGAGTTCCGTCGCCTTGTCCCCGGGATCGCCCAGCCGGCAGCCAAGGGCGACGCGGGCCGCGATGCCGGCGGCCTCCTCCATCATGGCGCACGGCAGGATCATCCGTGTCGGCGCGGAACAGGCCTGGCCCTAATTCTGCATGCAGGCGCGGACGCCCTTGGTCACCGCATCCTCGAGATCGACGTCGGCGAGAAGGATGTTCCCCGACTTGCCGCCGAGTTCCGGCGCCACCTTCTTGATCGTCGGCGCGGCGGTGCGCGACACCTCGGTTCCGGCGCGCGTCGAGCCGGTGAACGAGACGAAATCCACCCCGGGATGGGAGGAAAGCGCCGCCCAGGGGCTCTGTTGCACAAATCCCGTGAGGGATTCACCCCGTGAATCCAGCGTGGTAGCTGGACGGCATGAGCAAGCCGACGCCATCGACCTGCAAGACCCGGAACTGGCCGAGCTACAACAAGGCGCTCAAGCGCCGAGGCTCGCTGACGATCTGGTTTGATCCCTGCATGACCTGGGAAGCAGCGCCGACTGGCAAGCGTGGCCGCCGGCCCGACTACGGCGATGCGGCCATTCAGACCTGCCTGACGATGAAGGTGTTGTTTGGCATGGCGCTGCGGCAGACCACTGGCTTCGTCGAGAGCCTGCTGCGTCTGATCGGCCAGGACTGGGCGGTGCCCGACTTCAGCACGCTCAGCCGTCGCCAGAAGACCTTGAAGGTCAACATCCCCGATCGCGGATCGGACGGCCCGCTGCATCTGCTGGTCGACAGCACCGGCATCAAGGTCGAGGGCGAGGGCGAGTGGAACGCCCGCAAGCATGGCGGCGCAAAACGCCGCGTCTGGCGCACGATCCACATCGGGATCGACGAGCAGTCCCTGGAAATCCGGGCCGCCGAGTTCACCACCAGCGATGTGGGCGACGCACCGATGCTGCCCGAACTGCTCGACCAGATCCCGCCCGACCAGCAGATCGGCAGCGTCACCGCCGATGGTGCCTTCGACACCCGAAAATGCCATGACGCCGTCGCCGCCCGAGGTGCCGCGGCAATCATCCCGCCCCGCAAGAACGCCAGGCCGTGGAAGCCCGACACCGCCGGGGCCCCTCGGCATTGTCCTCGGACCAATGGCGGGCAATGCCTCGACCCGC
>JADLCV010000264.1 GCA_020846995.1 Paracoccaceae bacterium
CGCTGCGGCATCGCAGACCGCCCCGGGGGTGACGCCCTGGGCCAGGATGGCCCCGCCGGTTGTGATTCCGACCGCAGCGGCCGCGATCAGCAGCGCCGTGACCCCTGCCTTCCGCATCATCCCACCCAAACCGGGCCGGGTCCGGCCCGAGATGAAATTCCGAAGCAATATCATACCACTGCCTTGCACCGAAAGCAAGCTGCACGGGTGGTCCAGGAAATCCCTGCGGGCCCGCCGCGCGCCCCGCGGGGGCGAGGCGCGCGGGCGGAGGCGCGGCGCGACCCTCGCCCGTGCCCCCCCGGGGACGCCGGGGAACCCTGCATTCGCCCCGGCCAACCCGCCCGACCGGGCACCGGCACGCCGTGCGCACGCCGCGCGTGCGTGCGGGGGCAGCGGCACGCGGCGCGCGCGCGAGCGGGGGCAGTGCCCTGACCGCGTCCGCCTGGTGCGAAGCGGGCCACCATGGCAGCCGAAGGTGCCGGCGACGCGCCGCCCGGGCCACACCCGCCCCGGGGGAACTTCCCCCGGGGGGTGCGGGACGCGCGTGGCGGCATGGAAGCCCGCCAGGCGAGGCAGGGGGGCCTTCCGCCGCCCCGCCGTCAACCCCCGGCCCCGCCGTCACCGCCCGGCCCCCGAGGGGCGCGGGGGCCCGTGCGCCGGCGACGCGACGGGCTGCGGGCAGCCTTCGGCCGGTCGGCAGGGGCGTCCTCGTCGCCGGCGGCCATGACCCCGGCGCCGCCCTCGTCGGCCTCGGCGGGGGCGCTCTCCCACTCGAGACGGCGGTAGTCGAAGCCGGTGACGAGCCGCGGCTTGACGATCTCGAACCACGGCGAGAGGTCGAAGTCGCGCGGGGCAAAGAGCGAATGGTGGCGGATGTGGTAGATCTCGCGCCGCGCCGCCCGCCCGCCCGGGCGCGACTTCAGCGTCCTGACGTCGGGCAGGATCGGGTAGCGCACGGTCTGGAAGGCCTCGGCGATCAGCGACGAGCAGATCGCCCGCGTCGGATCGCCCGAGCCGATGGCGAGCATCCGCCGCCGCCAGTGCACCGGCACCGGCGGGGTCGGCATGAAGTAGCGCAGCAGGTCGACGATGTTGCGCATGTCGTAGCCCATGCCGATGCGGTCGATCATGAAGGCGCAGACCTTGTGGCGCGCCGCCGTGCCAAGGCCCGCGGGCCGGCAGATGCGGGTGTTGAAATGGGCATAGCGGCTGAGCGGCAGCGACACGCAGCCCTCCTCGAGGTTGACCTCGACGAGGCGGTGGCGCTCGGAGCCGTCGCCGGGCGGGGGGAGGAGGTCGCCCACGTAGAGGGCCGCGTGCGACCAGGTCGATTGCGTCAGATACTTGATCGCCGTCGAGATGCGCTCGCAGCCCTCGACGAGGAGGACGTCGCCCTCGCGCAGGACGTGGTGGAGCGTCGTCAGGTCCGACGGGGTGTAGGGCCGGTAGCCGGTGCAGGGGCGGTTGAGGCGCATGGCCATCCAGCGCCCGGCGCGGTCGAGAAGGGCATCGAGAGCAGAGTCACGGCCAGCCGGCATCGGCGTCTCCTCTCCCCGCGGCGGCCCGCGTGCCGGGGCGCGGCGGATCCGCCCGCCCCGCGGCGGCCATCATATCCTCCCCGACGGTCGCCCGCGATCACCCGCGACGCGGGCCGGGAGCGCGCACCTCGCCCGCGCCTCAGCGCAGCGCCGCCATGGCGGCGTCGAGTCCGGCGAGCGTGAGCGGGAACATGCGGCCCTCGAGGATCCCGCGGACGAGGCCGACCGAGGGGATCGCGGGCCAGTGCTCCTCGGGCGTGGGGTTGATCCAGACCGTCGCCGGCCAGGCCGTCCGGGCCCGCTCGAGCCACAGCCGCCCGGGCTCGGGGTTCCAGTGCTCGTTGGCGCCGCCCGCTTCGGTGATCTCGTAGGGCGACATTGTGGCGTCGCCGACGAAGACGCACTTCCAGGCCGGGCCGTAGCCCGCGAGAAGGTCGGCGGTCGGGGTCCGCGCCTCCCACCGGCGCCGGTTCTCGCGCCACACCCCCTCGTAGAGGCAGTTGTGGAAGTAGAACGCCTCAAGCGTGCGGAACTCGGCCCGGGCGGCCGAGAACAGCTCCTCGACCCTTCGCACGTGGGGTTCCATCGACCCGCCGACGTCGAGGAAGAGGAGGAGGCGGACGGCGTTGCGCCGCTCGGGCCGGGTGCGAAGGTCAAGCCAGCCCTGCTCGGCGGTGGCGCGGATGGTGCCCGGCAGGTCGAGTTCGAGCGCCGCTCCCTCGCGGGCGAAGCGGCGCAGCCGGCGGAGCGCGAGCTTCATCGCCCGCGCGCCGAGTTCCACCCGGTCGTCGAGGTCGCGGAACTCGCGCCGGTCCCAGACCTTGACCGCCCGCCCCTGGCGGCCCCCGGTCTGGCCGATGCGGACGCCCTCGGGGTTGTAGCCCCAGGCGCCGAAGGGCGAGGTGCCGGCGGTGCCGATCCATTTCGGGCCACCCTGGTGGCGGCCCTCCTGCTCGGCCAGCCGCTGGCGGAGCGTCGCCATCAGCGCCTCGAAGCCGCCGAGCGCCGCGACCGCCCGCCGCTCCTCCTCGGTCAGGTGGCGTTCGGCGAGCTTGCGCAGCCATTCGGCGGGAAGCTCGAGTGCCGCCAGCACGGCCGCGGGCGCGAGCGTCCCGAGCCCCGCGAAGCTCGCCCGGAAGGCTTGGTCGAAGCGGTCGAGGTGGCGCTCGTCCTTGACCATGGTAAGGCGGGCGAGGTCGTAGAAGGCCTCGGTGTCGAGCGTCGCGAGGCCGCGGCCGAGGCCCTCAAGGAAGGCCAGGAACTCGGCGAGCGTCACCGGCACCCCGTGTCCGCGCAAGGCCGCGAAGAAAGGCAGGAACATCGCCCTAGACGAGGCGCGCGAGCAGGAGGGTGGCAAAGAGCCCCACCAGCCCGAAGAGGATGCCGCCCGCGGCCGCATGCTGGAGGATGTCGAGGGCGCTGCCCTCGCGGCGGCGGGCGACCAGTGCCCCCCAGAGCGCTCCCGCCAGCACCCCCGCGACGACCATCATCCCCCCGCCCGCCTCGCCCTCAGGCCCGCGAGCGCGTCGATCTCGGCCAGCCGCGCCCGCACCGCCTCGTCGGAGCCGAAGCCATAGCGCGCCCAGCCGAGCGAGTCGAGCCGCGCCGCCCTCGCCTCGGCCGGCCGGCCCTGGGCCTCGAGGGCGGCGGCCTTGATCATCAGGAGCGTGGCGAGGAGCCCGCCGTTCTGGGCCTCGCTCGCCGCCGCGAGGTTGGCATTGGCGAGCGCGAGCGCGCGGTCGGGCTGGCCGGCGGAGAGGGCGTGGGCGGCCAGCTGCATCTCGGCATGGGCGACGTGCGGCGCCGCCCCCGGCAGGCGGCGGAAGATCGCCGCCGCCTGCAGGAACGAGGCCAGCGCAAGCTCGGCGTCGCGCGCGGTCGAGAGCCGGCCGAGCGCGAAGTAGGAGAAGCCGGTGCGGACATCGCTCCAGCCCCGCGCCCGGGCGATCGCCACCGCCGTCCGCGCCGCGGCCCCGCGGTCGGTGCCGCCGGCGCGAGCGCCCAGCGCGGCCTCGATCGCCTGCGACCACGCCCGCGGCGTCTCGACCAGCGCCGGCGCGAGCGGACGGCCGCCGACGCCTCCGGGGTTCATGCGGTCGAGAAGGGCCGGCAGGCGGGCCGCGACCTCGGCCTCGGTCATGCCCGAGCGGAGGTCGGGGTCGTTGAGCACCCGCAGGACGAGCATGTCGAAGCCGGTCAGCACGGCGTGGAAGTTGTCGTCGTTGAAGACGCTGTCGGAAAGCCGGTAGAGGTCGTTCAGGGGTCCGAGCGCCTGCGCCACCTCCTCGTGCAGGCAGTCGCGCACGTCCTGGGGGCTGGCGTCGGAGGGGATGAAGACGGCCGCCCGCTCGCGCCGCTCGAGCCGCGCCCAGTCGATGCGCTCGGTGCCGCGGAGGGCCTCGAACTCCTGAAAGGAGGAGACCGCGGGCACGACGTAGCAGGCGGCCTGCGGCACCGCCGCCTGGAGCCGGCGGCGGGGCAGGAACTCGACCGTGATCGCGGCCGGCCGGCCGGCCCCGGCGGGGCGGATGTCGATCCCGGCCTCGCCCCGCAGGCGGACCATGAGGTCGGCGAGGTCGTCGGCGGCGAGCGGCGGGACGGCGCCCGCCAGCCCGACCGTCACCGGCCCCTCGAAGCGGGTGAGCCGCTCGAGCCGCCGCCCGCTCTCGAGGCGGAAGGCGAGTTCGAGCACGTCCTGGGCCATCTCGGCGTTCGAGCGCGCGGGCGGCGGCGGCCGGCGGGGCGGGAAGCGGCGGGCGGCCGGAAGGGGCTCGGGGAGGGCGGCGAGCGCGGGCGGGCCGTCCGCCGTCACCGGCCGGGGGGGCGGCGCGCAGCCCGCGACGGCGAGAAGGAGCGCGGCCGCGGCGAGGGTCGCCGCGCGCCCGGGGCCGCCGCGCCGGCGGGCGGCGGCGGCCGGGGGAGAGGGTGGCGGGGTCACGCCCGCACGTAGCGCACGAAGGGGGTGAGCCGCGCCACGCGGTCGTAGAGGCGCCGCGCGGCGGCGTTGTCGGCCGCCGTCAGCCAGTGCACGCCCGGCGCCCCGGCGGCATCGGCCGCGGCATAGACGGCCAGGACCAGCGCCCGGCCGATGCCCCCGCCGCGGGCGTCCTCGACCACGAACAGATCCTGGAGGTAGCAGGCCCGCTCGATCCGCCACAGGTGCAGGTGAAAGAGCCAGTGGACAAGGCCGACCGGCCGGCCCCCGCGCCAGGCGAGCAGCCCGAAGGGCCCGTCAGGCCCGGGGGCGAGGAGGCGGGCGAAGGTCGCCTCGTGCACGGCCGCCGGCAGGGTCGTGCGGTAGAAGTCGAGGTAGCGCGTCCAGAGGTCGTCCCAGGCCGCGCGGTCGGCGGCGGCGGGCGGGCGGAGGACGAGGGGATCGGTCATGACGACTCGCATGGCGGGCCGGGCGCCGGCCGCTTCCTTATGCACGAGGCGGCAGGCCGGCGGCAAGGCGGGCGGGCGGACGGGCCGCGTGGCCCCCCCCGGGGGGGCCGTCAGGCCCGCCGCGGCCGCAGCCCGAGCCAGATCAGCGCCCCGCCGGCGAGGACGAGGAAGGGCAGCATGGCGAGGTTGACGGCCGACCAGCCCGCCTGCACCGACCCCCCGAGGCAGTTCATGAGCCCGCCCGAGGCGAAGGAGGCGAAGGTCACGCCGCCGAACACGACGAGGTCGTTCAGCCCCTGGAGGCGGCCGCGCTCCTCGGGCGTGTGGGCGCCGGCGAGAAGCGTCGTCGCGCCGATGAAGCCGAAGTTCCAGCCGATGCCGAGAAGGATCAGGGTGGCGTAGAAATGGCCGAGCGTGACGCCCGCAAGAGCGACCGCCCCCGCCGCGGCAAGGACGACCAGCCCCGCGCCGATGATGCGCGCAGTGCCGAAGCGCGAGATGAGGTGGCCGGTGACGAAGGAGGGGGCGAACATCGCCAGGACATGGGCGGTGACGACGTTGGCCGCATCGGCGGTCATGTAGCCGCAGCCGACGATGGCGAGCGGCGAGGACGTCATGACGAGGTTCATGAGCGCGTAGGCGACTGTGGCGCAGACGATGGCGACGGCGATCGTCGGGCTCCGGATCAGTTCGCGCCGGCTGCGGCCGCGGGGGGCGGCCGTCGCCGCCGGCGCCGGGCGGGGGATGTCGAGGAAGGCGAAGAGGGGGGCCCCGGCCAGGTTCAGGACCACGACCGCGAGGTAGGTGCCGAGGAAGGGAATCGCCAGCGCCTCGGCCGTCACCTTGACCAGTTGCGGCCCGACGATCGCCGACAGGAGCCCCCCCGCCATCACCCAGGAGATCGCCTTGGGCCGGAACGAGGGTGACGCCGTGTCGGTCGCGGCGAAGCGGTAGAAGCCCTGCGCCGACATGTAGATGCCGGTGGCGAAGGCGCCGGCGAGGAAGACCGGGAACGAGCCGAGGTAGAGACCCGCGGCCCCGATCGCCCCGCCGAGCGCGCCCCCGCACGTGCCGACGAGGAAGCCCGCGAGCCGGCCCCGGCGCTGCATCAGCGCCGCCAGCGGCGTCGCCGTCAGCATCGAGCCGAGCACCATCAAGGAGACCGGCAGCGTCGCCCAGCAGGGGTTCGAGGCGAGGGCCTGCCCCGAAAGCCCGGCGACGACGATCACCATCGGGATCTGGGCCCCGAGAAGGGCCTGCGAGGCCACGAGCACGGCGACGTTGCGCAGGGCCCGGCGGTCGTCGGCGGCGTCGGGGGCGGGCGAGAGCGTGGTCATGGCCCCTGCCTACAGGGCGCCGCCGGCGGGGAAAAGGGGTCGCGCCCCCCGTCCGGGGCGATCGCGCCCGACGGGACGCGCGGCCCGGCCGGGGACCGGGGCGGGCCGCGGGGACACCCGTCCTGCTGCCGCCCGCCGGGTGGCGGGGACCAAAGCGGAAGCGGACGGGGAAGGCCACCGCGGCCGGACCGCGTCATCGCCCGAAAGGGAATTCCACAGGCCATGAACCGCACCGCCCGCACCCCTGGCTCGCGGCCGGACTGCGTCACCGCGCGCATGGAGGCGGGGCGGCCGCCCGGAGATCCCAAGTCGGCTCCCCTGCCTCGCCAACGCCGTCGTCCCGGGCTATCGAGGGGCAGCGGTCGCGGACGGGCGGGCCGCGCGACCGGCCGCTCGCCTCCCGTCCCCAGCGGGGCGGGGGCGCGGGGGCGGGCGCTGACGAGGGGGAATGGCGGTGGTCGGGCGCATCATCGAGACCGAGGCCTGTCTCGCCGAGGGCGCGGCCTGGCTGGCCCGGGCCGAGCCGCGCTTTGCCGCCGCCCTCGCGGCGACCGGGCCCCTTCCCCTGCGGCGCCGGCCGGACGGCTTTCCCGCCCTCCTCGGCGCGATCGTCAGCCAGCAGGTCTCGACCGCCGCCGCCCGCGCCATCTGGGCCCGCCTCGAGGCCGGGGGTCTCGTCCTTCCCGCGGCCGTCGCCGCCGCCCCCGACGAGGCCTTCAGGGCCGCCGGCCTCTCGCGCCAGAAGGTGCGCTATGCCCGCGCGCTCGCCGCCGCCGGCATCGACTACGACGGGCTTCGCGCCGCCCCCGACGCGACCGTCGTCGCGACCCTCGTCGCCCTGCCCGGGATCGGCCGCTGGACGGCCGAGATCTATGCCATGTTCTCGCTCGGCCGGGCCGACGTCTTCGCCCCGGCCGACCTCGCGCTCCAGGAGGCGGCGCGGCTTCTCTTCGCGCTTCCCGACCGCCCGCGCGAGGCGGCGCTGCGCGAGTTGGCGGCGGCCTGGTCGCCCTGGCGGGCGGTTGCGGCGAACCTCCTCTGGGCCTACTACCGCGTCGCCCGGGGGCGGGAGGGGGTGGCATGACGCGAGCGCTGAAGTTCGGCCGGCGGGGGCCGGCGCGGGGGCGGGCGCGCAGCCTCGTCGTCTTCCTGCACGGCTACGGCGCCGACGGCGCCGACCTTCTCGGCCTCGCCGACCCCCTCGCCCCGCACCTGCCGGGGACGGCCTTCCTCGCCCCCGACGCGCCCGAGCGCTCGGCCGTCAACCCCTTCGGCCGCCAGTGGTTCCCGATCCCCTGGCTCGACGGGGCGTCGGCCGCGGCGGCGGCGGCGGGGCTCGGGGCGGCGGCGGCCGACCTCGACGCCTTCCTCGATGCCCGCCTTGCCGAGGAGGGACTCGCGCCGGCCGCGCTCGCCCTCGTCGGCTTCTCGCAGGGGACGATGATCGCCCTCCACGTCGCCCCCCGCCGGCCGGCGGCGGTGGCGGCGGTCGTCGGCTTCTCGGGCCGGCTCCTCGGCCCCGAGGCGCTCGCGGGCGAGGTCCGCTCGCGCCCGCCGGTCCTTCTCGTCCACGGCGACAGCGACCCGGTGGTGGCGCCCGAGGCCCTGCCCGAGGCCGCGGCGGCGCTCGCCGAGGCGGGCCTCGCCGTCGAGACCCATGTCTCGCCGGGCTGCGGCCATGGCATCGCCCCCGACGGGCTCGCGGCCGCCCTCGCCTTCCTCGCCCCGCGGCTTCCCGCCTGACCCGGCGCCGCCCCCGCCTTCCCCGCGCCGCGGCCTCCCGCCCGGCCCCGCGGCCGCCGCCGCCTTCCCCCCGCC
>JADLCV010000265.1 GCA_020846995.1 Paracoccaceae bacterium
CCGAGGACGATGACGTCGCGGGTCGAGAAGCTGACCTCGGTCGCGGCCCCGACCGGCGGGGGCGGGGTGTCGGGGCGGTTGAAGGTGTCGAGCGCGACCTGCGCCCCTCCGGCCCGGATGCGGAGCCGGATGACGGCGCCGTGGAAGGCGACCTCCTCGATCTCGCCGGGCAGCACGACGTCGTGACCGGGGAGGCGGCCGAGGCGCAGCGTCTCGGGCCGGAGCGCGAGCCCGACCGTCGCCCCGCTTGCCGCCGCGAGCGGGCGGGCGAGTTCGAGCGTGGTGCCGGCGACGCTCACGCGGCCCGTCGCCCGATCCTCGACGCGGGCCTCGAAGCTGTTCAGGCTGCCGACGAAGTTGGCCACGAAGCGGGTCGCGGGGCGGTTGTAGACCTCGAACGGGGTGCCGACCTGCTCGGCCACGCCGCCGTTCATCACCACGACGCGGTCCGACATCGACAGCGCCTCCTCCTGGTCGTGGGTGACGAAGATCGTGGTGATGCCAAGCTCGCGCTGGATGGCCCGGATCTCGTGGCGCAGGCTGACGCGGACCTTGGCGTCGAGCGCCGAGAGGGGCTCGTCGAGCAGGAGGATGCGGGGCCGGGGGGCGAGCGCGCGGGCGAGCGCCACGCGCTGCTGCTGGCCGCCCGAGAGCTGGTAGGGATAGCGCTCGCCGAGGTCGGGCAGCCCGATCAGCGCCAGCATCTCGGCCACGCGGGCGGCGATCTCGGCCCGCCCCGTGCCCTTGACGCGCAGCCCGAAGCCGACGTTGCCGGCCACCGTCAGGTTGGGAAAGAGGGCGTAGGACTGGAAGACCATGCCGATGTTGCGCTGGCTCGCGCGGAGGCGGGTGACGTCCTGGCCCTCGATGTCAAGCTCGCCCCGGCTCGGCGCCTCGAAGCCCGCGATGATGCGCAGGACGGTCGTCTTGCCACAGCCCGAGGGGCCGAGGAGCGAGACGAACTCGCCCCGGGCGATGGCGAGGTTGAAGTCGGTGACGACGCGGACGGTGCCGAACGACTTCTCGAGCCGCTGGATCTCGAGGTAGGCGGTCACGGGCGGGTCCTCATGTGGGGCGTGAGCCTCGTGACGAGCTGGATCAGCCCCATGCAGGCCCAGGTGATGGCAAAGGCGATGACCGCGAGCGCCGCCGGCTCGTAGGCCCTGTTGGCCCCGACGATCTGCAGGTAGGGGCCGAAGGCGGGGCGGTTGAGAAGCGCGGCCATCGTGAACTCGCCCATGACGATGGCAAAGGTCAGGAACGCCCCCGAGAGGACGGCGACGAGGATGTTGGGCAGGATCACGCGGGCGAGGATCGTCGCCCAGCCGGCGCCGAGCGACTGCGCCGCCTCGGTCAGGGTGGCGACGTCGATGGTGCGCAGCCCGGTGTCGACGGCGCGGTACATGTAGGGAAGCGCGAGGGTCGCGTAGCCGAACATGAGGAGGATGTTGGTGCCCGTGGTCGAGCCCGTCAGGGGCAGGAAGGAGGAGGTGTTGTAGAGGCGGATGTAGCCGAAGACGAGGACGATCGCCGGGATGACGAGGGGCAGGAGGGTCAGGAACTCGACCACCGGCCGCAGCCCCGGCATGCGGAGCCTGACCCAGTAGGCCGTCGGCACGACGAGGAGGACGCCGAAGACGATGGTGAAGAGCGCGAGCACCACCGAATAGAGGAAGGTCTCGCGGAAGGCGGGATCGGCGAGGACCGAGCGGTAGGCATCGAGCGAGTAGACCCCGCGGCGCATCGACAGCGAGAATTCGGTCATCCCGAGGAGCGGCAGGAGGAAGATCGGCACCCCGAGAAGGAACGCCCCCCAGGCGAGAAGGCGCATCATCGCAGCCACCGCTCCGAGCGCGCCCGGAGCCACAGGTAGATGGCGTTGGCGAGCCCGGTGATGACGATCATCCCGAGCGCCAGTGCATAGCCGAGCCCGGGATTGCCGAGGACGTCGCCGCGGATCTGCGAGAAGAGCAGGATGGGGGCGATGTTGAGCTGCGGCCCGGCGAGCGCGAAGGCGGTGGCGACGGCGCCGAAGGCGTTGGCGAAGAGGAGCGCGAAGGTGCCGAGGAAGGAGGGCAGGAGGATCGGGAGCGCGATCATCCGCCAGTATTGCCAGCCCGTCGCCCCGAGCGTCGCCGCGGCCTCGCGCCATTCGCGCCGGAGCCCCTCGATCGCCGGGGTGATGATGAGGATCATCAGCGGCACCTGGAAGAAGAGGTAGGTCAGGATCAGCCCGGTGGTGGAGAAGAGGTTGAAGCCCCAGGCGCGCAGGTTGATCCCGAACTCGGTCCGCAGCCAGAAGGTGATGAGCCCGGCCGGGCCGATGGTGGCGATGAAGGCGAAGGCGAGGGGAACGCCGGCAAAGTTCGAGGCGACCCCCGAGAAGGTCAGGAGCGGGGCCCGGATGCCCCGCGGCAGGCCGCCGAGGATGGCCGCCGCCGCCATTCCGAAGCCCATCGTGCAGCCGATCAGCGCCGACCACAGGCTGACGCGGACCGAGACCCAGTAGGCGTTGCGGATGGTCGAGGTGTTGAGGTCGAGGATGTTCTGGAGCGTGGCCCCGCCGTCGGCACCACGGAAGGCGCCGAAGACGATCGTCAGCGTGGGCAGGATGAGGAACAGGAAGGCAAAGAGGAAGAAGGGCGCGAGCCCGAGCCAGCGCGGGGTCGGCGGGCGGAAGGTCCGGTGGCGAAGGGCCATGCGGGAGGGCGGCGCGGGAGGGCGAGGGAGGGGGGAGCGGTCCCGTGGCGGGGCCGCCCCCCGGGTCACCCGCCTACTGGACGACGTTGGCGCCGACGACGCTGTCCCAGCCGGCCTTGACGGCGGCCGAGTTGGCGTTGACGGCCTCGATCGAGGGGAAGACCGCGCGCGCGTAGGCGTCGGCCGGCGGCAGCTTGTCGAGCATCGCCTGCGGCACCACCCCGCGGGCGACGAGGTCGTTGAAGCGGATCGGGTGGCAGTAGCCCGAGAGCCAGCCGAGCTGGCCCGCGTCGCTGTAGAGATACTCCATCCACAGCTTGGCGGCGTTGGGCTGCGGGGCATAGGCGCTGATCGCCTGGACGTAGACCCCGGCCAGGGTGACGTCGGAGGGCACGACGACCTCGACCGGGGGGTTGCCGGCCAGCGTGTCGCGCCAGGCCAGCGCGTTGTAGTCCCAGGCGATGACGATCGGCGTCGTCCCCTGGGCGAGGGTCCCCGCCTTGCCGATGACGGGGACGAAGTTGCCGGCCTCGTTCAGCTCCTTGAAGAACTGGAGCCCGGCCGCCGCGGCCTCGGCCCCGGGGGCGGCGCCGCGCGCCATGCCGGCCGCCAGGACGGCGAGAATGGCCTGGTTCGAGGCCCGCGGATCGCCCGCGAACGCCACCTGCCCGGCATACTGGGGCTTGAGGAGATCGGCGAACGAGGTCGGGATCTCGCTGACGAGATCCTTGTTCACCATCAGCGCCATCACCCCGTAGTAGTCGCCGTACCAGTGGCCGTCGGCGTCCTTGGCGTCGGCCGGGATCGTGTCCCAGGTCGCGACCTTGTGGGGCTGAAGGAGGCCCTCCGCCTGGGCGGCGGGGCCGAAGGAGAGGCCGACGTCGATGACGTCGGGGGCCTGCGGGCCCTTGTTGTCCTTGTTGGCGCGGATCGCCTCGACCTCGTCGGCCGAGCCCGCGTCGGGGTTGAGCTCGTTGACGTTGAGGAAGGGGTAGGCGGCCTTGAAGCCGGCGATGACGTCGCCGTAGTTGCACCAGCTGTGGGGCAGGGCGATCGTCGTCAGCATGCCCTCGGTCCGGGCCCCGGCGACGAGTTCGTCCATGGTCTGGGAGGTGGCCGGCAGGGCGGCCAGGATGACGGCGAGGCCGGCCGTGGTGGCAAGGATGGTTCGTGCGGTCATGGGATCCCCCGGTTGATCTCTGCTGCGGCCTTGCCCCTGCCGCCCGGCGCGGGTCGCGCCGCCTGTCCTGGCGGTCATGGGCGGTCCGTTCGTGATGGCGCCCAACTAGCCACGGATGACGGGGGCTGACAAGCACCCCGACGCCGGCCGAGCGACGAAAGCCGTCATAGCCCCGGCGCGGGAGGGCGAGGGAGGGGGCGGACGGGACGGAACCGGCGCCCCTGCCCCCTTGGCCCGGCGGCGGGAGAGAGCCGCCGCCGCGGCCCCGGGCGTCGGCCGCCGGCCGGGGCGGAAGGGGCATCAGCCGCCGGCGCCGGCGGCAAGCCGCGCCGCGGCGCGGGCGAGATCGCCGGGCGTGTTGACGTTGAGGAAGGGATCGGCGGGCCCGGCGGGCCAGGTCGCGGTCGCGGCCCCGAGAAGGTCCGCAAACTCGCCCGCCCGCCGGAGGCCGCGGGCGAGGGAAGCGCGGAGCGCCCCCCGCGCCGCTACGGGCCAGAGCCCGACCGTCGGGTGGCGGCGGAGCCTGCCCTCCCCGTCGGGCGAGGCCGCGACCGCCGCCCCCCCCCCCGGTCCGGCCGCGGCGGCCAGCCGGAGACCGAGGTCGGCGGGCAGGAAGGGCGTGTCGCAGGGCACGGCAAGGAGCGCCGCGTGGCCCCCCGCCGCCGCCCAGTCGAGCCCGGCGAGGAGGCCCGCGAGCGGCCCCGGGCGGGTCGCGTCCTCGTCGGCGAGGATGGCCGCGCCGAGGAAGGCGAAGCGGGCAGGATCGCCGTTGGCCGAGAGCGCGAGCGCCGCCACCTGCGGCCCGAGCCGGCCCGCGACATGGGCGACGAGCGGCCGGCCGGCGAGCGGGGCGAGCGCCTTCTCGATCCCCGGCAGGCGCCGGCCGTGGCCGCCCGCAAGGATGATCCCGGCCGGACGGGCGCCGGGCGCGGGCGGGAGGGGCGGGGTTCCGGCGACCATGGCCCGACCTCGCACGGGCACGGCTCCGGGGGCAAGGTCGCCCGCGGCGGGGGACCCGCGAGCGGCCTCCCGGGGAGGCCGCCTGACAGTCCATCCGAAAAGGGGGCTCCCGTTCGGGGCCGATGCGTGGTCTCCGATGCCCCCTGTGGACGGCGGATGCGGAACGGGCGCATCGCGCCGGGCGCGGCCCGGGGCGCTACGGCAAGTCCTGCCCCGGCGTCTGCGAAGCCATGAGGGGATCGCTGTCGCCGCCGTCCTCAACCGGAGGACCGGCAAGGGAGCGTTCCGGACGGTCTCCGTGACCGGGGCAGCCCGTCCGGGGCGGCCCCGCGAGCCCCGATGCCCCCTGTGGACGGCGGGTGCGCCGGGGGGGGGCGCAGGAGGGGCGCAGCCCGGGCGCGGCGGCCGCGCCCCCCGCAGCGCCGGCGATGCGATGGCCGGGTCGCCACGGCCGCCGTCCTCACCCGGAGGACCGGCAAGGGATGTTTCCGGGCGCTCTCCGGGGGGCCGCCTCCCCTCCTCTCGCCCGCCGGGGCGGCCTCGTCAGGGGGGCGTTCCCCGTCCGCTTCGGGTTCTCTCGCCGACCCCGGACGGGGTGGGGAGCGAGGTCGTCCCGGGGCGTGGCGGTCCGCCCGCCGGGGCCGCGTTGCCGCCCCGACGCGACGGGCCGGGCGCCCGCCATCCCCCTTGCACGCCGGCGCGAAAGCGACTACCCCCCTCGCGGTCGGAGTGTGGCGCAGTCTGGTAGCGCACCTGCTTCGGGAGCAGGGGGCCGGAGGTTCAAATCCTCTCACTCCGACCAGCAGCCCATCCGCCGGCGCGAGGGAACCGATGAGCGGGAGGGGCCGCGGCATGCGTCTCGGCATCGCGGTGCTGCTGGTCGCCTACATGCTCAGCCAGTTCTACCGCGCCTGCCTCGCGGTCCTCGCGCCCGCGCTCGGGGCCGAGATCGGCGCCTCGGCCGACGATCTCGCCCGCGCCAGCGGCTTCTTCTTCCTTGCCTTCGCGGCCATGCAGATCCCGATCGGGGCCGCCCTCGACCGCGTCGGCCCGCGGCGCACGGCGGCGCTCCTCCTCGCCGTCGGGGCGGCGGGGGCGGCGGTCATGGCCACGGCCCGCGGCCCCCTCGCCGTCGACCTCGCCATGGCCCTGATCGGTGTCGGCATGGCGCCGGTCCTGATGGCGCTCTACTTCCTCTTCGCCCGTGTCTGGCCGGCGGCGATGTTCGGCACCCTCGCCGGGGCCGCCCTCGGCATCGGCTCGGTCGGCAACATCCTCGGCTCGGTCCCGCTGGCGGCGGCGATCGCGGCCTTCGGCTGGCGGCCGACGCTCTGGGCGATGGCGGCCACGACGGCCGTCGTGGCCGGGCTGACGCTCTGGCGGGTGACCGATCCCCCGCGCCTGCCCCAGCCCGCGGGGGGGCAGGAGTCGGTCCTGACCCTCCTGCGGATCCCCGCCCTCTGGGCGATCCTGCCGCTCATGCTCGTCAACTACGGGCCCGCGGTCGGGCTCCGCGGGCTCTGGCTCGGCCCCTACCTCGCCGACATCCAGGGGGCCGGCATCGCGCTCATCGGCTGGGTCTCGCTCGCCATGGGGATGGCCATGGTCGCGGGCAACTTCGCCTACGGACCGCTCGACCGTGTCTTCGGCACCCGCAAGGGCGTCGCGCTCGCGGGCAACCTTGGCGCCGTCGCCGCCCTCCTCGTGCTCGCGCTCGCCCCGCCCGCGGGGGCGGTCGGGGTGGCGGCGCTCGCCGCCGCCATCGGCTTCTTCGGTGCCTCCTTCCCGATGGTCATGGCCCATGGCCGCGCCTTCGTGCCCGCCCATCTCGTCGGGCGGGGGGTGACCCTCCTCAACCTCTTCGGCATCGGCGGGGCGGGGCTCATGCAGGTGGCGAGCGGCCGCGTCCATGCCGCGACGCTCGCCGCTTCCGGCCCCGGGGCCGCCTACGCGGCGCTCTTCCTCTTCTTCGCCGTGGCCCTCGGGGCGGGCTGCGCGGTCTACCTCCTCGCCCGCGACCGCACCGACTGAGGGCCGGGACGGGCGAGCCATGGCCCGGTCCGCCCAAGAGGCCACGTTCCCCCCATGGCGACGCCCCGCCCCACAGAACCGCCCCGCTGCCCTCCCCCCGCCCGTGCGCCGGCACGGGCCCGCGCCCGGCCGGGCGCGGCCCGGGGCGCGGGGTGGAGGTAGGGAGGACCGGGGGGGGGGCGGGTCGGCACGGGGCGTGGCGGGGGCGGCGGCGCGCGGGCGCCGCGGCCCTCCGGTCGACCGTCCCGGCCGCAGGATCGTGGCGCGATCGGCGCGTCGTCGCTCGCCTCGGAATTGCCCCGTCGGGAGGGGTCCCGGTGGCCGCGGCGCGGCGCGCTCAGCGCGTCCGCGTCCGGCGCACCGCCTCCTCCCAGCCCGCGCAGAGGTCCGCCCGCGTCGCGGCGTCCATCGCCGGGGTGAAGCGGCGCTCGAGCGCCCAGGCGGCGGCGAAGCCCTCGGGCCCCGGGCAGAGCCCGGCCCGCATCCCCGCGAGCCAGGCCGCGCCGAGCGCCGTCGTCTCGCGCACGACCGGCCGGTCGACCGGCGCCGCGAGGATGTCGGCGAGAAACTGCATCGTCCAGTCCGAGGCGGTCATGCCGCCGTCGACGCGGAGGACCCCGCCCGCCGCTGCCCCGCTGTCGGCCGCCATCGCTGCCATCAGGTCGCGGGTCTGGAAGCCCACGCTCTGCAGCGCGGCGCGGGCGAGCGCGGCCCGGCCGCTCGCCCGCGTCAGCCCGAAGATCGCCCCCCGCGCGTCCGGATCCCACCAGGGCGCGCCGAGCCCGGTGAAGGCCGGCACGATCACGACCCGCTCGGCGGGGTCGGCGGCGGCGGCGAGCGCCTCCGTCTCGGCCGCCGCGCCGATGATCCCGAGCCCGTCGCGCAGCCACTGCACCACCGCCCCGGCGACGAAGATCGCGCCCTCGAGCGCGTAGGCCGGGCGGCCGTCGAGGCGCGAGGCAAGGGTCGTGAGCAGGCGGTTGCGGCTTGCGACCGGCCGCGCGCCGGTGTTGAGGAGGGCAAAGCAGCCGGTGCCGTAGGTGGCCTTGACCATGCCGGGAGAAAAGCAGGCCTGGCCCATGGCCGCGGCCTGCTGGTCGCCCGCCGCGCCGAGGATCGGGACCGGCCGGCCGAGGAGGTCGGGCACCGTCGTGCCGAAGTCGGCGGCGTTGTCGCGGACCTCGGGCAGGAGGGCGGCGGGCACCCCGAAAAGGCGGCAGAGGTCGTCGTCCCACTCCCCGCGGCGGATGTCGTAGAGCATCGTCCGGGCGGCGTTGGTGGCGTCGGTCGCGTGCACCCGCCCGCCGGTCAGCCGCCAGACGAGAAAGCTCTCGACGGTGCCGAAGGCAAGCTCGCCGCGCGCCGCCCGCGCACGCGCCCCCTCGACGTGGTCGAGGAGCCAGGCGAGCTTGGTGGCCGAGAAGTAGGGGTCGAGGAGGAGCCCGGTGCGGGCGCGGACCATCTCCTCGTGGCCCTCGGCGCGGAGGCGGTCGCAGAGCGGGGCGGTGCGGCGGTCCTGCCAGACGATCGCGGGGTGGACCGGCACCCCGGTAGCGCGGTCCCAGAGGAGCGTCGTCTCGCGCTGGTTGGTGAGGCCGATCGCCGCCACCCCGGCGGCGGTGACGCCGGCCCGGGCGAGGGCGCCGCGGGCGCAGGCGACCGTCGTCGCCCAGAGATCCCCGGGGTCGTGCTCGACCCGGCCGGGGGCGGGGAAGTGCTGGGGGAACTCCTCCTGGGCGGTGGCGAGCGGGCGGAGGGCGGCGTCGAAGAGGATCGCCCGGGTCGAGGTCGTGCCCTGGTCGATGGCGAGGATCGAGGTCACGGGCGGGCTCCGGTCATGTAGGCGTCAAGGTCGGCGATCGCGGCCGCGGCCAGGCGCAGGCCGAGCTTGCTGCGGCGCCAGACGACATCCTCGGCCCGCCGGGCGAACTCCTCGGCCATGAGCCAGCGGACCTCGGCCTCGGTCAGCGTCGCCCCGAAGTCGCGGCCGAGGGCACGGGCCTCGCCTGCCCCGCCGAGGACGCGGGCGGCCTCGGTCCCGTAGGCGCGCACGAGGCGGAGGGCCCAGGGCGGGGTGAGGAAGGGATGGCGCGCCCGCAGCCCCTCGACGAGCTCCGCGACCCCGTCGACCGGGAAGTCGCCGCCCGGCAGCGGCACGCCCTTCGTCCACGGGCCCCCGGGCAGGGGCAGGGCGGTGGCGATCCGCGCCAGCGCCGCCTCGGCCAGGCGGCGGTAGGTCGTGATCTTGCCGCCGAAGACGTTGAGGAGCGGGGGGCCCCCGGCGTCGAGTTCGAGGACGTAGTCGCGCGTCGCCGCGGTCGCCGACTTGGCCCCGTCGTCATAGAGCGGCCGGACCCCGGAATAGGTCCAGACGACATCCGCGGCCGTCACCCTGCGGCGGAAATATTCCGACACCAGGGCGCAGAGATAGTCGCGCTCGGCCGCGGTGCAGGCGGCGGCGGCGGGGTCGCCCGCGTGCTCGACGTCGGTGGTGCCGATGAGGGTGAAGTCGGTCTCGTAGGGAATGGCGAAGACGATCCGCCCGTCGGCCCCCTGGAGGATGTAGGCGCGGTCGTGCTCGAAGAGCCGGCGGGTGACGATGTGGCTGCCGCGCACGAGGCGGATGTGGGCGGGGGTGTGGAGGCCGAGCGTGCCGGTCACGACCTCTCCCGCCCAGGGGCCGGCGGCGTTGACGAGCACCCGCGCCGCCACCTCCTCCTTGCGCCCGTCCTCATGGGCAAGCTCGGCGCGCCACAGTCCGCCGTCGCGGCGGGCCGCGACGACGCGGGCGCGGGTGGCGATGCGGGCACCGCGCCGGGCGGCGTCGCGGGCGTTGAGGGCGACGAGGCGGGCGTCGTCCACCCAGCAGTCCGAATACTCGAAGCCGCGCGCGAAGCCCTCCCGCAGGGCCGCCCCGGCGGGATCGCGGCGGAGGTCGAGACCCTTCGTGCCGGGCAGGATCCTGCGCCCGCCCAGGTGGTCGTAGACGAGAAGGCCCAGCCGCAAGAGCCAGGCGGGCCGCAGCCCGCGGTGGTGGGGCAGGACGAAGCGCAGGGGCCGGGCGATGTGGGGCATGGCGCAAAGGAGCGTCTCGCGCTCGCGCAGGGCCTCGCGGACGAGGCGGAACTCGTAATACTCGAGATAGCGCAGGCCGCCGTGGAAAAGCTTGGTCGAGGCCGAGGAGGTCGCCCGGGCGAGATCGCCCGCCTCGGCGAGGGTCACCGAGAGCCCGCGGCCGGCGGCGTCGCGGGCGATGCCGCAGCCGTTGATGCCGCCGCCGATGATGAGCATGTCCCGTGCCGCCGCCATCCCCGCCCCCCGGGCCAGCCATCCCCGCCCCGCCTGCCCGAGGCCGGCCATGCTGTCAATCGCGCCGGGCGGGGGCCGGCGGCGTTGACATTGGCGCGGGCAGCGAATATCCGACCGAAATGCTGGGGCACACGCTCAGGACGACGCGCGGCCGATGACCGGGATCGCCTCTGCCCGCCCCTTCCGCCTTCCGGCCGAGGCCTCGCCCGCGGGCTTCCGCCTGCGCCCGCGCGAGGTGCTGCTCGAGGTCGAGGGGCTCTCGAAGCGGTTCCGCCGCGGCGAGGCGGCGGCGGCCGAGCGCATCTCGTTCGCGGTCGGCGAGGGCGAGCTTCTCGCCCTCCTCGGCCCCTCGGGCTGCGGCAAGACGACGACCTTGCGGCTCATCGGCGGCTTCGAGACCCCCGACGCCGGCCGCGTCCGCCTGCGCGGGCGCGACATCACGCCCCTGCCGCCCGAGGCCCGCGGCATCGGCTTCGTTTTCCAGGACTACGCGCTCTTTCCGCATCTGACGGTCCTCGGCAACGTCCGCTTCGGGCTGACGCGGCGGCCGCGCGCCGCGGCGCTGGCGCGGGCCGAGGAGATGCTGACTCTGGTCGGGCTTTCGGACCTTGCCGGCCGGCGCCCGCACGAGCTTTCGGGCGGCCAGCAGCAGCGCGTGGCGCTCGCCCGCACGCTCGCGATGGCGCCGCCGCTCGTCCTCATGGACGAGCCCTTCTCGAACCTCGATGCGACGATGCGGGTCGAGACCCGCCAGGAGGTGCGCCGCCTCCTCAAGGCCGCGGGTTCGGCCGCGATCCTCGTCACCCACGACCAGGAGGAGGCGCTCGCGCTGGCCGACCGCATCGCCGTGATGGAGGCCGGCCGGCTCTGCCAGCTCGGCACGCCCGACGAGATCTACCGCAACCCGGCCAGCGCCTTCGTCGCGAGCTTCCTCGGCCGCTCGAACATCGTCGCCGGCCGGGCCGAGGGGATGGCGGCCGACACCGCCTTCGGCCGCCTCGCCCTGACGCGGGCGGCGAGCGGGGCCGTGCAGCTTGCCGTGCGGCCCGAGCAGATCCTCCTTGATCCCGACGTCCACGGCGGCGGCACCGTGGTCGGGCGCGAGTTCCGCGGCCACGACCAGATCTACTGGGTCCAGCAGGGCGAGAACTGCATGCTCGTGATCTCGGGCCCGGGGGCGGCGATCGCGGTCGGCGCGAAGGTGCGGATGCGGGTCTGCGACTGCGTCGCCCCGGTCGGCTGAGGGCGAAATCCGCGCATTTCCGATTCCCCCCCGCGCATTTCCTGTTGCATTCCCGGCCGGCTAACGCCTATTGGCACGACTGGCGAAACGAATCGCAGGAAACGGACAATGCAGCAGCCCGATCTCGACTCCATGCCGCTCGATGAACTGAAGAAACTGCGCCGGCGCGTCGAGGCCGCGATCGACAGTTTCGAAGCGCGCCGCAAGGAAGCCGCCCGCCGCGAATTCGAGGAAATGGCGCGGACCCGCGGCTTTGCCTCGCTCGCCGAGCTGGTCGAGGCCGCGCCCGCGAAACGGCGGAAGCCGGTCCCCGCCGGCACCCCGAAATTCCGCCACCCCGAGAACCCGGCGCTGACGTGGAACGGCCGCGGCCGCCGTCCGGGCTGGGTGGTCGAGGCGCTGGCGGCCGGGCGGTCGCTCGCCGATCTCGCCGTCGCCTGAGGGGGCGGCGGCGGCCCGGGCGGCCGGGGCGGGGAATGGCGGCGTGGGGCGCTGGCTCCTCGCCTTCGCGCGCGTGTGGCGGAGCATCGGCGAGCGCCACCTGAGCCTGATCGCGGCCGGCGTCGCCTTCTTCGCGCTCTTCTCGCTCTTTCCCGGCCTCGCGGCGATGATCGCGCTCTGGGGCTTCTGGGCCGATCCGGCGGTGATCGCGACCCAGCTCGACCTTCTCGCCGAGGTCCTGCCCGAGGACGCCTTCCGGCTCATCGACACCCAGGTGACGGCCCTGGTGGCGACAAGCCCGCGCGAACTCGGCTGGGCCTCGGTTCTCTCGCTCGCGGTCGCGCTGTGGTCGGCGCGCTCGGGGGTCGGGGCGCTCATCCAGGGGCTGAACGCGGTCGAGGGGGTCGAGAACCGCAGCGGCCCTGGCCATCTCGCCGCGGCGCTGGCGCTCACGCTCGTGCTCATGGGCCTCGGGACCGTGGCCCTCGCGGCGGTGGTGGTGGCGCCGCTCGTCCTTGCCTTCGTGCCGCTCGGACCCTGGGCGGGGGCGGCGCTCGCGGCCTCGCGCTGGCTGCTCGCGCTCGCGGCGATGGTCCTCGGGGTCGGGCTCCTCTTCCGCTACGGGCCCAACCGGCCGCGGACGGGCGGGGTGCTCCTGACGCCGGGCCTTCTCCTCGCCGTCGCCGTGTGGGCGGTGACGGCGACGCTGTTTGCGCAGTTCCTCGCCGGGCTCGCCGGCTACAGCCGCATCCACGGCTCGATCGGGGCGGTCATCGCCCTTCTCACCTGGTTCTACCTCGGCGCCTTCGTCGTCCTCCTCGGCGCCGCCCTCGACCACGAGCTGCGCCGGGGAGAGGCGGAGGTCGGCGGCTGACCGCGCATGGCCGGCCACTCCGGCTTGACGGGCGCGGGCGGCCCGTCAGAGTCGGCCGCGGGGGCGGCCGCATCCCCGACCTGCGCAACCGCCCACCGGGTCGGAACCGGCGCCGCGAGCCCACCGCGGCCCTCGCGAAGGGAGAGCAGGATGCGTGCGAAAGGCCTTTCCATGATCGTCGTCACCATGGCCATGCTGCCCGCGGCGCTGGCCGAGGCGCGGTCCATCTGCACCCTGCGCAACCTCGCCGGGCCGTGGGTCATCGCGGCTGGGGACACGCGATGCCTGATCCGGATCTCGGCCAGTGGCACGGCCAGCGGCACCTGCGTCGAGGACGGGGTGCGCTCCGACTTCTCCGGCCGGGTTTCCATCGACCCCGAATGCGCGTTTCGCGTCCTTGTCGGGCGCCGGCAGGTCGGCGAGGGGCGGGCCTGGTCGACCGCCTCGGACGGCCGGCTCGATGCCGTCGTGGGCATCATCGACGATCTCGCCGGCGACGATCCGGAGCTTTTCGGAGGCTACCGCCGGCCGCCGGGCGGCATGCCGATCCTCTGACGGCGGGAGAGGTCCCGGGCGCGTTCCCCTCCCGGCGTCCGCGCCGGCGCGGGGCGGCGGGCGAGGCCCCGGGGCCGGCCGGCGCCGGGGCGCGCCGGACCTAGGCCGGCGGGGGCTCCGGGCGGGGGCCGCGGAGGGTGCCGAGGAAGGCCGCGCTCCACCAGTGGACGTCGCGGGCGAGAAGGCCGGCGAAAAGCCGCTCGTGGCGCCGCCGCCGGTCGCGCACGGGCATCGACAGCGCGACATGGATCGCCCCGGCGACCTGCTCGATGTCGTGGGGGTTGACGAGAAGCGCGTCCGCCATCTGCTCGGCCGCACCGGCGAACTGCGACAGCACGAGGACGCCCGGATCGGCCGCGTCCTGGGCGGCGACGTATTCCTTGGCGACGAGGTTCATGCCGTCCATGAGCGGGGTCACGAGGGCTGCCCGCGCCGCCCGGTGAAGGCCGGCGAGGCGTTCGCGCGCGACCGGGCGGTGGATGTAGCGCAGGGGCGACCAGGTGATGTCGGCGAAGCGGCCGTTGATGTGGCCGGCGAGGGCCTCGGTCTCGTCGCGGATGGCGTCGTAGGCCGCCAGCCCCTCGCGCGTCGGCGGCGCGATCTGGAGGAGCGAGACATGGCCCTGCCAGTCCTCGTGAGCCTCGAGAAAGGCCGCCAGCGCGCGGAAGCGCTGCGGCAGGCCCTTGGTGTAGTCGAGCCGGTCGACACCGATCATCAGCGCCCGGTCGGGCCGGACCAGCCCCGGGGGCAGGCGGCGGTATTCCGCGCCGGCGAGGGCCGCGAACTCGCCGACGTCGATGGCGACCGGGAAGGCCGCGATCCGCGTCGCCCTCCGGCCGATCACGACCTGCCCGCCCGCGCCCGGGCGCGCCGCGGCCACGGCGGCGAGGCTCGCGCGGGCGCGGGCGACGTCGGCCTCGGTCTGGAGGCCGACGAGGTCGTGGCAGGCGAGCCATTCCGCGACCTCGCCGGCATTGGGAAGCGCGGCCATGTCGTGGGGGGCGGCGAAGGGCGTGTGCAGGAAGAGGCCGACGCGGTTCCGCGCGCCGAGGGCTCGAAGCTCCCAGGCGAGCGGCAGGAGGTGGAAGTCGTGCACCCAGAGAAGGTCGTCGGCGGCGATGACGTCGAGGACCATGCGGGCCAGCCGCCGGTTGACGGCCTTGTAGACGGCCAGCTCGTCGTGGGCGATGCGCATGAGGTCGGCGCGCGAATGCAGGATCGGCCACAGCACCGAATTGGCGTAACCCATGTAGTAGCCCGCGACCTCGGCCTCGGTGAGATCGAAGGCGAGGCGCCCAAAGGGGCCCCCGTCGATCGGTGCGAGTGCCGGGGACGGGGTCGCGGCCGTGGCCCCGCTCCAGCCGACCCAGGTGCCGCCGCTCTCGGCGAGCGCCGCCGACAGCGCCACCACGAGGCCGCCCGCGGGCCCCGCCTCCATCGGTAGGCGGTTCGAGATGCAGACGAGCCGCGCCATCCTCAGCCCTCCGTTCCGCCGAGCCAGGCGAGGACCGCGGCCGGGTCGGCGAGCCGCCAGGGGGCGACCGAGGCGCCGGCGCCGACCCTGACGGCGATGCCGCCGCGCCGCGCGACCCAGGCGAGGGCCGCCTCGTCGGTCGCGTCGTCGCCGGCATAGACCGGCCGCCGCCCGGCGTAGGGGGCAAGCGCCATGAGCCGCTCGAGCGCCCGCTCCTTGCTCACCCTCGCCGGCCGGACCTCGACCGCCATCCGTGCCGACTGGACGGCAAAGCCCGGGAAGGCCGCGGCGAGGGCCGCGGCGCGCCGCCGGGCGGCCGCGGCGAGCGCCGGCCGGTGGCGGTAATGGAAGGCCGCGCCCTGCGCCTTGGGCTCGAGAAGGAGCCCCGCGGTCGCGGCGGCGCGGCGCGCGGCGGCGTGGAGGCTCGCGACGAGTGCCGGATCGGGTCCCGCGGGGTCGGCCGCGAGGCCCTCGATCTCGCCCCCGTGACTGCCCGCGATCCGGCCCGGAAAGCCGGCGAGGCGGGCCCGGAGATCGTCGAGCGAGCGGCCGGAGACGATCGCGACCGCCCCCCCGAGGCGGCCGTGGAGGTCCGCGAGCAGGGCCCCGAGACCCGGCGGCAGGACGATCGCATCGGGGCGCGGCGCGATCCCGACGAGAGTGCCGTCGAAGTCGAGAAAGAGCGCCTCGCCGGGCCCCGGGACCGGGGGAATGGGCGCGACCGGTCGCATGCCGGCCCTGATAGCGCATGTCCGCCGCCGCGTCGAGGCGCCGCGGTCCCGGCGCCCTGCCGTCGCGGCCGGCCGGGGGCGCGCCCCCCCGGGGGGGATCCGGGTCGTGCGGCCGCTCGGCCTTGCCTCCGCCGGCTTCGGGCGGCCGGAAGCGGTCCGGAAGCGGACCGGGAGAGCCCTCCCGGCCGGCCCGCGTCACCCTGCCGGCGGAAGGGAGGCGGCCCCCCGGGGGACCCCGATGCTTGTCCCCGGCAGCCCCGGCGGGCGGCGCGGGGGAAGACGGGGCCCGTGACTTCACGGGGCCCGGCCCCCCGGCGCCGCGGCGCCGCCGGCGGCTCCCCGCCCGTGCCGCCGGGCGGCGGGGCGCCCGCCCCTGCCCGCCCGTCCCCCCCCCCCCGGGGTCTTGCCAGGGCGGCAAATCCGGCCGAAGGGACTGGCTAGGGGCGCGGGAGGCGCGCGGGCCCCCGGGAAGAGCGAGAGGACGACGCCATGGGCAAGGGACGACCGCCATCCCGACCGAAGCCGCGCGGCGCGGCCGAGGCGCCCGCCCCGGCATCGCCCGCCCTTCCGGCCGCAGGGGTCCCCGGCGGCTCGCCGGAGGAGCGGGTCGGCGTCCTTCTCGCCAACCTCGGCACCCCCGACGGCCACGGCTACTGGCCGATGCGGCGCTATCTCGCCGAGTTTCTCTCCGACCGCCGGGTGATCGACTACAGCCCCTGGGTCTGGCAGCCGCTCCTCCAGCTTGTGATCCTGTCGCGGCGGCCCTTCACCTCGGGCGCGAACTACCGCAAGATCTGGAACCACGACCGCGGCGAGAGTCCGCTCCTGACGATCACCCGGGCCCAGACGGCGAAGCTCGCGGCCCTCCTCGGGGACCGTTACGGCGACCGCGTGCGGGTCGATTTCTGCATGCGCTACGGCAACCCCTCGACCGCCGGGCGGCTCGCGGCGATGGCGGCGGCGGGCTGCCGGCGCATCCTCTTCCTGCCCCTCTACCCGCAGTATGCGGGGGCGACGACGGCCACTGCCTGCGACCATCTCTTTCGCGCCCTGATGGCGATGCGCTGGCAGCCGGCGGTGCGGACGGTGGCGCCCTATTTCGACGATCCCGCCTACATCGACGCCCTCGCGCAGTCGGTCGAGCGCGCCTACGGCGGGCTCGACCAGCGCCCCGACATCCTCGTTGCGACCTACCACGGGCTGCCGCGCCGCTACGTGACCGCGGGCGATCCCTACCTCGAGCAGTGCCTCGCGACCTCGCGCCTCCTCGCCCGCCGCCTCGGCTGGCCCGAGGAGGCCATCCTCCCGGCCTTCCAGTCGCGCTTCGGGCCCGAGGAGTGGCTGCGGCCCTACACCGTCGATGCCGTGGCCGATCTCGCCCGCCGCGGCCGGCGGCGCATCGCCGTCATCGCCCCGGCCTTCGCCGCCGACTGCATCGAGACGCTCGAGGAGATCCGGGGCGAGATCCGCGAGAGCTTCGAGCACGCGGGCGGCGAGAGCTTCACCTACATCCCCTGCCTCAACGACGCCGACGCCCACATCGCCGCGCTCGCCGGGATGGTCGGGAGGAACCTCGCGGGCTGGCTCGGCTGAGGGGCACCCCGGAAGCGTCTCGCCGTCGAAGACGCCCTGAGAAGGGGTATGGCCCGCATGAGGACGCCCGCCCGGCGCCTTCAGGCGACATCGGGATGATGCGCGCCCGCCAGGTCCGCCTCTGCGGCCTGCGGCGGCCTGCCACCCGGGCGCCCGGTGCCGCCCGGACCTCGGGAGTGCTCCGGGTCGCGCTCTCCTGCCCGCCCCTGACGCGCGCGCAGCCGAACCAAGGCGGATCCCTCCGTTCGTGCCGGAACATCAGGAGGCCGGGTCGCAACGCCCCTGTGCGGCACCATCGCATCATTGCGAAAGCTTCGTATCTGGCATAAAGGGAAAGAGATCCGAGCGACCCCGCGGGAGGGCGAGAATGTCGACGGACCGGTTGGCCGCCATCATGGCGCTGGCGCGGCGTGAGGGACGGGTCAGCGTCAGCGCGCTCTCCGAGCAGTTCAAGGTCACGCACCAGACGATCCGCAAGGACCTGACCGACCTCTGCGACCGCCGCCTGCTGGCCCGCACCCACGGGGGGGCAGTGCTGTCGGCCGAGGTCGAGAACGTCCACTACTTCGCGCGCCGCCTGATCCGTGCCGATGCCAAGGAAGCGATCGGACGGGCCGTGGCCGACCTCCTGCCCGACCAGTCGTCGCTTTTCATCAGCATCGGCACCACGACCGAGGCCGTGGCCCGCGCCCTGTTGCAGCACAAGGGTTTGCGGGTGGTGACCAACAGCATCAACATCGGCGGCACGATGGCCGCCTATCCCAACGTCGAGGTCGCGATTGCCGGCGGGCTGATCCGCAGCGCCGACGGCATGATCACCGGCGAAGAGGCCGAGGCGCTGGTCCGGCGATACAAGATGGACTTCACGGTCATGGGCATCTCGGCCATCGACGAGGACGGGGTTCTCTTGAACTTCGACCATCCTAACGCGCGCGTCGTGCAGGCGATGATCGGCAGCAGCCGGCAGGTCATCCTGGTGGCCGATTCCACCAAGTTCGAGCGGCGGGCGCCGGTGCGCGTGGCGACGCTCGAACAGGTCGGCTGGCTGGTCACCGACCGCTGCACCCGGCCCCATATCTCCCAACGCTGCGCGGATCTGGGCATACGACTGATCGAGACGGACGCCGAGGCGGCCGCGGGCGGAACTGGTGTTTTCGGTTGACTTTCGTTTCTTTAGCATATCGGATGCTGAATGGCGCCTTCGGGCTCGAGGGGAAGTGGCGGATCATGTCGAGCAGCCTGGCGATACGGTCGGTGGACAAGTTCTTCCCGTCGGCACAGCGCGGGCAGCCGGTGCAGGTGCTCCACGACTTCTCGTTCGAGGCCAATCCGGGCGAGTTCGTGGTGTTCCTCGGTGCCAGCGGCTGCGGCAAGTCGACGGCGTTGCGGCTGATCGCCGGGCTCGAGAGCCCGCAGTCGGGCGAGATCCTCATCGACGGCCAGGTGGTCAACGACGTGCCGCCGGCCCGGCGCCGGCTGGCGATGGTCTTCCAGTCCTATGCACTCTTCCCCCACCTCAGCGTGGCCGAGAACATCATCTTCGGCCTGCGGGTCCGCCGCGTGCCCCGCAGGGAGCGCGACAGCCGGCTCATGAAGGCGGCCGAGCAGCTCGAGCTCGGGGACCTTCTCCAGCGCAAGCCCGCCCAGCTTTCCGGGGGGCAGCGCCAGCGCGTGGCGCTCGGGCGGGCGCTGGTCAGCGGCGCCTCGCTGATCCTGATGGACGAGCCGCTCTCCAACCTCGATGCCAAGCTGCGCCAGCAGATGCGTTCCGAACTCCGGGCGCTGCAGCGCCGGCTGGGGCTGACGGTCATCTATGTCACCCACGACCAGATCGAGGCGATGACCATGGCCGACAAGGTCGTGGTGATGCGCCAGGGGCGGGTCGACCAGATCGCCGACCCCCTGACCCTCTACCGCGCGCCGGCCCGGGCCGAAGTGGCCCGCTTCATCGGCTCGCCGCCGATGAACCTGATCCGCTGCGTTGCGACCGACGCCGGGTTCAGCGTCGTCGGTGCCCGCGATACGGTGCTGGCGGTCAGGCGGGCGGGCATCGCGCCGGGTCGCGAGGTGCTGGTGGGGATCCGGCCCGAGGACCTGGTGCTCGAGGGGAGCGAAATCACCCTGCGGGGGCGGCTCGACGGGGTCGAGCTGATCGGGGCGGACCAGCTCGTCAAGCTCCATGTCGGCGGGCCGGAACCGCTCGTCGCGCGCATCCACAACGGCACCCGCGTCGAGGAAGGGCAGAGCTACGCGCTGGGGCTGAGGGCCGCCGACACCCATCTCTTCGACGCCGCAAGCGGCGAACGCATCCATTGATCATCCGCGCACACGGGGGAAATCGCATGTCTGTTCTCAATCGCATGAGGCTTTGCTGCGGCGCCGCCGCCATCGCCGTCGGGCTGGCCGCCCCGGCGGGCGCCGCGGGCAAGACCGAGATCACGCTTCTCTATCCCATCGCCGTCGGCGGGCCGCTCGAGGCGGTGATCAACGGGCTCATCGACCGGTTCGAGGCCGCCCATCCCGACGTCGAGGTCGAGGCCGTCTATGCCGGAGGCTACCGCGACGTCGAGGTGGCGGCGCGCGCGGCCATTGCCGCGGGCGATGCGCCGGCGGTGGCGCTGATGGAAGCGACCCAGATGTTCGAGCTGATCGACCTCGGCTTCATCACGCCCTTCGACGATCTGGCCGCCACGCCCGAGGACAAGGCCTGGCTCGGCAGCTTCTATCCGGCCTTCATGAGCAACAGCGTCGACGCGGACGGCCGCACCTGGGGCATTCCCTTCCAGCGCTCGACGGCCGTGCAGTACTGGAACAAGGCCTACTTCCGCGATGCCGGGCTCGACCCCGAGGTGCCCCCCGCGACCTGGGACGAACTGGTCGCGATGTCGAAGATCCTGCAGGACAAGACCGCGGCGGACTGGGGCATCGGCATCCCGTCGTCGTCGAGCTGGATGTACCAGTCGATCGCGCTTCAGAACGGGGCAAGCCTGTCGGCGCCGGATGGGCGGTCGGCCGATCTCGACAGCACGGCGGCGATCGAGGC
Organism: Paracoccaceae bacterium; assembly: GCA_020846995.1. Lineage (GTDB taxonomy): Bacteria > Pseudomonadota > Alphaproteobacteria > Rhodobacterales > Rhodobacteraceae > JAHDXW01. The sequence continues at coordinate 20,135 of JADLCV010000265.1, forward strand.
CCTGCAGTGGTATGCCGACCTCAGCCTTGTCCACGCCGTCCAGTCGCCGGGAGTGATCGCGGCCGCGACGCTTCCGCAGGCCTTCTTCGAGGGCAAGTATGCCATCATCTGGCAAAGCACGGGCAGCCTGACCAATGTGCTCGACAACGCGCCCTTCGACGTGGGCGTCGGCATGCTGCCGGGCAACAGGCAGCGCGGCGCGACGGCCGGCGGCGCCAACCTCTACCTCTTCGCGGGCGCGCCTGAGGCCGAGAAGGCAGCCGCGTTCGAGCTCGTGAAGTTCCTGACCCAGCCCGAGCAGGCGGCCGAGTGGACGATCGCCACCGGATATGTCGCGCCCTCGCCCGTCGACTGGGAGGTCGATGCGCTCAAGGACCTGACGGCGCGCGTCAGCGGCTATGCCGTCGCCCGCGACCAGCTCGAGTTCACCGACCGGATGTTCGCGACCTACGCCCAGGGCCGGACCTACGGGCTTCTGAACGCGGCGGTGCAGGCGGCGGTGACGGGGCAGGCGCCGGCGGCCGACGTGCTGGGACGACTTCAGGGCGAAGTCGAGGCCGTCCTGGCGCCCTACCGCAAGTAGCCGGCGGGGCCCGTCGTGCTGACGCTCGAGACACTGGGCAACTCGGGGGCCGGGCCGTTCCGCGGGGCGGCCTGCACCGGGTATCTCGTATCGACGGCCGAGGCGCGCATCCTGATCGACTGCGGCCCCGGGGTGGCGACGGCGCTGTCCCGGGAGCCGATCGCGCTCGACGCGGTCTTCATCACCCATCTCCATGCCGACCACTGCTACGACCTGATCGCCCTGGCCATGAGCCTCAGGGTCCAGAACGGAATCTCGACCGGCCGGGCCTTTGCCGGCGGCGCCGACGAGGCAGCGCCGGTCCCGGCCATTCCGGTCCACATTCCGCCCGGCGGCCGCGCCATCGTGCGCGCAATCGAGGCGCTCTTTCCGGTCGGTTCACCGGCGCCCTTCGATTCCCTGACCGGCGGCGTCCTCGAATTCCGCGACTGGACCCCGGGCGAGGCGGTGCTGGTCGGCGACCTGCGCGTCGAGCCGTTCCCCGGCCGCCATACGGTGCCGGCCGTCGGCCTCGTCATCAGCGACCGCGAGTCCCGCCTTGCCTTCACCGGCGACACCGGGCTCTTCGACGGGCTGGTCGAAGCCTGCGCCGGTGCGGATGCCGTGCTCTCGGAAGCCTCGCTGATCGGCCGGCCCTCCCAGCGCCAGCACATGTCGGCACGCGATGCCGGGGAACTCGCGCAGCGGGCCGGCGTCGGGCTCCTCATCCTGACCCATTTCGTCGAGGGACCCGCCGATGTCGAGGCCCGGGCGACGGCGCTGGCCGCCGAGACCTTCACCGGGAGGATCCTGACGACCCTCTCCTCGCCGGTCATCACCCTCGGCAAGGGGGCGCCATGACTCTCGAGGATTCCGGCTTCCGCCTTCCGCGCCGACGCCTGCTGGCGCCGCTCGGACGGATTCCCGACCCCGTGTTCGCCTGGCTGATCCTGCTGCCGGCCCTGATCGGGCTCTCGACGTTCTCGATCGTGCCGATGGCGATCGGGATCTGGAACAGCCTCCAGGGTGCGCGCTCCGGCGAGCCGATGGGCCTCGGGCAATACCAGGCGATGATCGGCGATCCGATCTTTTCCACCGCGCTCGTCAACAACCTGCTCTTCTCGGTCGTCACGGTACCGATCAGCCTCGCACTGGCCATGCTGATGGCGGTGCTCGTCAACCGCCGCTTTCACGGGCGCGCGCTGGCGCGCCTGGCCTTCTTCACCCCCGCCATGCTGCCGGTCGTCGGGGCGGCGTCGATCTGGCTCTTCATGTATCAGCCCGATTTCGGCGTCATCAACTCCCTCCTCGAGACGCTCGGCCTCGCCCGGCAGAACCTCCTCGGGCAACCATCGACGGTCCTTCCCGCGCTGATGGTCGTGATGGTCTGGAAGGAGGCCGGATTCTTCATGCTGCTATACTTGGCGGCGCTGCAATCGATTCCGGGCGAACTCAACGAAGCCGCCGTCCTCGAAGGCGCGGGGGGATGGTATCGCTTCCGGCGCATCACCTTTCCGCTCCTGATGCCGACGACGCTCTTCGCCCTCATCATCGCGGTCGCCAACAGCTTCAAGCACGTGGACTTCCTGTTCGTGATGACCCAGGGCGGGCCGGCCAACGCCAGCACCCTTCTCCTCTATCACATCTGGGACACGGCCTTCATCCAGTTCCGCCCGGGCTATGCCGCCGCGGTCAGCACCTTCCTGGTCACGATCCTGGTGATCCTGGCCGTGGTGCAGATCCGCCTGCTCGATCGCCGCATCCATTATCGCTAGGGGGAAGGCGATGTCCGCCCGCTTCTGGATGAACCGCACGACCGACGCCCTCGGCGTCCTGCGCACCTGGCTTCTGGCCGGCATCTGGATCGCCCCGCTGGCCTATGTGCTGTGGGCGAGTTTCCGCGAGCCGAGCGTGGCGCTTTCGCTGGACATCACCCGGGGTTGGACCTTCGACAACCTCGTCACGGTCTGGAATGCCGCGCCCTTCGGCCGCTACTACATCAACACCGCGATCCTCGTGCTCGGGCTCGCGGCGACGCAGATCGTCATCGGGACGCTGGCGGCCTATGCCTTCGCCCGGTTCGAGTTCCCGGGGCGGGAACTGCTGTTCCTGTTCGTCCTGATCCAGCTCATGATCTTCCCCGAGATCCTCCTGCTCGAGAACTTCCGCATCGTCTCGGCGCTCGGGCTCTACAACACGATCCCGGGCATCGGCATCGTCTCGGCCGCGAGCGCCTTCGCGATCTTCCTCATCCGGCAGGCCTTCCGCAGCGTGCCGAAGGAGCTCGTCGAGGCGGCCGAGGTCGAGGGGGCCTCGCGGCTCGGCATCCTCTGGCGGGTCTACATTCCCGTCACCCGCTCATCCATTGCCGCCTTCGCGCTGATCTCGATCAGTTCGCACTGGAACAGCTTCCTGTGGCCGCTGATCATCACGCGCTCGCCCGAGGCCCGCCCGGTGACGGTCGGCATCGCCCGCTATCTCGCCCCGGACACCGGGCTCAGCATCACCGCCCTGTCGGCGGGCACCGTGATCGTCGTCGGGCCGCTCCTGATCTTCTTCCTGATCTTCCAGAAGCGGTTCATGCAGAGCTTCGTGCGCTCCGAGATCGTCTGAAGGCGCTGGCCTCCCCGGCCGTCCGTCACGGGATCCTCGCGCAGGGGGGATGCGGGCGGCACCCGGGGCGCGCCGACCCGCAGCCCCTTCAGGCCTGCCCGCCCGGGCCGGGATCGTCGTCCGGGCCGAGAGCCCGGACCCGCTCCTGCCGCGCCCCCGCGCGATCGAGGACGAGGGCGGCGCCGGTCCAGACGTCGATGCCCTGCCGGGCGTAGAGGGCGCTGCGGGCGGTATGGAAGACGAGGTTGCCCAGACCCGGCGCCACCGGCATCCCGCCCACAAGGGCCAGGTCGGAGGCCACGGGCGGGCCATGGGCGAAAAGCGCGTCGGCCCCGGCCGCGGCGATGGCGGCGGCGGCGGCGCGGAGCCACGAGGGGCTCTCGCGCCAGTCCGACCGCCAGTGGTGATAGTGCAGCGAGACCAGGACCCGGTCGGCCCCGGCGCGCGCGGCGGCGACGGCCGCCGTCAGGCGGTGCAGGTCTTCGGGGTCGGCCTGCCAGTCCTCGGCCACCGCCGCGGCCTCCGCCAGGTGCAGGCCGTAGAAGCTCGCGCCTTCGACCGGGGCATCGTAGCCCACCGCCTGCCGCCGGCGCGCCAGCGCCTCGGCGCCGGTCTGGACGGAGATCGCGGTCAGCCGGGCGATGTCCGCGGCCGGCAGGCGCAGGCAGAGGCGCAGGCGAAGCGGGTTGATGCCGGGGTGGTCGGGGCGGGCGATGGCCCAGTCGGGCGTCGGGCCGGTATCCGCCGCAACGAGGGCCACCCCGCCCCGATGCCCCGCCGCGGCGGCCTCCGCCAGGTCGGCCCCGGCCCCGGCGACGGCGAAGCCCGCGGCGAGCGCGGCCCGCCTTGTCGCCAGCACGCTTTCGGGCCCGAAGTCCCACAGATGGTTGTTGGCCAGCGCGAGATGCGTCACCCCGAGGGCGCGCAGCGCCGCGAGGGCCTGCGGGTGCGCGGGATGCACCGTCCCGGTCTTCATCGGCCAGCTTCCGGCCGGGCGGATGCAGCCCTCGAAATTGCAGATCACCGCCCCGGCTCCGGCGACGAGGTCGCGCAATTCCTCGGGCCAGCGCACCCTGTGGCGGATCAGCGCCTGCCCGAAGGCCACGATCTTCATGGGCGAAGGGCGGGCAGCAGCGCCAGTTCCAGCCGGGATCCGGCAAGGTGCAGGGCGGTCGTCGCCACCCGGTGGCTGCGGGCCAGCCCTTCGGGCTCGCCGGACTGCGGGTTGATGTCGAAGCGGGGAAAGTTCGACCCCGCGATGTCGAGCCGGATCCGGTGGCCGGCCGGGAACCGGGCGGCGACGGGCGGGGCCTCGATGCGGACCCGCACCACCTCGCCCTTCCGCAACATCCGCGGCACGGAGGGGTCGTCGCGGTAGCGCAGCCGCAGGATGCCGTCGGTCAGGTTCATCGCGAAGCCGGCCGGCCAGTCGGCGTTGGGCGGCATCCAGTGCACCAGCTTGACGGTGATGTCCGCGTCGGGGACATCGCTTTCGAGCGCGAGGTGCACGACCACCGCTCCGGCGATCTCGATGGCGGCCGGCAGCGGCGGGGTGCTGAACGTCAGCACGTCCGGCCGCGCTGCCAGCGGCAGGAACGGCGGGGTGGCGGCGAAGACTGCGGGCGTCGCCACCTGATCGAAGGCCCCGCCCTGCATCAGCGGCTCGCCCGAGGTGATCTGCCCGCCGCGCGACGGCACCGGATGGCGCGGATCGGTCTGGAGAAGGACGCTGCCGCCCGCCGGCCGGTCCGAGAGGATGCCGTCGGCCGCCAGATGGAAGGCGCGGACGGTCGAGGCCGGAAGCGGCCAGGCCCGATCCTCGCGCCAGATGCCGCCATGCTGGCGCCGCCCATGGGCGTCGCGACGGCCGGTCCCGCCGCCCATGGCGAACCAGCGCAGGCGCGGCGGGGCCGGTTCCGGCCGCTCGGGCTTCAGCCAGCGGTCGAACCAGTCCCGCCGCAGCCGGTCGTAGTCGCCGGCGATCAGGTCGTCGAGCCGCGAGGCATCGCCGAAATCGACCTCGCCGGCAAAGGTCTGGCTGCGGCGGCCGTGCAGCCAGGGGCCCATGACGAGTTCGGCATGGCCACCGGCCGCCGTCAGGCCCTGGAAGTGGCGGAACATGGTTTCCGAATAGGGGTCGAACCAGCCGCAGATCAGGAACACCGCCGCCCTGGCCAGAACCGGATAATGCGGTTCGGCATGAAGCTCGGGCACCTGCCAGAAGGCGTCGAAGGTGCCCTGCCGCCACTGCTCGAGGATGTAGTCCTCATACTCGGGAACGTGGCGCAGCGGCGAATGGCCGGGCCGCCAGGGCATCCCGCCGAGGAGCGCCGCGAACCAGCCGCCGATGTCCTCGGCCGCCAGCGCCCGGGCCACCTGCGGATCGGCCGCGGCCAGCGGCGACAGGGCGGCGTGCTTCATGGCCCAGGTCAGTTGCTTCAGCTCGAAGGCGCCGCCGCGGCGCACCCCGCCCTGCCAGGCGTTCCAGAACCCGCCCGAATCGAGGAACATCGCCTTCAGCCCCGGCGGGCCGAGCGCCGCCAGCGCCGTCTGGACATGGGCCGAATAGGACAGGCCGAAGGTGCCGAAGCGCCCGTCGCACCAGGGCTGCGCCGCCGCCCATGCGAGCGTGTCGAAACCGTCCTCGCCTTCACCCAGATACTTGCGGAACCCCCCTTCCGAGCCGTAGCGGCCGCGACAGTCCTGCATCATCACCGCATAGCCGGCGCGCGCCAGATCGGCGGCGATCTCGGGGTTGGGCTTCGGTTCGGGACGCCGGACCGAGATCTCGGACTGCCGCGCCAGGGTCTTGCCGTAGGGGGTCCGGTACAGGAGCGTCGGGAACGGCCCGGGCAGGGGTTTGCCCGCCCGGGCCGGCAGTGTGATGTCGGTGGCCAGCCGGATGCCGTCGCGCATCGGGACCATCACGTCCCGCAGCACCGCGACCGCGGCCGCGGGGGTCTCCGGCCGGCCCATGCGCGACCCCTTCAGTTGGCCGGCCTGGCGCCCATGGCCAGGGTCCGCTCGTCGCGCCGCGCCTCGTAGGCGACGGTCGCCTTCGAGGCCCAGCTCAGCGCCTGGAAATAGAGCGGCACCATGGCGGTATCCTCGGCGAAGGCGATCACCGCCGCCGCCTGCAGGCCCTTCTCCCGCTCGGCGGGGTCGAAGACCTGGGCCGCGTCCTCCACCGCCTTGTCGAAGTCCGGGTCCGAGAAGCCGAAGCGGTTCAGGCTGCCGAGGTCCCGGCCATCGTCGAGGGTATGGATCACCGACAGGAGCCCGCGCGAGGCCTCGCCCGTCGAGTTGCCGTAGGAGAAGATGAAGGCGCCATAGGCGTTCTTGCCCGCATCCTTGGAAAAGACCGAATAGGGCAGCGTCTCGACCCCGTTCACCTTCAGCCCGCCGCGGGCCAGAAGCTGGCCCAGCGCCTGCGCAAGCTCGGCATCCTGGCTGAAGCGGTCGTTCGAGCCGTGCAGGGTGATGCCGAACCCGTCCGGGTAGCCCGCCTCGGCCAGGAGCTTCTTCGCGCCCTCGGGGTCATAGGGGGTGACCGGCACGTCCGGGCTCCAGCCGAAGACGCCCTCGGGCACGATCTGGCTGGCGGGCTCGCCGGCGCCGTAGAGCAGCCGGTCGATGATCGCCTGCCGGTCGATCATCATCGACACCGCCCTGCGCACGCGCGCATCCTTGAACGGGTTCTGCGGCAGCGGCCGGCCGTCGATGCCGGTGATGAAGGGGGCGTCGTCGTTCTGGTTCAGCGCCAGGTAGATGAGCCGCACCGTCGGGGTGTCGTAGACCACGAGGTCCTTGTTGGCCCGCAGGTTGGGCAGGTCGCCCGGCGGCACGAGGTCGATCAGGTCGACCGCGCCCGAGAGCAGCGCCGCCACCCTGGCCGCGTCGTTCGAGATGAAGCGCATGGTCACATGCTGGTAGGCCGGCTTCGCGCCCCAGTAATCGTCGTTCCTCTCGAGTTCGAGCCGGTCGCCGGGCTGCCAGCTCACATAGCGGTAGGGTCCGGTGCCGATTGCGGCCGGGCCGGCCGCGAAATCCTCGTTAGCCCTGCCCTCGGTCGCGGCCCTGGAGACGATGTAGACGGTGCCGATGTTCTCGATGAACAGCGGCGTCGGCTCCTTGGTGGTGAAGCGGATGGTGTGGTCGTCGATGATCTCCATCGTCGCCAGATCGGCCACCGAGCCGGCGAACGAGGCCGGCGAGTTGGGCACGTTCGGCGCCCGCTCGAGCGACCAGACGACATCGGCGGCGGTGAACGGGCTGCCGTCGTGGAACTTCACCCCCTGGCGCAGATGCACGAGCCAGGTGAGCGGGTCGGGATTCTCCCAGCTCTCGGCGAGGCCGGGATAGGCCCGCACGTTCGCGTCCGTCAGCACCAGCCGGTCGAAGATGTGCAGCGCCGTCATCTGGTTGTTGCCGGTTCGCGAGAACTGCGGGTCGATCGACTGGGGCTCGTTGGCGCGGCCGATCACGAGCGTCTGGGCAAGGGCCGGCAAGGACCACAGCACCAGCGCCAGCGCCAGCGCGACGGGTTTCAGGGATATCACGGTTTCTCCTCCTTGGCGTTTCGGGCCGGGTTGCGCCGGGCGGTTCAGGCTTGATCGTTCAGATGGCAGGCCGAGAGGCGCCCGCTCGCGACCGGCCTCAGGCGCGGCATCTCGGAGCGGCAGCGGGCAAAGACGTGCGGGCAGCGGGTGTGGAACGGGCAGCCCGGCGGCGGGTTGATGGGCGAGGGCAGTTCTCCCTTCAGCGCCGTGAAGGTCTGGCGGCCGCGGCCGATGCGCGGGGCCCCGGCCAGCAGGGCCCGGGTGTAGGGATGGTTGGGGCCGGCGAAGATCTCCCGCGTCGGCCCATCCTCGACCAGCCGGCCGAGATACATGATCGCGACCCGGTCGGTCAGGTGCCGCACGACACCGAGGTCATGGCTGATGAACAGATAGGTCAGCCCGCGGCGCTCGCGCAGGTCCATGAACAGGTTGAGGACCTGAGCCTGGATCGAGACGTCGAGCGCCGCCACCGATTCGTCGCAGACAAGGAACCTCGGCTCGACCGCGAGCGCGCGGGCGATGCCGATGCGCTGGCGCTGTCCGCCCGAGAACTGGTGCGGAAACCGCCGGGCATAGGCCGGGTCCAGCCCCACCTCGCGCATGAGTGCGCCGACCCGCTGGACGCGCTCGCGGGAGGGGAAGAGGCCATGCACCACCGGCGCCTCGCCGATGATGTCGGCCACCCGCATGCGCGGGTTCAGCGAGTTCATCGGATCCTGGAAGATCATCTGGATCTCGATCTGGGTGCGCCGTGCCTCCTCGGCGGTAAAGGCGCGGTCCTCGCGGCCGCGATACCAGAGCTGCCCCGAGGTCCTGGCGTGCACGCCGGCGACGATCCGGCCCAGGGTGGACTTGCCGCAGCCGGATTCGCCCACGAGCCCGACCGCCTGCCCCTCGGCCACCTCGAGCGACACGTCCTCGACCGCGCGCACCACCGGCGGCTCCGGCGCCCCCAGCCGGATCGCCAGCCGCTCGGCGAAGTCGGGCTTGCGGGTGAAGTGTTTCGAGACCGCCCTGAGGTCCAGGAGCGCGGGCTGGCCGGTCATTGACCCACCTCCGGGATCAGCGGCGCAAAGCAGCGCACCGTGCGCTCGGGGCCAAGCCGGCGGACCGGCGGAGGGGTCGAGCATTCCGGCCGCACATGGGCGCAGCGCGGCGCGAAGGGGCAGCCGGGCGGCAGGTTCAGCACCGAGGGCGCCATGCCGGGGATCTGGCGCAGCCGGCCGCCCGGCGTGGCGGCCGACGGGGTCGAATCCAGCAGCCCGCGGGTGTAGGGGTGGCCGGGCCGGGCGATGACCTCGGCAACCGGGCCCTCCTCGACCACCCGCCCGGCATACATGACGATGATGCGGTCGGCGATCGCCTCGACCACGGCAAGGTCGTGGCTGACCCAGATCATCGCCGTGCCGGTCTCGGCCACGAGCCTCTGCATCTCGGACAGGACCTGGCCCTGGATGGTCACGTCGAGCGCCGTGGTGGGCTCGTCGGCCAGGATCAGCGACGGGCCGTGGAGCATGGCGATGGCGATGGCGACGCGCTGGCGCATCCCGCCCGAGAACTGGTGCGGATAGGCGCGGATGCGTTCCTGCGGCGCGGGGATGCCGACGCGGGCGAGCATGTCCAGCGCCCGCTCGCGGGCCCCGGCGTAGCTCGTCCGTTCGTGCGCCAGCACGGTTTCGACCATCTGCGTCTCGATCCGGAGCACCGGCGTCAGGGTCAGCATCGGGTCCTGGAAGATCATCGCGATGTCGCGGCCGCGCAGCTGCCGCAGGCGCTCGGGCGAGGCCTGGATCAGATCCTCGCCCTTGAAGCGGACGCTGCCCCCGACGACCTTTCCCGGCGGATCGACCAGCCCCAGGATCGAGAAGCTCGTCACCGATTTGCCCGAGCCGGATTCGCCCACGAGGCCCAGAACCTCGCCCGCCCGCAGGGTCAGGTCGACCCCGTCCACCGCCCTGACGGCCCCGGCGCGGGTCAGGAAATGGGTCTTCAGCCCCGTCACCTCGAGCAGCGCGGTCATCGGGCGTTCCTCGGGTTCAGCACCTCGCGCAGGCGGTCGCCGACGATGTTCACCGCGAAGATCAGCACCAGGAGCAGCAGCCCCGGAAACACGCTGATCCAGTAGAGACCGGCCAGCATCACGTTGAACCCGTTCGAGATCAGCAGCCCCAGCGAGGGCTGGGTGATGGGCAGGCCGAGGCCGAGGAAGGACAGCGTCGCCTCGGCCGAGATCGCGCTGGCCACCTGCATCGTGCCGATGACGATGACCGGGGCCATGCAGTTGGGGGCGAGATGCCGGAACACGATCCGCGGCCAGCCGAGGCCGAGCGAGCGCGCGGCCTCGATATACTCCTTGTTGCGCTCGCTCAGCGCCAGCGCGCGGACGGCGCGGGCGAAATAGGCCCATTGCACGAGGACCAGCGCCAGGATCACCTTGTCCACCCCCTGCCCCAGCGCCGCCAGCATCATCAGCGCCACGAGGATGGTGGGAAAGCTCAGCATGAAGTCGACCACCCGCATGATCAGCGCATCGACGGCGCCGCCGGCATAGGCCGCGACGAGCCCGAGCGAGACGCCGACGACGATGGCCAGGACCCCCGAGGCCACCCCCACGAAGAGCGAGGTCTTGAGCCCGTAGAGCATCGCCGAAAGCATGTCGCGGCCCTGATTGTCCGAGCCGAGCAGGAAGAGCTTCCCCTCCGGGGTGACGGTCAGCGGCGGCAGGCGGCCGTCGAAGAAGCTGATCTCGGCCAGGTCATAGGGGTTCTGCGGCGCGATCCAGGGCCCGATCAGCGCCAGGACCAGCAGGATCACGCAGACGGCGAGCGCGATCAGCGCGGTGCGGCTTTCGGCAAAGCCGTCCCAGACCGGACGCCAGCGCGAGGGGGCCGCCTCGGATCCGGCGGGGGGGCTTTCGGCGGGGGCGCTCATTTCATGGCCCCCAGCCGCACGCGCGGGTCAAGGACGGTGTAGAGAACGTCGACGATCAGGTTCAGGAGGATGAAGAGGGCGGTGATGACGAGGAGGTAGGCGGCGACCACCGGGCGATCCAGCTTGTTGATGGAATCGATGATCAGCGTGCCCATGCCCGGCCAGGCAAAGATCGATTCGGTGATGACGGCGAAGGCGATGACCGAGCCGAACTCCATGCCGACGACGGTGATGATGGGCGCGGCGATGGTCTTGCCGACATGGACGCCGATGATCCTGCGGTCGCTCAGCCCCCGCGCCCGGGCGAACTTGACGAAGTCGAGCTGCATCGTCTCGCGCACCTGCGCCCGTGTCAGCCGGATCACCAGCGAGAGCTTGAACAGCGCCAGGTTGGTGGCGGGAAGGATCAGGTGCCGGATCCCCTCCCAGCTCGCGAAGCTCGTCTCGATGCCGAGGATCTCGCCGGTCGGGCCGCGTCCCGAGGATGGCAGCCAGCCGAGCAGGATCGAGAAGATCAGGATCAGCATCAGCCCCTGCCAGAAGTTCGGCAGCGAGAAGCCGAGGATCGAGCCGGTGACGATCGTCCGGTCCAGCGGTGTGTCGGGATGCAGCCCGGCGTAGAGCCCGAGCGGGGCGCCGACCGCCAGCGCGATCAGGAGCGCCGCCACCGCCAGTTCCAGCGTGGCCGGGAAACGCTGGAAGATCAGCGTGATCGAGGGAACGTTGTAGACGAACGAGGTGCCGAGGTCGCCCTGCAGCGCGTTCGTGAGGAACACCCAGTATTGGACCCAGATCGGCCGGTCGAGCCCGAGCGCGATGATCGCGGCCGCGCGCTCCGAGGCGGTGGCATCGTCCGGCAGCAGGATCTCGGCCGGATTGCCGATGGAATAAAGCCCGAAGAACACCACCAGCGACACCGCCAGCAGCACCATGGCCATCTGCAGGACGCGCCTGATCAGGAACACCGCCATCGCCCCGTAGCCTCCCCCCTGCGGCCGGGCGGCATGCGGGCGCCGGCGGCCGCAAGGGTGCGGGCCGAGCGGTCGTCGCGCAAGTTCATTGTTGCCGTGCCCCATGGCATAAGCCATGCTTATGCGATGACGCCGACGCTCCTCCGCGGTCTCGAGGTTCTCTGTGCCATCGTCGAGGAGGGCAGCGCCACGGCCGCCGCGCGGCGGCTGGGCCTGTCGCAGCCGGCCGTCAGCCAGCAGGTGGCGCGGCTCGAGCAGCGGCTGTCGCTAGCGCTTTTCGCGCGCGAGAACGGGCGGCTGCGGCCGACGGTGACGGCCCTGGAGATCTATGCGGAAAGCCGGCACGCCTTCGACGGGCTCGATCGCGTGCTGAGCCTCGCGCGCGACATCCACGGGCTCGACCGCGGCCAGCTCCGGGTCGCGGCGCCGCATTCGCTGGCGCCGGATTTCCTGCCGACCGTGCTCGCGCGGCTGGCCCGCGGGCGGCCGCACCTGCGCATCCGCGTCCAGCACGGCACCTACGAGCAGATCACCGCCCAGGTTGCGGCCCGCCGGGTCGATCTCGGCATCGCCAAGGCGCCGATGCTGACGCCGGGGGTCGAGGCGATCGAGATCGCCGCCAGCCCGCTGGTGGCGCTGTCGGCCATCGGCCCCGCCCGGGGCCGGCCGCAGGGGCGGCAGAGGCCCGTCCCGCCGGCAGTCCTGGCGAAGGAGCCGCTGATCATGGTCGGGCGCGGCCGACCCTGGCGGGAGGAGATCGACGTCGCCTTCCGCCGGGCCGGGGTGGCGCCGCAGGTGCGGATCGAGACCCATACGGTCCAGTCCGCCTGCGGCCTTGCCGCGGCCGGATTCGGGACCGCGATCGCGCCGGAATGGCTGGTCGGCTGCCTCGGCCGGTCCGACCTCCTGGTGCGCCCGCTCGACTTCGGCATCGTCCACCGCTTCCTCGCGATCTACCCCGCCGGCGCGCGGCGAGATGAGCTGGCGCAGGACTTCGCGCTCCTGTGCCGCGAGATCGCTGCGTGGCGGGCGACCGGCATGGCCGCGGCTGCGGAAGGTCCGGCCACGGAAGGTCCGGGCGCGGGCGGGCAGGATCCGCGTCGCGCGGGCGCGGCCGCGGCCGTCCCGGACCGTGGCGGCGAGGAGCAGCGCGGGGCACGGACGACGCCCGGCCTCTCGCTTGCCGCGGCCACCCCGACGAAGCCTGCGCCATCGGCGCCGAGAGCATAGTCGCCCCGGGCGCGCCCGCTTCGCCGGCGATGGCGGCGTTGGGGTGCGGGCGCCGTCCCGCCCCCCGCCATCCTGCCGAATCCGCACGCGGCGTCGGCGCGGCCGGTGGAGGTTTCCGCGGTCGATGGCGGGCCCGCGTCACCCCGACCACCGCCTGCCATTTCCGGCCCGGGCGGATCACTCGGCGCGCGGCATCGGCGCGGCGGGACGGGCCGGGCGTCGGTGCGGGGCGGCCGCATGCGGCGTCGCTGCCCCTGCCCGGCGCCGCGGCTGGTCCCGGCGGTGCCGGGGGCCCAAGGCGACTCACGGGGGCAATGCGGACGGGGAGTGCCGGTCAGATGATGTGGTAGCCGCCGTCGACGAGGAGGATCGTGCCGGTGACGAATCCTGACAGGTCCGAGGCGAGAAAGACGGCCGGGCCGACGAGATCGTCGACCGTTCCCATCCGGCCGAGGGGGATGTGGTCGAGAACGGCCGCGAGGCGCGGGTCGTCGCGGTCGCGGACGGCCGCGTTGAGCGCCGTCGCCGTGAAGCCGGGGCCGATGGCATTGACCCGCACCCCCTCCCGCCCGAGTTCGGCCGCCAGCGCCCGCGTGAAGCCGAGAACACCATGTTTCGAGGTGGTGTAGGCGGGCGAAAGCGGGGTTCGCCCGTGCATGACGGAGAGGACCGAACCGACATTGACGATGCGGCCGCGGCGGCGCCGCAACTGCCCCAGGAACGCCCGGGTGACGTTGAACATCCCGTCCAGGTTGGTCGCGATCACGGCGTCCCAGTCGCGGCTCGCCGCCTTGTCCGGCGCGGTGATGCCGTGGCGGCGAACGATGCCGGCGTTGTTGACGAGGATCGAGACCGCGCCGATCTCCTCCTCGACCCGGCGTGCCGCGGAATGGCAGTCCCGCCGCCGGGTGATGTCGAGCGTGACCGCCGACGCCTTCGCCCCCATGCGCGAGATCTCGGCCGCGGCGTCGCCCGCCGCGGCGCCGTCACGGTCGGCGACGACCACGCGGGCGCCCTCGCGCCCGTAGGCGATGGCGATGGCGCGGCCGATCCCGGACCCGGCGCCGGTGATGACGGCGACATGGTGGTCGAGAAGCGGCATCGTCATCTCCATCGGGACGGCCGGCCGGGCGCGCGGCGCCGCGGGCGCGACGATCCCCGGACCCGCGGGCGCAGGCGGCGGCCCGTCATCACGTGTTGTCGTCCTTCGACGCCGCGTCGCTCAGCTTGAAGGGCTCGAAGAAGGGCCGGTAGGTCTTGTCGTCGACGAACTGCTTCAGGCCCTGCTGGTAGGACCGTTCGGGATCGCCGGCGCGGATGGCGATGTTCTTGGCGTGGAGGTAGTCGTAGGCCTGCGGGACGTCCATGGTCCGCACCGACCGCATCGCCTGCTTGGTGGCCTTGAGGACCTCCGGGCTCTTCTGCATCAGCTTGTTGGCAAGCCTGATCGTCTCGTCCCGGAGCTGGTCCTTCGGCACGGCGATGTTCGCCAGACCGATGCGCACCGCTTCCTTGCCGTCGAAGGCGTCGCCGAGGCAGGCGTAGTAGAGCGCGTGGCGATAGAGCACCGCCTCGGTGACGGCCTTGGCGACGAGCGCCCCGGGGATGATCCCCCAGTTCACTTCCGACAGCGAATAGAGCGCATCGTCGGCCGTGACGACGAAGTCGACGGCGACGAGCTGCATGAAGGCGCCGCCGGCGCAATAGCCCTCGACCATCGCGATCGTCGGCTTGTCGTACATGTAGAGCCGGTCCCAGCGCCAGCGGTTCGCGAGCGTCTGGATGCGCTTCGACTCCGCCGGCTTGTCCTCGAGGCCGCGGAAGAACTCCTTCAGGTCCTGCCCGGCGCAGAAGTTCCCGCCGCTGCCGGCGATGATGACGACCTTGGTCTCGGGATCGGTCTCCAGCTCCTCGAGGGTGCCGTCCATCTCGATGTGAAGCTGCGGATTCATGGCATTCCGCTTCTCGGGCCGGTTGAGGAAGACCCATGAGATTCCACCATTCTTCTCGACCTTGACGACGGACGCTTCAGCCATCTTCATCTCCTGTTCTCTTGGTCCCGGCGAGTGTCGGGCATCGGTTTCTTCTTTCGGGGGCGGCGTTCGCCCGCGGTGCGGCCGCCGGAGTCGTCGGGCTGCCACCGGGTTCGCGGGCCCGGCGGCGCGGGGCGGGCCTAGTTGAAGTGCCGGAAGATGTTGCGGGCCAAGGCGGTGCGGAGGACCTCGGGCGGACCCTCGGTGATGATGAAGCTGCGCTGGTCGCGCCAGAAGCGTTCGATCGGCAGGTCGGTCGTGAGGCCGATGCCGCCATGGATGGCAAGGCACTTGTCGGCGACGCGGAAGCTCATCTCGTCGCCGAAGATCTTCACCATGAAGGTCTCGGACCGCGCATCCCTGCCGGCGTCCAGCCGCGCCGCGGCGTCATGGACCATCAGCCGCGCCGCGTGCAGCTCGATGAAGCAGTCGGCGAGCATCCATTGAATGCCCTGCCGCTCGGAGAGGGGGGCGCCGAAGGTCTTGCGCTGCCGCGAATACGAAACGGCAAGTTCGAGGCAGCGCGTGGCCACGCCGCAGCCGCGGGCGCCATGGCGGATCCGCCCGTGGTTGATCCAGTCCTGGGCGAGGGCGAAGCCCTCCCCTTCCCTGCCGACGAGATTTTCGTACGGGACGTGCACGTCGTCGAAGTAGATCTCGGACGGCCGCTCGCCCATCATCGTCTGCTGGCTCGACCGGACCCTGACCCCCGGGCTGTCGAGGTCGACGAGCAGGCAGGAGATCCCCTTGGCGCCCTTGCCGGGATCGGTGACCGCCATGACCTGGGCGAAGTGGGAGCGGTGGGCGTTGGTGATGAAGCGCTTGGTGCCGTTGAGGACATATCCGTCGGGGCCGCGCACCGCCCGCGTGCGCATCGAGGCGGGATCGGACCCCGCGTCCGGCTCGGTCTGGGCAAAGCAGGCGACCTTCTCGCCGCGAATGACGGGAAGGAGATAGCGGTGCTTCTGGTCGTCGTTCAGATTGAGCAGGATCGGCCCGATGGCCGGACCGAAGATGGTGTAGTCGCGGCAGGGAACGGTAATCGTCCGGCTGATCTCCTCCCAGAACACCGCCATTGCCAGCAGGTCCAGCGCCTGTCCGCCATAGGCCTCGGGGACATCGAGAAGCCACAGTCCGGCCGCCCTCGCCTTGGCCGCGAGGCCGGCATGCAGCTCCGGCGGGATTTCCCCGTTCGGCTGGACCAAGTGCTCGACGGGGATCAGTTCCCGGTCGACGAAGCTCCGCAGCATGTCACGGAAGAGAACCAGCTCGCTCGGCAACCGGAATTCAGGCATCCACCATCCACCTCTTGCGCGTCCCGTTGAAGGTCACTCGCAGGGCATGCTTTTTTTGATACGACGTCCAGTTTTTTGGACAATGTCCCGTGCTGCAACCTTTGTCAAGCGGAATCGGTCGCCTCCTGGCGTGCCGCCGCCTTGGCCTGTGTCGCATCGGACGGTCAGCCGTCCGCCGGGAGCGAGACGTGCGGTCGCCCTCTGTCGCCCGGTCCGGCCACCGCAGACGAGGAGTGCGCGCCGCCGGCGGCGGCGCCCTGCCGCGGGCCGGCGATGGCGGCGGGTTCCTGCGGGTCGGGGGCGCCCCCGCGCCCGGGGCCCCGGGGAGCGCTGCGACGAGGCCGGCGCCGTCCGCTGCGGCTGCGCGCGTCCCTGCCGTGGCGGCGCCTTCATCCCGCGGGTCAGGGTGACGGGCACCGACCGGACGAAGGCAGGGAGTTCGGGCGGCCGTTCCCGACCTGCCGTCCTCCTCTCCCCGCCGCCGTGCGGCCGCGGGGCGATGCCGGGCGCGCCTGGCCTCACGCGCGCGCGGACGGCGGCTGACGCCGACCTCCGCGACCGGGTTCACCGCCCCTGGCCTCACGCGCGCGCGGACGGCGGACGTCTGCACGCGAACAGAGGGCTGCGGATGGCTGCGGACCGCTGTGGACGGCTGCGGAGGATCCGCGCCGAAGCCACGGGCGCGCGATCCGCCGGGGTCCTGCGGACCGGGCGCACGGAACCCCGCCTCGGCGAAGAAGGCGGGTCGAGCATCCCAATTTCAGCACTTGACTTCTTTTTTGAGATGGTGCTTGCTGAAGATCACCAAAATTCTGACAACCTCGATCGGAGGGCAGGGCCTTTGCGCGATGTTGCCGTGGTGGGATTCGCCACCTCTCCGTGGCAGGAACGGCGTGCCGACAAGACCTTTCGCGCCCTGGCGCTCGAGGCAGCGAAGGGAGCGCTTGCCCATGCGGGACTGCGCCCGTCGGACGTCCGGCTCGTGGTCTACTCGCTCTTCTCCGAGGTGATGCTGCGTCAGCAGATCCCGACCCTGATGCTCCAAGAATATCTCGGCTTCCAGGGCGGGGCGAGCCTGCGCGTCGAGGCGGCTGAGGCAACCGAGGGATATGCGCTCAATCTTGCCGTGTCCCATGTCCGCGCCGGGCTCAGCGACGTGGTCATGGTCCTTGGCCTGCAGAAGACCTCCGACTTCTACGACTTCGCGAGCGGATCGCGCG
>JADLCV010000266.1 GCA_020846995.1 Paracoccaceae bacterium
CCCGATCCCGGGCCGCGCGTCGCCCCCCGCTACGCCGCTCGCGCGACGACGTAGCCGGCCAGCGCGTCGAGCATCTCCCGGACCTCGCCCGCCGGCAGGCCGGCCAGCGCCGCCCGCGCCCGCCCGGCCCAGATCGCGGCCTCGGCCGCGGTCGCGGCCAGCGCGCCCGTCCGCGCGAGGATCGCGCCCGCGGTCTCGAGATCGCCCGGCCGCTGGTCGCCACGGGCGATCGTGCGCTCCCAGAAGGCGCGCTCGTCGGGGCTCGCGGCGGCCACGGCCCGGATGACCGGCAGCGTCAGCTTGCGCTCGGCAAAGTCGTCGCCGACGTTCTTGCCGATGACGGCGGCCGCGCCGGCATAGTCGAGGCGGTCGTCGACGATCTGGAAGGCGATGCCGAGGGCGTCGCCGTAGGCGGCAAGCGCCTGCTGCTCGGCCGCGCCCGCCCCGGCGACGACGGCGCCCGCCTCGCAGGCGGCGGCGAAGAGCGCCGCCGTCTTGCCCCGAACCACCTTGAGGTAGGTCGCCTCGTCGATCGCGAGGTCGTGGGCCACGGTCAGCTGCAGGACCTCGCCCTCGGCGATCGTCGCTGCCGCGTCGGCAAGGATGTCGAGGACGCGGAGCGAGCCCGTCTCGACCATGAGCTGGAACGAGCGGGCGAAGAGAAAGTCCCCGACGAGGACCGAGGACTTGTTGTCCCAGAGGAGGTTGGCCGAGGGCCGGCCGCGCCGGCGGCGGCTCTCGTCGACGACGTCGTCGTGGAGGAGGGTGGCCGTGTGGATGAACTCGACGGTCGCCGCCAGCCGGACCGGGTTCGCACCCGAGGCCCCGAAGAGCCGCGCCGCGGCGAGCGTCAGCATCGGCCGCAGCCGCTTGCCCCCGGCCTCGATCAGATGCGCCGTCACCTCGGGGATGCGGGGGGCATGCTCGGAACTCATGCGGGCGCGGATGAGCGCCGCCACCCGGGCCATGTCCTCGGCGAGATGGGCGGCCAGCCGCTCGGGCGGGGACATGGAAGGGGGGCTCTCGGGGCTCATTGCGCCTCCGCCATGGGGCTCGACACCGCCGCCGCGCCGGTTCACCCTCGGCGCCATGCGGGAACTCATGCGCACCACGGATCCGACGGTGATCGCCTTCGCCTCGGCGCTGCTCGCCGGCGAGGGTATAGTGACCTTCGCCATGGACGTCCACATGAGCGTGCTCGAGGGCTCGCTCGGCATTCTTCCGCGCCGCCTGATGGTCGCCGACGCCGAGCTCGGGCGGGCCCGCGCCGTCCTCGCCGACAACGGCCTCGGCGACGAGCTGGCCGGGCGCCCGTGACCGGGGCCGGGGCCGTCGCGGCCGCGGGGGTGAGCGAGGACCGCCTGCTCGGCGGGCGTCTCGCGCTCCTCCAGCCGCGGGCGGGCTTCCGGGCGGGGTCGGACGCCGTCCTGCTGGCCGCCGCCGTGCCCGCACGGGCGGGCGAATCGGTCCTCGACCTCGGCTGCGGGGTCCTTGCCGCGGGCCTCTGCCTTGCCCTGCGCGTGCCCGGGATCGAGCTTGTCGGGCTCGAGATCCAGCCCGCCTATGCCGCCCTCGCCCGCGCCAATGCGGCGCGGAACGCCGTCCCCGCCCTCGTCGTCGAGGGCGACCTCGCGCGGCCGCCGCCGGGGGTGGCGTGCCGGGGCTTCGACCATGTGCTGACCAATCCTCCCTTCCTCGCCGATCCCGGAACCCCGGCCGGCGACGCCGGCCGCGACCTCGCCCGCCGCGAGACCGCCCCGCTCGCCCGCTGGCTCGACGCGGCCCTGCGCCGGCTCCGGCCGGGGGGGCGGCTCACGCTCATCCAGCGCACGGGCCGGCTTGATGCGGCCCTCGCGGCCCTCGCCGGGCGGGCCGGCGACATCGTCATCCTGCCGCTTGCCCCCCGCCCCGGGGCGGCTGCCCGGCGCGTCATCCTGTCGGCGCGGAAGGGCGCGCGCGGGCCCCTGCGGCTCGCCGCCCCCTTCGTCCTCCACGACGGCCCCGCCCATGACGGCGACCGCGACAGCTATTCGGCCGCCGCCGCCGCCGTCCTGCGCGGCGGCGCGGCGCTCGTGCCGCAGGGCGCCGGGGCGCGATGCCGCCGCCCCCATCGCGGCGGTGACACGGCCCGCGATCTGTGCTCAAGTCACCCCGAAGCGGGTCAGAGGAGGAGGACGGAATGACCATGTCAGCGCATCTTCAGGAACTCCGCCGCAAGCATCAGGCCCTTTCCGAGCAGGTCGAGGAAGCCCAGAAGAACCCGGCGGAAGACCCCCTGAAGATCGCCGAAATGAAGAAGATGAAGCTGAAGCTGAAGGAAGAGATCTACCGCCTCAGCCAGGACTGACCGCCGCCCGCCGTCCGGCCGCCACGGCAAGGAGGGCACCGCCCGCGATCAGCGCCGCGGCGAGGGCGAGCGTGGGTGTGGCCGCGACATGGCCCGCGGCGACGAGCGCGAGGGTGGAGAGGAGCGGCGCCGCATGGGCGGCGACGCCGAGAAGCTGGATGTTGCCGCGCTTGACCCCGATGTCCCAGAGATAGAAGGCAAGCCCGGTCGGCCCGAGCCCGAGGGCCGCGACCGCCGCCCAGCCCCGGACCCCGACGGGCCAGGCCGGCGACTCGAAGGCGAGATGGGCGAGCCCCGCGAGGATCGCGCTGGCAAGGCAGAAGACCGCCACCGCCGCCGTCGGCACCGCCCCGTGCCGGCGCGAGACGACCGAATAGAGGGCCCAGGTCAGGGCCGCGAGGAAGGCGAGCGCGAGCCCGGGGAGGGCCCCGGCCCCGGCCCCGCCGGTGCCGCGGAGGGCGATCAGCCCGACCCCGGCGAGGGCCGCGAGCCCGCCCGCGACATGGCCGGCGCGCAGCCGCTCGCCCGGCAGGAGGCCCGAGAAAAGGACGACGAGGAGCGGCCAGAGGTAGGCGACAAGCCCCGCCGCGGCCGGCGGGGCGAGCCGCAGGGCCGCGAAATAGAGCCCGTGGTAGCCGAAAAGCCCCGCCGTGCCGAAGGCCCACACCCTCCACGACAGCCCCCGGAGGGGTCCCGCCCCGCCGCCAAGAAGGATCCCGAGGCCGCCCACCGCCGCACCGAGGCCGAAGGCGAGGGCGGCGAGAAGGAAGGGCGGCACCGGCGCCGCGGCCACGGTGAGGAGGGCGAGCAGCGACCACAGCAGGACGGCGCCGAACCCGGCCAGGGTGGCGCGGGCGCGGGGCATGGCCGCAGGACCAAGGCACGGGGCGCGCGGGCCGGGGCGCGCGCCCTCAGGCGAAATACTGCCCGCCGTTGGCCGAGATCGTCGCCCCGGTGATGAAGCCCGCGCCGTCGCCGGCCAGGAAGACGACGCAGCGCGCGATCTCCTCGGGCTCGCCCAGCCGGCCGACCGGGATCTGGGGCAGGATGCGCTCGGCCAGCACCTTGGCGTCGATCGCCTTGACCATCTCGGTGGCGATGTAGCCCGGGCAGATCGCGTTGACGGTGATCCCCGCCCGCGCCCCTTCCTGGGCGAGCGCCCGCGTGAGCCCGAGGTCGCCCGCCTTGGCGGCCGAATAGTTGGCCTGGCCCGCCTGCCCCTTCTGGCCGTTGATCGACGAGATGGTGATGATGCGCCCGAACTTGCGGTCGCGCATCCCCGTCCAGACCTGGTGGGTCATGTTGAAGACCCCGGTCAGGTTGGTGTCGATGACCTCGCGCCACTGCTGCGGCGTCATGCGGTGGAACATGGCGTCGCGGGTGATGCCGGCGTTGTTGACGAGGACCGCGACCGGCCCGTGCGCGGCCTCGACGGCGGCGACGCCTGCCTTGCAGGCGTCATAGTCGGCGACGGACCACTTGTAGGTGGCGATGCCGGTCTCGGCCGAGAAGGCGCGGGCGGCCTCGTCGTTGCCGGCGTAGTTCGCCGCCACCGTGTAGCCGGCGGCCTTCAGCGCCACCGAGATCGCCGCGCCGATGCCGCGCGAGCCGCCGGTGACCAGTGCAACCCGTCCCATGGGTCCTCCCCGTTCGGTTGTGTCGCGCCCAGCGTTACCCGGGCCGGACGCCCCGCGCAACAATGTTGCGCGGGGCGCGGCCGCGTCAGGCCCGCTCGAGGCACATGGCGACGCCCATGCCGCCGCCGATGCAAAGCGTGGCGAGGCCCTTGCGGGCTCCCCGGCGGGCCATCTCGAAGAGGAGCGTGTTGAGGATGCGCGCCCCCGAGGCGCCGATCGGGTGGCCGATGGCGATGGCCCCGCCGTTGACGTTGACCCGCGCCGGATCCCAGCCCATGTCCTTGTTGACGGCGCAGGCCTGGGCGGCGAAGGCCTCGTTGGCCTCGACGAGGTCGAGATCCTCGGCCTTCCAGCCGGCCCTGGCAAGGGCTTTGCGGCTGGCATGGACGGGGCCCACGCCCATGATCGCGGGGTCGAGGCCGGCGGTGGCGTAGCTCGCGATGCGGGCAAGCGGGGTGATGCCGCGCTGCCGGGCCTCGTCCTCGGACATGACGAGGACGCCGGCGGCGCCGTCGTTGATGCCGCTCGCGTTGGCGGCCGTGACCGTGCCGTCCTTCGTGAAGGCCGGGCGCAGCTTCTGCATCGCCTCGATGGTCGCGCCGTGGCGGATGTATTCGTCCTGGTCGACGACGACGTCGCCCTTGCGCGTCCTGAGCGTGACGGGAACGATCTCGTCCCTGAAGCGGCCGGCCTTCTGCGCCGCCTCGGCCTTGTTCTGGCTGGCGAGGGCGAAGGCGTCCTGCTCGTCGCGGCCGATCTGCCACTCGCGGGCGACGTTCTCGGCCGTCTGGCCCATGTGGTAGCCGTTGAAGGCGTCCCAGAGCCCGTCGCGGATCATCGAATCGATGAAGCTGAGGTCGCCCATCTTCTGGCCCGCCCGGAGGTGGGCGACATGGGGCGAGAGCGACATGTTCTCCTGCCCGCCGGCGGCGACGATCGCGGCGTCGCCAAGCTGGACGTGCTGGGCGGCGAGGGCGACGGCGCGGAGGCCCGACCCGCAGACCTGGTTGATGCTCCAGGCCGCGCTCTCCTTCGGCAGGCCGGCCTTGATGTGGGCCTGGCGGGCGGGGTTCTGGCCCTGGCCCGCGGTCAGCACCTGGCCGAGGATGGTCTCGCTGACGTCGGCCTTGGCGATGCCGGCGCGGGCGACGAGGGCCTCGAGCACGATCGCGCCGAGGTCGTGGGCGGGGGTGGTGGCGAAGGCGCCGCTGAAGCTGCCGACGGCGGTGCGGGCGGCCGAGGCGATCACGACATTGGTCATGCGGGGCTCACTTCTCCTGGTTCGGGACGGGCCGC
>JADLCV010000267.1 GCA_020846995.1 Paracoccaceae bacterium
CTGGCCGGCCTCGATCAGCCCCACCGCGACGCCGTTGGCGCGGACGCCGTGGCGCCCCTCCTCCTTCGCGACCCCGAGGAGGAGGGCGAGGACGCCCGCCTTGGGGACGACCGACAGCCCGTCGGCGGGGGCATGGCGGAACTGGGCGGCGCTGACGCAGGCGACGAGGCTGCCGCCGCGGGCGCGCAGGTGGGGCAGGGCGGCATGGACGAGGTGGAAGAAGCCGAGCGTGTCCTGGAGGAGATGGTCGCGCATCTCCTCGGGCGTGATCCGGCTCAGGTGGCGCTGCGGCACGAGCGGCCCGGCGGCGTAGACGACGCAGGCGGGGGCGCCGTGGGCGGCCGCGGCGGCGGCGACCATGGCCGCGACCGAGGCGGCGGCGGCAAGGTCGACGGCATGGGTGGTCGCGCGCACGCCCGCCGCCCGCGCCGCCCCGGCCGCCGCCTCGGCCCGGTCGGCACCCGTCCGCCAGGTGATGGCGAGATCCCAGCCCCGGGCGGCGAGGACGGCGACGATGCCCCGCCCGATGCCGCCGCTGCCGCCGACGACGATCGCGGCCCCCCTCTCGCCCGCCGCGGCCATGGCGCCGCCCCCTCAGGCGACGCGGGCGCGACGGCCGGGCGGGTTGCCCTTCAGGGCCGTGGCGCGGAGGTTGCCGGGGTCGAGCCGGGCGATGATCGCGAGCGCCTCGGCCGAGGGTGCGGGCGTCTCGGCCATGCCGGGGGCGGCGAGAAGGGGAAAGCCGGTTGCCGCCTGGACCTCGTCGAAGCCGACGCCGGGGTGGAGGAGGCGCACCCGCGCGGCATGGTCCGGCCCCCCGAAGTCCATGACGCAGAGGTCGGTGACGACGAGGCCGATGGCGATCGCGGGCCGCCGCATTCCCGCCGGCCAGCGCCGGTCGGCGAAGCCCGCCGAGGCGACGACATCGACCTCGCCCTCGACGAAGACGCGCCGGCTGTGGGCCGGGACCAGCATCGAGTTCGGGTGCGAGATCGAGTTGCCGGGAAGCCCGCGGACCCCGAGCATCTGCACCTTGGGCCTGGCGAAGGGGCCGAGGCAGGAGATGTTGGCCTGGGCCCAGCGGTCGATCTGGACCGGCGTCACCATGGCGTGCCGCCGCCCCTGCCAGAGGACGCCGAAGACGCGCCCGAAGGGCATCCAGCCCGAGGCGCCGGGCCGGGCGGGTCCGCGCGCGCCGAGCGGCACCGGCTCCTCGGTCAGCCAGGCCTCGCCGTCGGTCAGCATCAGCCCCTCGGCGAAGGTCAGCCGGGCCAGGCCCGCGGCCAGCCGGGGGAGGGTGCCGATGCCGGTGGCGAGGATCTCGCCCGCGCCGCGCCAGGCCTCGGCGGCGGACGCGATCATCAGTTCGGCAAGCGTGAAGTCGAGAGCCATGGCGAACCCCTCAGAGATGCGGCACGGGCAGGCGGGCGATCGCCGCCGTGCCGCCGGCGCGCTCGAGGTAGGCGGCCTCGCCCGCGGCGACATGGTCGGCCATGTAGCGGGCCCAGCCGCCCTCCCCGGCCGCCGCTCCCGCATAGGCGGCAAGATGGGCCATGTCCCAGCCGTAGCGGTCGTGCATGGTCGTGGGGTGGGCGCCGAAGGGGGCATGGACGACGGCGCCGACGAGGCCGCGGTCGAAGAGGCTGCGTTTCGCCGTCGTGGGGTGGCTGAGGTCGAGGCGGTCGTGGACCTCCTCGGCCGACAGGATGACGCGGGCGGCGGCGCGGGCGAAGAGGTCGTCGAAATAGGGATCGGGGCCGTCGGTCTGGCTGTTGCCGCGGCGGTCGGCGCGGCTGACGTGGATCAGCGCCGCATCGAGGGCGATCGCCGGCATGGCGAGCAGGATGTCGGCGGGGTCGTAGGGCGAGGCGACGGTCATGAGGTCGGGGTTATGGGTCAGGACGTCGGTGCCGAGCCCGACGCGGGTGGGCGCGAACGGCACCCCCTCGGCCGCCGCCCGGAGGCCGAGGACGACGAGCCCCTCGTCGAGTTCGCGCACCGCGACGGCGCCGGTCTCGCGGGCCTTGCGGAAATGGGGCTCGAGCGGGATCGCGTCGAGCGAGACGAAGCCGTAGACGAGGCGGCGGACCTTGCCCGCGGCGCAGAGCATGCCGATCTCGGGGCCGCCGAAGGCGACGACGGTCAGATCGGCGAGATCCGAGCGCAGGATCGCGCGCACGAGCGCCATGGGCTTGCGCCGCGGCCCCCAGCCGCCGAAGCCGATCGTCATGCCGCTTTCGAGCATGGCGACGGCGCCCGCGAGATCGGTCTCCTTGTTCATGCCGGCGTGCCCTTCCCCCTGGTCCCTCGGGGCGGCAGGGCCCCTCGCCCGACCATTCCTCCCGGCCGCCCGCCCCTTCATCGTCTGACGGGACTAGGACCGGCCGCGACCGCCGGGGACGGGCGCGGCCGCGAGGCGAGAGGAAGCCGGCGGCGGCGAGGACCGCCACCGGGCGATCCGCACCCGGCCGTTCCCCGCCCGGGAGACGGGCGGAGGCCTGCCGGGGGGAGGGAGGGGCGGGGCAGGCCGAGGCAACTCGCCCCTTGCCTTTCCCCCTCGGCCCTTCTAGCGCAGGCGCATCCGTGGCCGGGGTTCGCCCGGCCGCGTGCCTTGGCCATTCCTGCCGCCGCGCTGCGGCCCGTCCCGAACCAGGAGAAGTGAGCCCCGCATGACCAATGTCGTGATCGCCTCGGCCGCCCGCACCGCCGTCGGCAGCTTCAGCGGCGCCTTCGCCACCACCCCCGCCCACGACCTCGGCGC
>JADLCV010000268.1 GCA_020846995.1 Paracoccaceae bacterium
ACGACGCCGGTGCCGAGACCCGTGACCGGGGTGGGAACAGACACGTCGTTGCGGGTGCCGTTTCCGAGCTGGCCCCAGTAGGACGAGCCCCAGCAGAACAGCGCGCCGCCGAACGTCACCGCACAGCCGTGGTCCTTCCCGGCGGCGATCATCGCCACCCCGCGGTCAAGGCCCAGGACGGCGACCGGCGCCCCTTGGTCGAAGGGATCGCCGGTGCCGAGCCGGCCTTGTCCATTCTCGCCCCAGGAGCGGGCCCCGCCGCTGGCGGTGAGCGTGCAGCGGTGCGCTCCCCCGGCGTCAACCGCGTGGGCACCCGGGTCGAGCAGGCTCGCGGTCGCGAGAACCGTCGCGGCGGCGCGGAACTCGACCGTCCCGGCCGGCGTGCCTTTGGCGGCGCCGACGGTGGCCGTCAGCGTGACCGGATCCCCGAGGGTCGAGGCGAAGGGCCTGACCGCGAGCTCCGTCTCGGTCGCGACCGGCTGCGCCGCCGCCCCGGCCGCGAGCGCGGCGAGCGCGAGCGCCGCCACGGCCGCCCCGCCCCCCCGCCTCCGACACCGCCGCGCCTTCCGGTCCATCCTCGTTCCCGTCGCTCCCATGAACTCCTCCCGACCCGAAGCCCCCTGCCCCGGGGCGGGCCCCCGGGAGCGCGGCGATCCGCCTGCCCGCGCGCGCCGCGCCCTCCGTCCCGTCCGGGACCCGCGACCAGGGCGGGCGCGCCGCCGGCCCGCGCCGCCGGCGCCTCCCACGGGGCGCCGGCCCGATCGGGCCGCCCCACCGGAACTGGATGATCTCCCATCGAATTATGTGTGGTGCGGGGCGGCGCGAGGATCCTCGCCTGCGGCACCTTGTCGCGGGAAGGACCGGGCCGCGCCCGGGCGCCGGCGGCCGCGGCGGGGCGCTTTCCCCGGCCCCGGCCTTGCCCTAGAAGCCCACCGGGAACAGCGGGAGACGGCCATGCAGGAGCCCGAGATCACCCCCGACCTCGTCGCCGCCCACGGGCTTTCGCCGGCCGAGCACGCGCGCCTGCTCGCGATCGTCGGGCGCCCGCCGAGCCTGACCGAGCTTGGCATCTTCTCGGCGATGTGGAACGAGCACTGCTCCTACAAGTCGTCGCGGAAATGGCTGCGGACGCTGCCCACGACAGGGCCGCAGGTCATCCGGGGGCCGGGCGAGAACGCCGGCGTCGTCGACATCGGCGACGGCCTCGCCGTCGTCTTCAAGATGGAAAGCCACAACCACCCCTCCTACATCGAGCCCTACCAGGGGGCGGCGACCGGCGTCGGCGGCATCCTCCGCGACGTCTTCACGATGGGGGCGCGGCCCGTCGCGGCGATGAACGCGCTGTCCTTCGGGGCCCCGGGCCACCCCCGGACGGCCCATCTCGTCAGGGGCGTCGTCGCCGGCATCGGCGGCTACGGCAACGCCTTCGGGGTGCCGACGGTCGGCGGCGAGGTGCGCTTTCATACCGCCTACGACGGCAACTGCCTCGTCAACGCCTTTGCCGCCGGCATCGCGCGGACCGACGCGATCTTCTATTCCGCGGCCTCGGGCGTCGGCATGCCGGTCGTCTACCTCGGCGCCCGCACCGGGCGCGACGGGGTCGGCGGGGCGACCATGGCCTCGACGGGCTTCGGCGAGGACACCGAGGCCAAGCGGCCGACGGTGCAGGTCGGCGATCCCTTCACCGGGCGGCGGCTCCTCGAGGCCTGCCTCGAGCTCATGGCCGCGGGGGCGGTGATCGCGATCCAGGACATGGGGGCGGCCGGGCTGACCTGCTCGGCGGTCGAGATGGGCGACAGGGGCGGCCTCGGCGTGCGCCTGAACCTCGATGCCGTGCCGGTGCGCGAGACCGGGATGACGGCCTACGAGCTCATGCTCTCGGAAAGCCAGGAGCGCATGCTGATGGTCCTGCGCCCCGAGGGCGAGGCCGCGGCGCGGGCGATCTTCGCGCGCTGGGACCTCGACTTCGCGATCGTCGGCGAGACCATCGCCGAGGACCGCTTCGTCGTCATGCAGGGCAACGCCGTCAAGGCCGACCTGCCGCTGCGGGCGCTTGCGGGCGAGGCGCCCGAATACGACCGGCCCTGGGTCGTCCCCGCCCCGCCCCCGCCCCTCGGCGCGATCCCGCCCATCGCCGCCCTCGCGGCGCTGCGGGCGCTGATCGCGAGCCCCGACCACGCCTGCAAGGCCTGGGTCTGGGAGCAGTACGATTGCGGGGTCGGCGCCGACACCCTGCGCGGCCCCGGCCTCGGGGCCGGCATCGTCCGCGTCGACGGCAGCCGCAAGGCGCTCGCCTTCACCGCCGACGTCACCCCCCGCTACGTCGCCGCCGACCCCCTCGAGGGCGGCCGGCAGGCCGTCGCCGAGGCCTGGCGCAACCTCGTGGCGGCCGGGGCGACGCCGCTCGCCGCCACCGACAACCTCAACTTCGGCAATCCCGAACGGCCCGAGATCATGGGCCAGCTCGTGCTCGCCATCCGCGGCATCGGCGAGGCCTGCCGGGCGCTCGACTTCCCCATCGTCTCGGGCAATGTCAGCCTCTACAACGAGACCGCCGGCAGGGCCATCCTGCCCACCCCGACGATCGGCGGGGTCGGGCTGATCGCCGACCACGCGCAGGCGATCGGGGCCCGCCCGCAGGCGGGCGACCTCGCCGTGATGATCGGGGCGGGCGGGGGCCATCTCGGCCAGTCCGCGCTCCTCTGGGAGGCCTTCGGCCGGGCCGAGGGTGCCCCGCCGCCCGTCGACCTCGCGGCCGAACGCCGCCACGGCGCCTTCCTTCTCGCCCATCGCGACAAGGCCCGGGCGGCGACCGACCTCGCCTGCGGCGGCCTCGCGCTCGCAGCCTTCGAGATGGCGGCCGCCGCCGGCATCGGGGTCGTGCTCGCGAGCGCCGATATCCCGACCCTCTTCGGCGAGGACCAGGGACGCTACCTTGTCGCCTGCACCCCCGGGGCCGCCGCCGCCCTCCTTGCCGCGGGGCAGGCGGCGGGGGTGCCGGTCGCGGTCGTCGGCCGCTTCGGCGGCGACCGGGTCGCCTTCGGGCCGGAGGCGGCCCCCCTCGCCGAACTCGTCGGGCTGTGGCGGACGGGGTTTGCCCGCGCCCTCGGCCTGCCCGCGTGAGGCCCCGGGGGCGCGATCCTTGCCGCCGCCGCCGGCCGGCCCTAGATAGGGACGACGGGCGAGCGGCAGGCGGGGCAGGCGATGGTGATGCGGGCGGAAGAGATCGAGCGCCTCCTGCGGGAGAGCTTTCCGCAGGCGCGGATCACCATCACCGACCTTGCCGGCGACGGCAACCACTACGCCGCCGAGGTCATCGACCCGGGCTTCCGCGGCCTCAACCGCGTCGAGCAGCAGCGGGCCGTCTACGCGGCGCTGAAGGGCCGCATGGACGGGCCGGCGGGGGCGCTCCACGCGCTCGCGCTGACGACCAAGGCGCCCGGCTGATGCCCGCCGCCGGAGGGCCCGGTGGCCCTTGCGGTCGGCGGCGCGGGGGGCGAGGATGGGGCCCGGGACGAGGGGCACGAGCGGCCCCCGGGCGGGCGCCCCCGCGCCTGTCCGACAGGATCTTGAAACCAGGAGGCATGGAGCGATGAGCGACGTTCGGGCGCGCATCCGCCGGCAGGTCGATGACCACGACGTGGTGCTCTTCATGAAGGGCACGAAGATGATGCCCCAGTGCGGATTCTCGAGCCGGGTGGCCGGGGTCCTCAACTTCATCGGCGTCGACTTCGTCGACGTCAACGTCCTTGCCGATGACGAGATCCGTCAGGGGATCAAGGAGTTCTCGGACTGGCCGACGATCCCGCAGCTCTACGTCAAGGGCGAGTTCGTGGGCGGCTGCGACATCGTCACCGAGATGACGCTGTCGGGCGAGCTGGACCAGCTCTTCGTGGCCAAGGGCATCGCCTTCGACAAGACCGCGGCCGACAAGATCCGCGAGGCGAACGCCTGAGGAGCGGGCGGGCCCGGCCCGGCCGCAGCCAAGATCCTTCGTACGAAGGATTTTGGCCCCCCCCCCCGGCGGCGGCAGGCGAGCGACGGTGCGCCGCGAGGCGGCGCCGGCGGCGGGCCGGCCGCCGGATGGACCATGTCAGGCCGTGCATGGTTCGGGCAAGGGGGGGCCCGATCGGGGCCGAATTGACTCCGGGGAAATTGATCCATGTCATACACCGGTTTGTCGGGTTCGGGCAGAATGACTTATGTCAAGCGCGGCCGGCGGGGTGGGGCCTCGCCGGGGCGGACGGACGGGAGGATGCAGACATGCGGCTGACGATGCGGACGAACCTTGCCATGCGCACGCTCATGGCCTGTGCCGCCAACCCCGGGCGGATGCTGACCAAGGGCGACATCGCGCGGGCCTGCAACGCCTCCGAGCACCATGTCGCCCAGGTCGTGCACGCGCTCGGGCAGGCAGGCTTCGTCAGCCCCCGGCGCGGCCGCGGCGGCGGGCTGCGGCTGGCCCGCACGCCCGAGGCGATTCGCGTCGGCGACGTCGTCCGCCACTTCGAATCGCCCGTGCCCTTCGCGGAGTGCTTTGCCGGCGATGCCAACACCTGCCCGCTGACCGCCGCCTGCCGGCTGCGCGATGCCTTCGCCGCCGCCCTCGATGCCTTCTACACCGCGCTCGACCGGGTGACGCTCCTTGACCTCGTCGGCGGCAACGTGGTCCTCGGCCGCCTGCTCGCGGTCGGGCCGACGCGGGCACCGGCCTGCGTCCGCGCCGCCTGAGCGGCCGGGCGGCGACCGCGCCGCCCTGTCGGCGGGCGCCGGCGCCGGCCGGAGATTCGCCGCAAATGCCCATCAAGCCTGTGCGATCCGGGCCCGCCGGCCTTCCGGCGGGCCATGAAAGGCGGCAGAAGCCGCCCCGCAGGGCGCGCAGGGGAGCAGGCGATGGCGAGCGTGACGGACGAAGCGGCAGGGCGCTGGCCGGAGGCCGCGGACGCCACAGCGGGGATGCCGGCGGCGGCCTCCGCCGGGCGCGGGTGCCGCGCCCCGCCGCCGGCAGGGCGGGATTCCGCGGCGGCCGTCCTCCCCCCGGGGCCGGGAGCGCCCTTCGGCGCCCGGGCGGCGGTCTGACCCCGGGGCCCGGGGCGGATCAGCCGACCAGTTCGAGGCCCGAGAAGAAGAAGGCGATCTCGTCCGCCGCCGTCTCGGGCCCGTCCGAGCCGTGGACCGAGTTCTCGCCGACCGACAGCGCGAAATCCTTGCGGATGGTGCCGGGGGCGGCGTTCGCGGGGTTGGTCGCGCCCATCACGTCGCGGTTCTTCGCGATCGCACCCTCGCCCTCCAGCACCTGCACGACGACCGGGGCCGATGCCATGAAGGCGGTGAGTTCGGCAAAGAACGGCCGCGCCCGGTGTACGCCGTAGAACGTCTGCGCCTGCCCGAGGGTCAGCCAGACGCGCTTCTGGGCGATGATCCGCAGCCCCGCCTCCTCGAAGCGGGCATTGATGCGGCCGGTGAGGTTGCGCCGCGTGGCGTCGGGCTTGATGATCGAGAGCGTGCGCTCGATGGCCATGGAGGGGCTCCGTTGGTGGAAAGGGGCGCGGGGCCCGTCCCGGGCCGCCCGCCCCCGCGATTGCCGGGCCCTGCTAGCATGGCCCCCGCGGCTTGAAAAGCGGCCCCGCCTGGGGCAGGGAACGGCCATGCTGCGCATCGACGACCTCGGCTATTCGGTGGCGGGGACCGCGCTCTTCGAGCGGGCCTCGGCGACCATCCCGAGCGGCCACAAGGTCGGGCTCGTCGGCCGCAACGGAAGCGGCAAGACGACGCTCTTCCGGCTCATCCGCGGCGAGCTCGTGCCCGAGGCCGGCACCATCACCCTGCCGCCCAGGGCCCGCATCGGCGGGGTCGAGCAGGAGGCGCCGGCCAGCGCCGCGACGATCCTTGCGACCGTGATCGCGGCCGACGGCGAGCGCGCGGCGCTGGTGGCCGAGGCCGCGACCGCGACCGAGCCCCACCGCATCGCCGACATCCAGACCCGCCTTGCCGACATCGGCGCCTGGTCGGCCGAGGGGCGGGCGAGCGCCATCCTCCGCGGCCTCGGCTTCGCCGAGGGCGACCTCGTTCGGCCCTGCGCCGACTTCTCGGGCGGCTGGCGGATGCGGATCGCGCTCGCGGGGATCCTTTTCGCCGCCCCCGACCTCCTCCTCCTCGACGAGCCGACGAACTACCTCGACCTCGAGGGGGCGCTCTGGCTCGAGGGCTACCTCGCCCGCTATCCCCACACCGTCATCCTCATCAGCCACGACCGCGGGCTTCTCAACCGGGCCGTGGGCGCGATCCTGCACCTCGAGGACCGGACGCTCACGCTCTACGGCGGCGGCTACGACGTCTTTGCAGCGACGCGGGCGGCGCGGCTGGCCGTGCAGGCGGCCGAGGCGCGCAAGCAGGAGGCGCGGCGGGCCCACATGCAGGCCTTCGTCGACCGCTTCCGCTACAAGGCTTCCAAGGCCCGCCAGGCGCAGAGCCGGCTCAAGGCGCTCGAGCGCATGGTGCCGGTCACCGCGCCCGAGGAGGCGGGCGCGGTCGCCTTCGCCTTTCCCCCGCCCGAGCCCCTGGCGCCGCCGATCGTCGCCATGGAGGGCGTCGCCGCGGGCTACGACGGCCGGGCGGTCCTGCGCCGCCTCGATCTCCGCATCGACGAGGACGACCGCATCGCGCTCCTCGGTCGCAACGGCGAGGGCAAGTCGACGCTCGCCCGCCTGATCGCCGGGAGGCTCGCGCCGATGGCGGGGCGGATCGTGCGGCCGCCGCGGCTGCGGGTGGGCTACTTCGCCCAGCACCAGGTCGACGAACTCGCGCTCGACGAAAGCCCCCTCGACCATGTCCGGCGGCTCCGTCCCGAGGAGGCGCCGGCGCGCCTTCGGGCGCGGCTCGCGGGCTTCGGCCTGCTCGCCGAGCAGGCCGAGACGGCGGTGGCGCGGCTCTCGGGCGGGCAGAAGTCGCGCCTGGCGCTCCTTGTCGCGACGATCGACGCCCCCCACCTCCTCATCCTCGACGAGCCCACGAACCACCTTGACATCGAGAGCCGCGAGGGCCTCGTCGAGGCCCTGACCGGGTATCCCGGCGCGGTCGTGATCGTCAGCCACGACATGCACCTCCTGTCGCTCGTCGCCGATCGCCTGTGGCTGGTGAAGGGCGGCAGCGTGCGCCCCTACGGGGGCGATCTCGAGGGCTACCGGGCCGGGCTTCTGGCCGGCGAGCCCGCGCCGGCTGCCGCGGCGCGCGCGGCCCCGGCGCCGGCGCCGACCACCCGCCCCGCCCGGGGCGGGCGCGAGGCGCTCGCCCCCCTCCGGGCCGAGGTCCGCCGCTGCGAGACGGCGATCGAGCGGCTGGGCGCGATCCGCGACGAGGCGGCCCGGTGCCTCGCCGACCCCGACCTCTACGCCGCCGGCCGGGCCGAGGAGGTGCTCGGCTGGCAGCGCCGCTACGCCGAGGTCACCTCCGGCCTCGCCCGCGCCGAGGCGGCCTGGCTCGCGGCCCAGGAACGGCTCGAGGCGGCGGGCGGCTGAACCGGCGCCCCGGGACGCGCGCGCCCGGCGGCCGGCGCCGGCCGCCTCAGCCCGGGCCGAGCACGCGGCCGGGGTTGAGGATGCCCGCGGGGTCGAGCGTCGCCTTCAGCCGGCGCATCAGCGCGAGTTCCGCATCCGTTCGGCTGAGGCCGAGCCAGGGGCGCTTGATGACGCCGATGCCGTGCTCGGCCGAGATCGAGCCGCCGTGGCCGGCGACGACGGCATAGACCGCATCCTCGATCGCGACCTCCGAAAGGCCGTCGGCGGGGTCGATGGCGACGACGACGTGCAGGTTGCTGTCGGCGATGTGGCCGAACATCACCGTCAACGACCGCGGCCAGCGGGCGCGCGCGAGGGCGCGGAGATCCTCGACCGCCGCCGCCATGGCGACGCGTGGCACGCCGAGATCGAAGTTGATGATCGGCAGGCCCAGCCGCGAATACTCGTAGACGCTCTCGCGCCAGGCCCAGAGGCGGGCGCGCTCGGCCTCGGAATGCGCGATCACGGCGTCGGCGAGGTGACCCTCTTCCATCAGCGCCCCGAGGGCGTCGGCGAAGGCGTCCGCGGGGTCGGCCGCGGCCCCCATGGCGACCTCGACGAGGACCGCGGCCGCCGGCGTCGGATCGAAGACCCGGGCGCGGACGATGCGGTCGCGGGCGACCTCGAGGAACTCGTGCCACATCGCCTCGAAGACGATGAGGCCGGGGCCGAAGCGGGCGGTGAGGCCGGCGAGGAGGGCGAGCGCGCCCCCGGTGCCCGCGACCGCGCAGAGCGCCGTCTGAACCGCCTGCGGCCGGGGATGGAGGGCGAGGACGACGCGGGTGATGACGCCGAGCGTGCCCTCGGAGCCGATGTGGAGCTGCGTCCAGTCGTAGCCGGCGTTGTTCTTCATCATCTTGTTGAGGCGCGTGAGGACGGTGCCGTCGGCCAGCACGACCTCGAGGCCGAGGACGTTGCGGCGCGCCATGCCGTAGCGGAGGACCTGGTTGCCGCCGGCGTTGGTCGCGACGTTGCCGCCGATCGTGCACGAGCCGCGGGCGCCGAGGTCGATGCCGCAGAGAAGCCCGGCCGCCTCGGCCGCGGCCTGGACCTCGGCGAGCGGGGTGCCCGCCCGCGCGGTCAGGGTCGCCGAGGTCGTGTCGACCTCCTCCACTCCCTTGAGCCGCTCGAGCGAGAGCGCGATCTCGCCCGGCCGGGGATGGGCGCCGCCGGCGAGCCCGGTGAGCCCGCCCTGGACGACGACGGCCTGGCCCGCGCCGTGGCAGAGGCGCAGGACGGCCGCGACCTCGGCCGTCGTCTCGGGCATGGCGACGGCGAGCGGCGGCTGCGGGGCGCCGCCGGCCGCGTCGGCGGCGTTGCGGGCCGGGATGGCGGCGCCGGTGGCGAACCGCCGCGGGCCCAGAAGCGCGGCAAGCCGGGCGAGGAGGTCGTCGGCGGGCATGGAGGATCCTCGGGGAGAGACAGGGGAGAGGGGCGCCGGCGGGCCCCCCCCCCGTGCCGGCCGTGTCGGGCCCCGGGGCCGGGGATCGGTCTGCCGGGCGCGGCGGCGCCGGGGCCGGGCCCGCGGGCGGGGGGCGGCCCCGGGGCCTTGCGGCGGCGGCGTCAGTGGAAGGGCAGGCCGGGTGAGGTGAACATGATGCGGTAGCTGCCCTCGGCCCCGCGCTTGCCGGCGACCACGACCCAGATCGTGTCACCCGCCGTCACCGGCACGTAGATCCGGCTCGTGCGGTGGAACCAGGGGTTGGTGCGGTCGAAATCGTCGTTCAGCCGCAGCCGCGTCAGGGAGGAGAGCGTGGCGCCCTTGTAGGCCGCGAGCACGGTGTCGAATTGCGAGCCGTGGGTGTCGACGGCCATCATGCCCGTGGCGGCCGGCACGACGCAGAACCACACCGTCGTCGTGTCCAGTAGCGAGCGGTGGCGGGGTTCGCCGGACTGGCGCGTCGCGTCCTCGTTCGAGCTCGCGCCGGCGACGCGCGCCCCTGCCGGCAGGGGCACGAAGAGCGCCGCGGCGAAGTTGTCGTTGCTCGGGACCTCGGCCGACAGGACCGTCACGGCGCCCCCGTCCCCGTCCGCTGCGGCCACCGCGCTCCCGGCCACGGCAAGGCCGCAGGCAAGGCCGGCCAGCGCGCCGATGCGCGCCAGGCGGTTCAGCACCCCGAGTTCCATGTCACACCTCGTTACTGCACCCCCGGGACCGGCATGGCCGAAGGCCATCCGCCGGGCGTGACTGCCCCAGTCTGCGCCTCGCCCGCCCGCTGTCAACGGGGACGGGGCCTTGCCCCGTCTGGCCGGGCGAAGCCCCGCCTGCGCCCGGTTCCGTGCCCTCCGCCCCCGGGGGGGGCGCCCCGCGCCGGTCCCGCCCCCCGGCCCCGGCGGGGCGCGCCGGGCGCCCGCCGCCGGCCGCGGCGGCGGAGGCGGACCGGGGCCCGCGCGGCCGCGCCCGGGCCGGGCGCCCCTCCGGCCCCCGACTCGGGGTCCCGCCCCGCCGTCCGGTCAGACCGCCCGCGGGGCCGGCGTCCGTCCCGCGAGGACCTCGGCGAACCAGTCGCTGTCGATGTTGCCGCCGCCGAGGATGAGGCCGACGCGCGCCCCGGCCATGCGCTCGCGCTCGGCCATGAGGGCGGCAAGGGGGGCGGCCCCGGCGCCCTCGGCGGCGTTGTGGGTGTCGGCGAAGTAGACCCGGATGGCCTCGGCCACGGCATCGTCCCCGACGGCGACGACACGCTCGGCCCCCTCGCCGTAGATCGCCAGCGCCTCGGGCACCGGCACCCGGACGGCGATGCCGTCGGCGAAGGTGCGCGCGGCCGCCGTCGCCACCGGCCGCCCGGCCGCGACCGAGAGGCGCGCGGTCGGCGCCCCCGCGCTGACCACGCCGACGACGCGGGTGGCAAGCCCGAGCGCGTCGCGGGCCGCGATCACGCCGCAGATGCCCGAGCCGCAGCCGATCGGGACATAGACGGTGTCAAGCCCGGGAACGGCGCGCAGGAACTCCCAGGCGCAGGTCGCGACCCCGCGCACGAGTTCGCGGTGGAAGGGCGGCACGACGTGGAGGCCGCGGGCGGCGGCGATGCGGTGGCACTCCTCGCGGGCCTCGTCGAAGTCGGCGCCGAACTCGACGACCTCGGCCCCGAAGGCGCGCATGGCCGCGTTCTTCTCGTGGCTGTTGCCGTGGGGGACGGTGACCACCGCCTCGAGCCCCGCCGCCCGCGCCGCCCGCGCCTGGGCCTGGCCGTGGTTGCCGCGGGTCGCGGTGACGATGCCGCGGACCCCGGGCTCGGTGCGGCGAAGCCAGTCGATGTAGGTGATGGCGCCGCGGGCCTTGAAGGCGCCGGTCGGCCCGTGGTTCTCGTGCTTGACCCAGACCTCGCAGCCGAGCCGGCGGGCGAGCGTCGGCCAGGCGTGCTGGGCGGTCGGCGCCATGCCGCGGTGGACGCGGTCGGCGGCGGCGGCAAGCTCGTCGGCGGTGAAGAGAAGGGGCATGCGGTCCTCCTTGCGGCCTTCCGTGCGGTCTTCCGTGCGGTCTTCCGTGCGGTCCCCCGTGCGGTCCTCCTTGCGGTCCTCCTTGCGGTCCTCCGCGCCGGGGCGCGCGCGAGGGGTCGCGAGAGGCCGCGAGGGGTGTCGCCCCCGGCCGCGCCGGGGTCAACCCCCGGCGGGCGGGTGGCGCGGCCGCGCCGCCCCGGCGTTCATCGCCCGGCTGAGGAGGATGACCGGGACGATGCCGGTCGCGACGATGACGAGGGCGGCCGTCGAGGCCTCGGCGACGCGGGCGTCGGCCGCGAGCCGGAAGACGCGGACGGCGAGGGTGTCGAAGTTGAACGGCCGCACGATCAGGGTCGCCGGCAGTTCCTTCATCACGTCGGCGAAGACGAAGATCGCCGCGGCGACGAGCGAGGGCCGCAGGAGCGGCAGGTGGACGCGGGCGAGGGTCGCCGCGGGGCCGCTGCCGAGGCTGCGGGCGGCCTCGTCGAAGGAGGGCGGAATGCGGGCGAGCCCGGCCTCGAGCGAGGAGAGGGCGATGGCGAGGAAGCGCACGGTGTAGGCGAACAGGAGGGCGGCGATGGTGCCGGTCAGGATCAGCCCCGGCGCCACCCCGACCGTCGCCGCGAGGAGGGCGTTGAGCGTCCGGTCGGCCCAGGCGAGCGGCGCGAGCACGCCGACGGCGATCACCGCCCCGGGGATCGCGTAGCCGAAGCCCGCGGCCTGGATCGCCGCCTGCACCGCCCGCCCCCCGTCGAGCCGGCGGGCGTAGGCGAGAAAGAGGCCGAGGGCGAGGATCAGGGCCGCCGCCGTCGCCGCCAGCACGAGGCTGTTGCGCGCGAAGGCGAGGAAGCGCGGGCCCCACATCGAATCGCCGACCGCGAAGTGGTGGCGGAGAAGCTCGGCAAGCGGCAGGAGAAAGCCGAAGGCGACCGGGAGCAGGCAGGCGAGGATCGCCGCCGCCGCCGCCAGCGGCCTCAGGCGCCGGCGCGGGATCACCGCCGCCCGCCCGCCGGGATCGGTCGCGTAGCGCCGGCCGGCCCGGGCCGCCCGCTCGAGGACGAGGACGAAGGCGACGAAGCCGAGGAGGAGGGCGGCGAGCTGGGCTGCCGCCACCGGCGCCCCGGCCGCGAACCAGGTGCGGAAGAGGCCGTAGGTGAGCGTCGGCACCCCGAGGTGGTAGACGGCGCCGTAGTCGGCGAGCGTCTCCATGGCGACGAAGCCCGCCCCGGCGGCGATCGCCGGCCGGGCGAGCGGCAGGGCAACGCGCAGGAAGGCCGCACGGGGACCGATGCCGAGGCTGCGGGCGGCCTCCATGAGGTGGCGCGACTGGCGCAGGAAGGCGGTGCGGGCGAGGAGATAGACGTAAGGGTAGAGGACGAGGGCGAGGAGGACGGCCGCCCCCGGCAGCGAGGCGACGGCGGGAAAGCGGTAGTCGTCGCGCCCCCAGCCGGTCGCCGCCCGCAGGGCCGTCTGGACCGGACCGGCGTAGCCGAGGAGATCGAAGTAGACGATGGCGATGACATAGCCCGGGACGGTCATGGGCAGGATCAGCGCCCATTCGAGCGTCCGCCGGAAGGGGAAGTCGCAGGCCGCGACCAGCCAGCCCGCGCCCACCCCCATCGCCACCGCGAGCGTGACCGTCCCGAGCGCGAGCCCGAGGCTGTTGGCGACATAGACCGGCAGGACCGTGGCGGCGAGATGGGCCCAGGCCCCGCCCGAGGGCAGGGCGAGGCGGGCGAGGACGGCCGCCACGGGCATCAGGATGAGGGCCGCGATCGCGACCGCGCCGAGCCCCCAGACCGCTCCCGGCCGGCCCGAGCGCCCGCGGGGCGGGCGCGGGGCCCCCGCCTCGGGAATGACCCGGACCTCGCTCACGGCCCCCGCCCCTCCCCCAGGGGGCGCCCGCGGGCGTCCCCGGCCGGCCCGGGGCCCGCCCCGCGCGGGCCGGCGCGCGACCTGTCCCCGGCCGGGGCCGCGGCCGTGAGCCCGATCGCGGTCATGGCCGCCCCCGCTCCCTGCCGGGGCCGCGCCCGCGGGCGTCCCCGGCCGGCCCGGGGCCCGCCCCGCGCGGGCCGGCGCGCGGCCTCGGCGGCAAGGCAGGGATGGCGGCCCTCCGGGCCGGCCCCGCGCATGCGCCCGACCCGCCCGCGGCCGGGGCCGCGGGGATGGCCCCGGCCTCGCTCGGGGCCCCCGCCCGGCCGCGCCGTCCGCGCCACCGGCGGCGGGCCCGGGCGTGGGCGTGGGCGGCGGGCCTGCCGCCTGCGCGTCCCTGCCCGGCACGGACTCCCTCCGGCCGAGGCCTCCCCTCCGCCCCGGGGTCCGCGCCCCCCCGGCGCGCGCCCCGCGGTGGCGCCTTGCGGCGCGGGCCGGCGGCGTGCCGCCGCCGCCCGGGGGGCGGGAGGGGCCCGGGCCGGCACCGGGGCGGGGAGGGGGGCGGGCGGGGTGGCCAGGGCAGCGGAGGGTGCCCTAGCCGAACCGAAGGCGCCAGTCCAGATTGCCTGACGCATCTGGTCAGGAATTGACGGCCCGTGTAGGAGGGTCGGCGCGGCCGGCCGCGAGGCCGCCGCCCGCATCGACCGCCGACCCAGCCGCCCGCGCCCCGCCCCGGGGCCGGCAGCGAGGCAGGCCCCGAACCCTTGCAGGAGACCCCACATGCGCATGACAGCGCCGGCGACCGTCCTTGCCCTCCTTGTCGCGGCCCCGGCCGCGGCGGACGAGCTCAACCTCTACACCTCGCGCCACTACGACACCGACCTTGCCCTCTACGACGCCTTCACCGCCCGAACCGGGATCACGATCAACCTCATCGAGGGCGAGGCCGACGAACTCATCGAGCGCATCCGCTCCGAGGGCGCAAGCAGCCCCGCCGACCTCTTCGTCACCGTCGACGGCGGGCGGCTCTACCGGGCGGTCGAGGCGGGCATCCTCGCCCCCGTCGAGAGCCCCGTCCTCGAGGCCCGCGTGCCGGCCAAGTACCAGCATCCCGGAAACCTCTGGTTCGGGCTGACGACGCGGGCGCGGGTCATCTACTACGACAAGGCGCGCGGCCTGCCCGAGGGGCTCGACGACTACGAGGACCTTGCCGATCCGCGCTGGAAGGGCGAGATCTGCATCCGCTCGTCCTCGAGCATCTACAACATCTCGCTGATGGCCGAACTGATCGAGGTCATGGGCGAGGCGGCGGCCGAGGACTGGGCCCGCGGGTTGGCCGCGAACCTCGCCCGCCCGCCCCAGGGCGGCGACACCGACCAGATCAAGGCGGTGGCGGCGGGCGAATGCCGGATCGCGGTCGCCAACACCTACTACTGGGGCCGGCTCGCGGCCTCGTCCGAGGCCGCCGACCGGGCCGTGGCCGGGAAGGTCGGGATCATCTTCCCCAACCAGGACGACCGCGGCACCCATGTCAACCTCTCGGGCGCGGGCGTCGTCGCCACCGCCCCCCACCGCGAGGCGGCCATCGCCTTCCTCGAGTTCCTGACCTCCGAGGAGGCCCAGCGCGTCTTTGCCGACAGCAACAACGAGTATCCGGTGGTTCCGGGGATCGTGCCCTCGGGGCCGATCGGCGCCTACCTCGACTTCAGGGCGAGCGACGTCAACGCCTCGGTCTACGGCACCAACGCCGCCCGCGCGGTCCAGGTCTACGACCGCGCCGGGATGCCCTGAGGAGACCCGCCGGCCCCGGCCGTCCGCGCGGCCGGGGCCGGCCGCACGCGCGGCCGCCCCCCCGCCCGGCCGCGCCCCGCGTCAGCCGCCGCGGACGAGCGCCACGAGTTCGGCCACATGCTCGGGCCGGGCCTCGGGCGTGAGGCCGTGGCCGAGGTTGAAGACGTGGGGGCCGCCGGCGAAGGCCGCGAGGATCGCCCGCGTCGCCAGCTCGAGCGGGGCGCCGCCGGCGACGAGGAGGGCGGGATCGAGGTTGCCCTGGACGCAGCCGTCGGTCTGGACATGGGCCGCCGCCCAGAGGGGATCGACCCCCTGGTCGAGCGAGATGCAGTCGGCGCCGGTCGTGCGGGAAAAGCCGGCGTGCCGCGGCCCGGCCCCGCGGGGAAAGGCGATCACCGGCAGGCCGGGGAAGCGGGCCTTGAGGGCGGCGACGATCGCCCGCACCGGCGCCACCGCGTAGCGGTCGAAATCGGCGCCCGCGAGCGATCCGGCCCAGGAATCGAACAGCATGACGACCTCGGCCCCGGCCCCGGCCTGGGCCGCGAGGTATTCGACCGTGGCCTCGGCGAGGCGCTCGATGAGGCGGTCGAGGAGCGCCGGCTCGGCCCGCTTCAGCGCGTGGGCGGGGCCCTGGCCGGGGGTGCCGCGGCCGGCGATCATGTAGGTCGCGACCGTCCACGGCGCCCCGGCAAAGCCGATCAGCGCCACGCCGGGGGGAAGGTCGCGGGCGACCCGGCCGACGGTGGCATAGACGGGGGCGAGGGTGTCGTGGATGTCGGCCGCCGGCCGCAGGCGGGCGATGTCGGCCGCGGTCGCGACCGGCGAAAGCCGCGGGCCCTCGCCCTCGGCGAACCACAGCCGCGCCCCGAGCGCCTGGGCGACGAGCAGGATGTCGGCGAAGAGGATCGCCCCGTCGAGGCCGAAGCGGCGCACCGGCTGCATCGTCACCTCGGCCGCGAGGTCGGGGGTGTAGCAGAGGGAGAGGAAGTCCCCCGCCCGCGCCCGCGTCGCGCGGTATTCGGGCAGGTAGCGGCCGGCCTGGCGCATCAGCCACACCGGCGGCACCCGCTGCACCTCGCCCGCGAGCGCCCGCAGGAGCCGCTTGCCCTCGCCCATCGTCCCCTCCGCCCCGCCGCCGCGGCCCCTGCTTGCCGGCGCCCGCGGCGCGAAGTCAAGCCGGCCCGGCCGGACCACCCCCGCCCGCCCGCCGTCCGCCCACCGCCCGCCCGTCCTCCGGCCGGCCGGGTGGCGCGCGCGCCCCGGGGGCGGTTCCATCTTCGCCGCTTTCGCTCTAAGCCCTTTCCCATGTCGCCCGCCCTTCCCAGCCCCGCCACCCCCTTGCGCATCGGCACCCGCGGCTCGGCCCTGGCCCTCGCCCAGGCGCGCGAGGCGCGGGCGCGGCTGATGGCGGCCCTCGACCGGCCCGAGGCGGCCTTCGCGATCATCCCCATCCGCACCACCGGCGACCGCGTCCAGGACCGGCCCCTGAGCGAGCTGGGCGGCAAGGGGCTTTTCACGCGCGAGATCGAGGCCGCGCTCTCCGCGGGCGCCATCGACATCGCCGTCCACTCGATGAAGGACATGCCGACCGAGCTGCCGCCGGGGCTGGCGCTCGACTGCCACCTGCCGCGCGAGGATGTCCGCGACGGCTTCGTCGCGCCGTCGGCGGAGGGGCCGGCTGCGCTCGCCCCGGGAAGCGTCGTCGGCACCTCGAGCCTGCGGCGGCGGGCGCAGGTCCTGAACCGCTTCCCCCGTCTCGGGGTCGTGGAGTTCCGCGGCAACGTCGAGACGCGGCTGAGGAAGCTTCGCGAGGGGGTCGCCCATGCCACCTTCCTCGCCATGGCCGGGCTCAACCGGCTCGGCCTCGCCCATGTCGCCCGCCGCCCGCTCGAGCCCGAGGAGATGCTGCCGGCACTTGCCCAGGGCGCGATCGGGATCGAGCGGCGGGCGGCCGACGGCCGCGTGGCGGCCTTCCTCGAGGCGATCCACGACCCCGCGACCGGCGTCCGGCTGGCGGCCGAGCGGGCGCTGCTGGCGGGCCTCGACGGCTCCTGCCAGACGCCCTTCGCGGGGCTCGCGGTCCTCGCGGGCGGCACCGTCTGGCTCCGCGCCGAGGTCCTGCGGCCCGACGGCTCGGAGGCCGTGACCGCCGAGGGCCGGGCGCCAGCGGAGGATGCCGCGGCGCTTGGCCACGACCTCGCGCGGGGCCTGCGGGCGCGGCTGCCCGCGGACTTCTTCGCCCCGCCAGCCTGATCCCGCCGGCCTGATCCTGCCGGCCGGGTCGCGCCGCCGGGAGGCGTCGCGAATCGTTGCCTGCAGCCCCGGTTTCTTGTATGCATGATTTGAATACAAGGGATCGGGGGGGGCCTTGGCCATTGCCGCGAGCATCAGCAGCCGCGTCATCGACGCCGTGCTCGGCCAGCGGCTCGCGCCCGACGCGCGGCTCGGCGAGCAGCAGCTGGCCGCACTTTTCGGCTGCAGCCGCACCGTTGTCCGCGAGGCCATGATCGACCTCGCCGGCCGCGGCATCGTCACCGTCAGCCCGCGCCGCGGCTGGTATCTGACCGCGGTCACGGACGTTTTCGCGCGCGAGCTCTACGACGCCCGCCTCATCATCGAGACCGGGCTCCTGCGCCAGCTCGGCGCCCGCGGCGGGCGGCTCGACGGGGCCGAGATCGCCCGTCTCCGCGCCCATCTCGACGCCCAGCACACGGCCGTGCAGGGGGCCGATGTCGGCCGCCGCAGCCATCTTCTCGGCGACTTCCACGTCTGCCTCGCCCGGTGCCTCGGCAACGGCGTGCT
The DNA here is from genome assembly GCA_020846995.1 of Paracoccaceae bacterium. Taxonomy (GTDB): domain Bacteria; phylum Pseudomonadota; class Alphaproteobacteria; order Rhodobacterales; family Rhodobacteraceae; genus JAHDXW01. Next base: position 17,463 of record JADLCV010000268.1, read on the forward strand.
CGCCGGCAAGCTCCGCGACCTTACCGTGCTGACGACGCTCTACACCATGCGCCACCAGACCCCGGGCGACGCCCGCCGCTCCTACGAGGAGCATGTCGGCGTCGTCGAGGCGCTCGCCGCGGGCGATGCCCGCGAGGCCGAGGCGCGGATGGCCCGCCACCTCGGCACCTGGGAGCTGAAGACGACCCACGCCCGCGGGCCCGACCCGCTCGAGGGCCTGAGGCGGGCGCTCGCCCCGCCGGCGGGCCTGCCGCGCGACCACGCCACGACGCCCTGAGCCGCAGGAGAGGGAAGGCCCGATGCCGATCCGGAACACGATGAGCTGGGTGGACAGCCTGCGCCCGCGGGTGCCGACGATGTCGGCGGCCGAGCTTGCCCGCCGCCTCGGGGGCGAGGGGGCGCCGACCGTCATCGACCTCCGCGAACTCCAGGAGCGGGTGGACATGGGCGCCATCCCCGGTTCCCACCACGTCCCCCGCGGCATGCTCGAGTTCTGGGCCGACCCGGCGAGCGTCTATCACCGGACCCAGTTCGCGGAGGGGGGCGAGTATGTCGTCTATTGCGCCGGCGGCGGGCGGTCGGTGCTCGCGGCGCTGGCGCTGATCGAGATGGGTTTCGCGCGGGTCTGGCACCTCGACCTCGGCTTCGGCGGCTGGAAGGCCGCGGGCCTGCCCGTCGAGGACGCGGCCCTGACCGCGCGCTGGCAGCGCAAGCCCTGAGCCATGCTGACCTTCGCCCTCCGCCGGCTGGTCCTCGGGTTCCTCGTCCTGATCGCCGTCTCGATCATCGTCTTCGTCACCTTCCGCCTCGTGCCGGGCGACGTCGTCAGCCAGCAGCTCTCCGAGGCCGGCGCCGTCACGCCCGAGCTTCTGGCCCAGAAGCGGGCCCAGCTCGGCCTCGACCAGCCGATCCTCGTCCAGTTCACGCGCTGGGCGGGGGCCGTCCTGGCCGGCGATTTCGGCACCTCGCTGTGGTCGGCGCGCCCGGTCTTCGACCTCATCGGCGCCGCCGTCGTCCCGACCATGCAGCTCGCGGTCGTCGCCATCCTCATCGGCCTCGTCCTCGGCCTCGCCTCGGGCGTGACCTCGGCCCTCTGGCGGGGCACGCCGGGCGATCTCGGCCTCCGCGTCGTCTCGACCCTTGCCCTCGCCATCCCCCAGCTCTGGCTCGGCCTCCTGACGCTCACCGGGCTCGCCGCCGTCGGCTACTTCATCCCCTTGCCCTACCGCACCTTCCTCAGCGATCCCGTGGTCAACCTCCAGCAGGTGATCTTTCCCGCCGTCGCGCTCTCGCTCGGGGTCGCCGCCGCCCTCTCGCGGCTTACGCGCTCGGCCATGCTCGAGGTCGCCGAGGCCGACTTCATGCGCGCGGCGCGGGCGCGGGGGGTGTCGTCGGCCACGCTCTACCTCGGCCACGGGCTCAAGAACGCGCTCATCCCCGTCATCACGCTCCTCGGCACGCAGTTCGGCCATCTCCTCTCGGGGACCGTCATCATCGAGCGCATCTTCAACATCCCCGGCCTCGGCAACCTCCTCTTCGAGGCGGTGGCGAGCCGCGACTACACCGTCGTGCAGGCGGCGGTCATCACCTACGGGCTCATCACGATCATCGTCAACCTGCTCGTCGACCTCTCCTACGGGGTGGTCGACCCCCGTGTGCGCGAGAGGCTGTCGTGACCGGCGCAGCACTTCCCCCGGCCGTGGCGCCGGCGCGGCGCACCAGCCGCACCCTTGCCATCCTCCGCGGCCTGATCCGCGATCCGGTCGGCTGCACCGCCCTCGTGATCCTCTCGGTCGTCCTCGTGGCGGCGCTCTTTGCGCCCTGGATCGCCCAGTTCGATCCCCTCGAGCAGAGCCGCCGGATGATCCTCAAGCCGCCCTCGCTCACGCACTGGTTCGGGACCGACGACATCGGCCGCGACGTCTTCTCGCGGGCGCTTTACGGCACGCGGGTGTCGCTCTTCGTCGGGCTCATGGTGGTCGTCCTGACGATGAGCACGGGCGGGATGATCGGCATGGTCTCGGGCTACGTCGGCGGCTGGGCCGACACCGTCATCCAGCGCCTGGTCGAGATCCTCGACACCGTGCCCTCGCTCGTCATCTCGCTCTTCATCGCCGCCATGCTGGGGCCGAGCGTGCAGAACGTCATCATCGCCGTGACGATCGGCCAGTTCCCCCGCTTCGTCCGCGTCATCCGGGCCGAGATGATCAAGGTCAGGATGCACGACTACATCGCCGCGGCGCGGGTGATCGGCGCCCCCGGGCTGCGCATCATCCTCACCCACGGCCTGCCGAACCTCATGCCGACGGCGCTCGTGCTCGGCTCGCTCGCCTTCGGCGTCGCGATCATGATCGAGGCGGCGCTGAGCTTCCTCGGCGTCGGCACGCCGCCGCCCAATCCCTCGCTCGGCACCATGCTCGCGCAGGGGACCCGCTTCATCGGCATCGCCCCCTGGCTCATCATCTTTCCCGGCACCATGCTGACGATCAGCGTGCTGGCGCTCAACCTCATCGGGGACGCGCTGCGCGACGTCCTCGATCCCCGCCAGCGCTGAAACCGGGCGGAAGGCCCGGCCCATCCCCAACGACCCAACACGGAGGAATGCATGAACCAGGGACTTCACGCAGGCGGGGCCGCGCTCGGGCGGGCCCTGCGGGCGCTCGCGGCGACGGCGGCGCTGGCCCTGCCCTTCGCCCCGGCGGCGGTCGCCGAGGCGCCCCGGCCGGGCGGCAAGGTGACGATCAACGTCCATGCCGACGCCCCGAACTTCGACCCCCTGGCCAGCACCGAGTTCGGCGTCCACTCGCGCCTCGGCCTCGCCATGAACCGGCTGATCGACTGGGATACCGGCGACGACATCGCCTATGGCGAGTTCGTGGCCAAACCCGCCCTCGCCGAAAGCTGGGAGATCTCGGAGGACGGGCTGACCTACACCTTCCACCTCCGCCAGGGCGTGGTCTGGCAGGACGTGGCCCCGGTCTCGGGCCGTGCCTTCACTTCGGCCGACGTCCTCGCGACCTACGAGGCGATGCGCGCCGGGGGCGTCCAGAAGGGGCTTTTCGCCGCCGTCGACACCATCACCGCCCCCGACGACCACACCATCGTCATGACGCTCAAGCGCAAGAACGTCGTCCTGCTCCAGAACCTCGCCCACCAGAACATGTGGATCCTGCCGGCCGAGGCCTTCAGCGGCGGCTACGACCGCAACCTGACCGTGATCGGCACCGGCCCCTGGATCATCGAGCGCAACGAGCCCGGCGTCGTCACCCATTACGTCCGCAACCCGACCTACTTCGGCAAGAGCGACACCGGCGACGCACTGCCCTACCTCGACGAGGTCGACATCCTGCCGATCAAGGACCTCAACGCCCGCATCACGGCGTTCCGCGGCGGCCAGATCGACATCTGGTTCGGTCCCCTCAACCTCACCCAGATGGAGGCGATCAAGGCCGCCGTTCCCGGCCTCCAGGACGTGCGCACGATCTCCAACACCCAGGGCGAGATCTTCCTCAACCCGGCCTTCGCGCCCTTCGCCGACCTCCGGGTGCGGCAGGCGATGAACCTCGCCATCGACCGCCTCGCCATGGGCGAGGTCATCCGCGGCGGCGGCGCCGTCGGCGGCGTCGTCGGCCCCGCGCTCGCCCGCCAGACCCTGCCCGACGACGAGCGCATCGCCCTCTACGGCACCCCCGACCCCGAGAAGGCCCGGGCGCTCCTCGCCGAGGCGGGCTTCGCCGACGGCTTCACCTTCGAGTTCACGGTCCTCAACTACGGCGAGGAGTTCGTGCGCGAGGCCGAGTGGATCCAGCAGGATCTGGCGGCGATCGGCATCACCGCCGAGATCAAGATGGTGGACACGGTCGCCGGCCAGGCCCTCGGCAAGGAAGGCAACTTCCAGGGCATGTATCTGATGATGAGCCCCTTCGCCGAGGCCAACGAGTATTTCACGACCCACTACCTCAAGGGCGGCATCCGCAACTACACCGGCATCGACGATCCGGCGCTGACGGCGCTGATCGAGGAGCAGCAGGGCATCGTCGATCCCGCCGCCCGCCAGGAGAAGATCTGGGAGATCCAGCGCTACATCGCCGCCACCCACCAGAACCCGCTGCCGGTCTGGGCGGCCGTCCTGCTCCATCCTGCCCAGGCGCGGGTCCATGGCTGGCATCCGATGCTGACCCAGGGCTTCCCGAGCCTGCCCGAGGTCTGGGTCGACCAGTGAAGGCCGCCCCCGCCCCCGCGGCCGCGCCCGCCGAGCCCCCGGTCCTTGCCGTCGACGGCCTCGCCGTCCGCTACGGCCGGACCGAGGTCATCTCCGATGTCACGCTGTCGGTGCGGCGCGGCGAGGCCCTCGCGCTGATCGGCGAATCGGGGTCGGGCAAGTCGGTGACGGTCCTGGCCGTCACCGGCCTTCTCGCCCGCGGGGGGGCCATCTCCGGCGGCACCGTCACGCTCGACGGCGAGGAGATCGGAAGGCTCTCGGAGCGCGAGCGGCGCCGGCGGGGCCTTCTCGGCCGGCGCGTCGGCATGATCTTCCAGAACCCCTCGCGGGCGCTCGACCCCGTCTGCACGGTCGGCCAGCAGCTCAACGAGGCCCTGCGCCTGACCGGGCTCGCCGATCGTGCGGCGCTGAGGGCCAGGGGGGCTGAATGGCTGCGCCACGTCGGCCTGCCCGACCCCGGGGAGGCGCTCGACCGCTATCCCCACCAGCTCTCGGGCGGCCAGCGCCAGCGGGCGATGATCGCCATCGCCCTCGCCTCCGAGCCCGAACTCCTGATCGCCGACGAACCGACGACCGCGCTCGACGTCACCATCCAGGCCCAGGTCCTGAACCTGATCCGCGGCATGCAGCGCGAACTGAACCTCGCGCTCATCCTCGTCACCCATGATTTCGGCGTCGTCGCGGCGATGGCCGACCGCGTCGCCGTCATGTATGGCGGCCAGGTGGTCGAGACCGCGAGCGTCGGCGAGATCATCCGCACGCCCCGCCACCCCTACACCCGGGCGCTGCTGCGCAGCCTGCCGACGGGTGCCCCCGGGGCCCGCATCGCCGCTCTGGCGGGCTCGGTCCCGCAGGCCGGGGCGATGCCCTCGGGCTGTCATTTCCACCCCCGCTGCCCGCTTGCCCAGCCCCGCTGCGCCGCGGTCGCCCCGACCTTCACCATGGCCTCGCACGGCCGCCTGATGCGCTGCCTGCGGGCCGAGGAGCTTGCCGATGATCGCTGAGCCGCCGGGCGCCGGGCCGACCGCCGGGGCGCGCCCGCTCATCGCGCTGCGCGGCGTGTCGGTGCGCTACCCGATCCGCAAGGGCTTCTTCCGGCGCATCGTCGGCCATGTCGGCGCGGTCGAGGGGGTGAGCCTCGATCTCACCCGCGGCGAGACGCTCGCGCTCGTGGGCGAATCGGGCTGCGGCAAATCGACGCTCGGCCGCGCCGTCCTCCACCTCGAGGCGATCGCCGAGGGCGAGATCCGCGCCGACGGCGGCAGCTCGCGCCAGGAGATCGCCCGCCGTGCCCAGGTCGTGTTCCAGGATCCGCTGGGCTCGCTCGATCCCCGCTGGACGATCGGCAACCTCATCGGCGAGGGGCTCGACGTCCACCGCATCCTGCGCGGGGCCGAGCGCGACGCGCGGGTGCGCGAGCTTCTCGCCCAGGTCGAGCTGCCGGCCAACGCCTTCCACAAGTTCCCCCACCAGCTCTCGGGCGGCCAGCAGCAGCGGGTGGCGATCGCCCGCGCCCTCGCCATCCGCCCGAGCCTGATCGTGCTCGACGAGGCGACGTCCGCCCTCGACGTCTCGGTCCAGGCCCAGATCCTGAACCTCCTCAAGGATCTCCAGACCGGATACGGGCTCACCTACCTGTTCATCAGCCACGACCTGACGGTCGTCGGCCAGTTCGCCGACCGTGTGGCGGTGATGTATCTTGGCCGCATCATGGAGATGGGGCGGACCGGGGAGGTCCTGCGGGCGCCGCGCCATCCCTACACGCGGGCGCTTCTCGCCTCCTCGCTCAAGGTCGATCCCGAGGCCCGGATCGAGACCGTGCCGCTCCTCCAGGGCGACGTGCCAAGCCCCCGCAACCCGCCGGCGGGCTGCCGGTTCCGCACCCGCTGCCCGCTGGCCGCCCCCGACTGCGCGCGCCTGCGCCATCGCATGACCCTCTGGCAGGGCCGCGAGGCCGCCGCCTGCATCGCCAACGGCGATGCCCCGACCCCGTGAGGAAGAAGACCCCGATGACCCCCGCCCCCCTCGATCCGCGCTGGACCTCGCAGGTCGTCGATCTCGACGGCGTGCGCATCCGCTATCTCGACACCGGCGGCACCGGCCCGGTCGTGCTCTGCCTGCACGGCACCTCGATGTCGGCCCATGCCTGGGGCCATCTCGCGGCGAGCCTCGGCGACATGGCGCGCGTGATCGCGGTCGACATGCGCGGGCACGGGGCCTCGGACCGGCCGGAGTCGCGCTACACCATCGCCGAGCTTGCGGGCGACATCGCACGGCTTGTCGAGCGTCTCGGCCTCGAGGGCGTCACCCTCGTCGGCAGTTCGGTCGGCAACCAGGTCGCGGTCGCCTTCGCCGCCGCCCATCCGGCCCGGGTCGCCGGGCTCGTCCTCTCCGACCCGAGCTTCTTCGTCGCCGATGGCGAGATCGTCAAATACCTCCGCTCGCACCATTCCCGCCCCCGCAACTACCCCACCCGGGCGGCGGCCGAGGCCTTCGCCATGGCCCTGCCGCAGCGCGCCGGCCTCAGCCCCGCCCTGCACCGGATGGCGATGGAGGGCGATTTCCGCGCCGAGCCCGACGGCAGCTGGAGCTGGGCCTACGACCTTCCCGCGATCACCAGGATCTTCCTCAACCTCTCGGTCGACCAGTCGGCCGACGTCGCGGCGATCCGGGCCCCGGTCCTCGTCCTCAACGCCGACCGCTCGAACGTGCTCTCGGGCGCCCAGGCCGAGGGGCTGGCGCGGAGCTTCGCCAACGCCCGTCTCGAGGTGATCGCGAACTCCAACCACACGATCTGGGGCGACCAGCCCGAGGTCCTGGCCGGGAAGGTCAGGGCCTTCATCGGCGCGCTTCCGCGCGGCTGAGCCCCGGGAGAGAGGGATCCATGGACCGCTACGCGACCCTTCGCGCCGCCCCCCGCCCGACGGTGCCCGCGACCTTCAACTTCGGCACCGACGTCGTCGACGCCTGGGCCCGGGACGGGGTGCGCAACGCCGCCGCCCCGGCCCTCATCTGGTGCAACGCCGCCGGGCAGGAGCGCCGCTACAGCTTTGCCGAGATGGCGACGCTGACCGACCGGCTGGCCGCCGCGCTGGCCCGCCGCGGCATCGCCCGGGGCGACCGCGTGCTCGTGATGCTGCCGCGGATTCCCGCCTGGCAGATCGCCATGGTCGCGGTCCTCAAGCTCGGCGCCGTCGCCATTCCCTGCGTTACCATGCTGACGGCGAAGGACATCGACTACCGGCTCGGCAACTCGGGGGCGCGCGCGGTCATCACCTCGGCCGCCGAGACGGGCAAGTTCGCGGCGGCGCCGGCGGGCACGCTCCTTGTCGCCGCCGATCCCGCGCTGCCGCCCGACGGGCCCGGGCCGCGCCCGGCCGCGGCCGCCGGCTGGGTGTCGCTCGAGGCGCTCCTCGCCGAGGCCGCGGGCGACTTCCGCCCCGCCACGGTTGCGGCCGAGGACATGGCGATCCTCTTCTACACCTCGGGGTCGTCGGGGATGCCGAAGGGGGTCGCGCACAGTTCCCGCGCGCTCTGGAGCTGGCGCCGGTCGGCCGAGCACTGGCTCGACCTCGGGCCCGGCGACGTCATGTACTGCACCGCCGACACCGGCTGGTCGAAGGCGGGGACGTCGATCCTCTTCGGCCCCTGGGCGCGGGGGGCGGCCGTCCTCTTCTACGACGGCCCCTTCGATGCCGCGACGCGGATCGCGCTCATCGCCCGCCACGGCGTCACCGTCTTCTGCGCCGCCGCGACCGAACTCCGCCGGCTGGTCGCCCTCGACCTCCGCCCCGGCACGATGCCGAGCCTGCGGCTGACGGTCTCGGCGGGGGAAAGCCTCAACCCGCCGGTGATGGCGCGCTGGCAGGCGCTGACGGGGCGGCCGGTGCTCGAGGCCTACGGGCTGACCGAGACCCTCATGCTCGTCGCCAACTACCGCGACACCGAGGTCCGGCCGGGAGCCATGGGGCGGGCGCTGCCGGGCCTCGATCTCGCCCTCCTCACCCCCGAGGGGCGCCCCGCGGCCGCGGGCGAGACCGGGCAGATCGCGCTCCGCCTGCCCTCGCCGCAGGTCATGCTCGGCTACTGGCAGGACCCCGCGCGCACCGCCGCCGCCATGGTCGAGGTCGCCGGCCAGCCCCATTTCCTCACCGGCGACAATGCCCGCGCCGACGCCGACGGCTATCTCTACTACGAGGGGCGGGCCGACGACATCATCAACTCGGCCGGCTACCGCATCGGCCCCCAGGAGGTCGAGAACGCGCTCGCCGCCCACCCCAAGGTGCGCGAGGTCGCGGCCATCCCGAGCCCCGATGCCGAGCGCGGCGAGATCGTCAAGGCCTTCGTCGTCCTCCATGACGGCCACGCGGGAAGCCCCGAGCTGGCCAAGGAGCTCCAGGACTTCGCCAAGCGCCTGACGGCCCCCTACAAGTATCCCCGCCGGGTCGAGTTCGTGGCCGAACTGCCCAAGAACGCGGTCGGCAAGATCGAGCGGCGGCGGCTGCGCGAAGCGGAGAAGGCCGCCTGGCAGGCCCGCCAGGCCGCCCGGCACGAGGAATGAGAGGATCGGACATGGCAGTTTCCGGCGACCCCGCGCCCCACGGCGTCGTCATCGCGCGCTCGGTCAAGGTGCCGGCGCGCGACGGCGTGATGCTCTCGGTCGACATCTACCGGCCGGCCCGCGACGGCGAGGCTTTGCCGGGGCCCTTTCCGGCCATCGTCACCCGCTCGCCCTACGACACGCGCTCGGGCAAGGGGCCCTCGGGGCAGGCCGGCAACGGCGAGTATTTCGCCCGCCGCGGCTATCTCTACGTCGTCCAGGACGTCCGCGGCCGCTTCGAGTCGGGGGGCGATTTCGAGCTTCTGAGCGCCCATGAGGGGCCGGACGGCTACGACGTCATCGAGTGGCTGGCGGCGCGGCCCTGGTGCAACGGCATGATCGGCACCCAGGGCTCCTCGCTCCGGGCCTGGAACCAGAACGCGACCGCACTTCTCCGCCCGCCCCACCTCCGGGCGATGTGGATCAACCAGGGCGGCTCCAACGGCTTCATGCACGCGCTCCGCCACCACGGGGCGCTCGAACTGCGCTGGCTCGCCTGGCTCGTGACCAACAGCACCCACGCCCAGGAGGCCCACGCCGATCCCCGCCTCCAGGCCGGGCAGGTCAGGAACGCCGAGACGATGTTCGCCTGGCTCCGCAAGCTCCCCTGGTCGGAGGGCGAAAGCCCGCTCGCCGCCCTGCCGAAGTGGGAGGCCCGCGCGCTTGGCTTCTACCGCAACGCCGAATACGGCGAATACTGGAAGAACCCGACCCTGAACTTCGAGATCTACCGCGACCGCACGGCCGACATCCCGACCGTCTATTCCGGCGCCTGGTATGACAGCTATCCCCGGGCGACGATCAGGAACTTCACCGACCTCGCCGGCCGGCTCGGGCACCAGTACCTGATCATGGGCGCGGGCGTGCACGGGGGGCCGAACCTCGACAATCCCATGGCCGGCGACGTCGACATGGGGCCCAAGGCACCCGTGCGGGGCAATCTCGCCCGCGACCGCCACGCCCTCATGCTCGAGTTCTTCGACCGCTTCCTCAAGGGCGACGAGACCGCCTGGGCGGGGCAGCCGGCGGTCCGGTATTTCCACATGGGCGGCAACGGCGGCCGCAACGCGGCCGGCAAGCTCGTCCACGGCGGCGAATGGCGCCAGAGCCCGGTCTGGCCGCCCGCGGGTGTCGCCCCGCAGGACTGGTTCCTGCACGCCGGCGGCCGCCTCGCCCCGGTTCCCCCGGAGGAGGGCGCCCCCACCCGCTACGCGAGCGACCCCGAGCGGCCGATGCCGACCGTCGCCGCCACCGTCTCGTCGCTGACCCAGAACCTCCCGCCCTTCCCGCGCATGATGCGCACCGGCGATCCCATCAGCCTGCGCGAGAGCATCGTGCTCCAGGGGGCGGCCGACCAGGTGACGCACGCCGGCGTTCGGGGGGCCGAGCCGCCCTTCGGCGACCTCGCCGCAAGGCCCGACGTCGTCACCTTCACGACCGCGCCCTTCGCCGAGGACTTCGACCTGACCGGCGCCCCCGAGGTCGAGATCCACCTCTCCTCGGACGCCCCCGACACCGACCTCTTCTGCATGCTCCAGGATCTCTACCCGGAAAGCGAGACCTGGCCCGCCGGCTACCGCATGAACCTTTCCGAAAGCATCTTCCGGGTCCGCTACCGCGAGGGTTTCGAGCGGCCGGTGTTCCTGTCCACGGGCGTGCCGGTCCGGGTCCGCTTCGAGCTCTACCCGACCTCGAACCGCTTCCGTGCCGGCCACCGGCTGCGGCTCCTGATCTCGTCCTCGTCCTTCCCGCGCTTCGACGTCAACCCCAACACCGGCGAGCCGGTCGGCCGCCACACCCATCTGCGCAAGGCCGTCAACGCCGTCCACCACGACCCTGCCCATCCCTCGCGGCTGATCCTGCCGGTCTGGGGCGCCGCGGGGTGAGGGGGCTTGGCGACCATCTCGCGGGCCGGGCGGGGACCTTCACGGCCCTCGCCGATGCGATCTGGTCGACGCCCGAGCTCTGCTTTCACGAGCACCGCTCGTCCGCGGCCCAGGCCGCTGCGATGGCGGCCGAGGGCTTCCGCGTCACCCCGGGCGTCGGCGGGCTGGCCACGGCCTTCGTCGCCGAGCGCGGCGGGGGCGGGCCGGTCATCGCCTTCCTCGGAGAGTTCGACGCCCTGCCGGGGTTGAGCCAGAAGGCCGGCATCGCCCGGCCCGAGCCGGTCGAGCCCGGGGGGGCGGGCCACGGCTGCGGCCACAACCTCCTCGGCGCCGGCTCGATGCTCGCGGCCGCCGCCCTCGCCGCGGCGCTGGCCGGGGAGGGCGTGGCCGCCCGCATCCGCTACTACGGCTGCCCGGCCGAGGAGGGCGGCTGGGGCAAGGGGTTCATGGTCCGCGCCGGGGCCTTCGACGATGTCGCCGTGGCCGTCGGCTGGCACCCCGGCACCTTCAACGGGGTCCGGGCACGGGCGACGCTCGCCGTCACCAACCGCGCCTACCGCTTTCAGGGCCGCGCCGCCCATGCCGCCATGGCGCCCCATCTCGGCCGCAGCGCCCTCGGCGCGGTCGAGCTCATGGCCATGGGCGCGAACCACCTCCGCGCCCACATGATGCCCGAGGCCCGCCTCAGCCATGCCGTCACCGATGCCGGCGGCGTGTCGGCGGCGGTCGTGCCGGCCCGGGCCGAGGTCCTCTACATGGTCCGCGCGCCCGAGGCCGACGAGGTCGGCGACCTCGCCCTGCGGCTTGACGATGTCGCCCGCGGAGCGGCGCTGATGAGCGGCACGACGGTCGAGATCCTGCCCCGGGGAGGGGCGCTCAACGTCCTTCCCAACGCCGTCCTCTGCGGCGTCATGCACGAAACGATGCGCGAGCTCGGCCCGCTCGGCTTCGATGCCGGGGACGACGCCTTCGCGGCCGCGGTGCGGGCCACGCTGCCCGACCAGGCGGCGGCCGACCGCCGCGCCCTCGTCGCCGCCGATGACCTCGCCGCGGCGGGCGAGGGGCGGCTGCCCCTCCATCGCGGCCTGCGCTCCTGGGACGGGGCGATGGCGCAGGGCAGCGGCTCGACCGACGTGGGCGACGTGAGTTGGATCGTGCCGGTCGTCGAATGCGCGACCGCGACCTGGGCCGCGGGCACGCCCAGCCACAGCTGGCAGGCGGTGGCACAGGGCTGCACCCCGGCCGCCCATCGCGCCATGATCCGCGCCGCCGCCGTCATGGCCGGGACCGCCCGCCGCCTGATCGCCCGCCCCGAGCTGATCGAGGCCGCGCGCCGCGAGCAGGCCGCCCGCCGCGGCGGCCGGGCGCTGCCCCCCGGGCTTGCGCTGCCCGCCCGCTGACCGCGCGGGTGCCGGGGGGGGGGGCCGCGGGCCCGGTTGCGGGCCGCCGGGCCGCGGGCTATGGGCGGGCCGGAGCGGAGGCAGCGAGGGAGTCGCCCGTGACCGCATGCGCCCGGCCCGCTCCCGCGGGTGCGGGATCCGGCCGGCGGAGGGCCCGGCGCGGGCCGGCGGGCCCCTGCCCTGGCGCCACGTCCCGGCGCCGCGGGCGCGCGGCGACGCGGCACCCGCGGCGCGCTGCGGCCCGGCGGCCGAGGCTCGCCGTGGGGGCCTGCCGGAGGCACGCCGCAGCGTCGTGCCGGGCGCGCGCGGTGGGGTCGCGCCGGGGGCGGGGCTGAATGGCCGCGCCCGGCCCTGCCGCCCCGGGGCGGTCGCGCGGCGCCCTCCTCGGCAACGGCGGCTACCTCCGCTTCCTCCTCTGCCGCGGCTGCTACGTCACCTCCCAGCAGATGCTGGCCGTCGCCGTCGGCTGGGACCTCTACGCCCGGACCGGCGATGTCATCGACCTCGGCCTCGTCGGTCTCTTCCTGTTCCTGCCGGTGCTTGCGCTCTCGCTCCCGGCCGGTGTCATGGCCGACCGCTTCGACCGGCGGCGGATCGTCGGCCTCGCGCTCCTCCTCGATGGTGCCGCCATGGCGGCGATCGGGCTCTGGTTCGGGGGCGGCGGCGAGGCGGTCTGGCCGGTCTTCCTCCTCCTCTCCGCCAGCGGGACGGCGACGGCGCTGCTCCATCCCGCCCTGCAATCGACGCTTCCGAAGCTCGTCGCCCGCGACCTCTTCGCCTTCGCCATCGCCGGGGCGAGTTCGGTGACGAAGCTCGCCCAGCTGGCCGGTCCGGCGGCCGCGGGCCTCCTCCTTGCCACCGGCGGGGCGGCCGTCTACGCGATCGCGACCGCCCTCTGCCTGATCGGCAGCTTCGCCATCCTGTCGATCCGCACCGACCTGCGCATCACCACGCCCGAGCCCTTCGGCCTCGCCCTTCTCTTCGGGGGCTTCCGCCACATCCGCAACACCCCGACCGTGCTCGCGGCGATCTCGGTCGACCTCGTCGCCGTCCTCTTCGGCGGCGTCACCGGGCTCCTCCCGGTCTACGCGGTCGACATCCTAGGGGTCGGCCCCGAGGCGCTCGGGGTCATGCGGGCGATGCCGGCGGCGGGGGCGCTCGCGGTCGGCACGCTGCTCGCCTGGCGCCCCCTGCCGTGGTCGGTCGGGCGGACGTTCTTCGCCTCGCTCGCGGTCTTCGGGGTCGCGATCCTCGTCTTCGGGCTCACGCGCAGCTACGGGCTCGCCCTCGCCGCGCTCGTGGTCTACGGCGGCGCCGACATGGTCAGCGTCTACGTCCGCCAGTCGCTGATCCAGCTTGGCACCCCCGACGCCCTGCGCGGCCGCGTGAGTGCGGTCAATTCGGTCATGGTCATCGCCTCGAACCAGCTCGGCGACTTCCGGGCCGGGGTCATGGCGGCCGCGATCGGGGCCCCGGCCGCGGTCGCCCTCGGCGGCGCCGTCACCCTCGGCGCGACCTGGCTGTGGTTCCGCGCCTTCCCCGGCCTGCGCGAGATGGAAGGCTTCTGAGCCCCGCGGGCGCCCTCCCCGCCGGCGCGGGGTCAGGGAGGGGCCGGGGCGGGCGCGACGGGCCCCGCCCTAGCGGCGGTCGGCCTCCATCACGACGCTGTCGAGATAGGCGACGATGTCCTCGACCTTGCGGTTGAGCTTGAAGGCCATGTTGCCGCGGGCCCGGGCGTTGCCGGTGAACTCGCGCAGGAACTTGGTCGGATCGGCGACGTATTCCTCGAGCGAATCCTCGTCCCAGACGAGGCCCTTCTGGCCGGCCTCGATCATGGCGTCGGAATAGCGGAAGCCCTCGACCGACCCGGCGGCGCGGCCGTCGACGTTGTAGAGGTTCGGGCCGGTGGCGGCGCCCTTCTGGATCTCGGTGCCGTCGCTGGCGACGATCGCATGGCAGGCGCGGCACTTGGCGAATTCCCGCTCGCCCACCGCCGGATCGCCGGCAAGGGCCGGCCCGGCGGCGAGCAACCCGACGATCGCGAACGCGAGTGTCGTCTTCATCAGCAGTCTCCCTTCCGAGGTCTTCCGGACCCCCCTTATCCTGCCGAAGCCCGCCAAGGTCAAACGGTCAGGGCGGCCGGGCCGCCGGGCGCCGCTGCGGGGGGCCGGCTGCGCCGAAGCGTCCGCTGGCGCCGCCCGCCCGCCGATGGTAGGCGGCCCCGGCCGCCCCGCGGACGCGGGGCGCGGGCGTCGTGGGGACGCGGGGAAAGGGAGAAGGGCCGGCCGTGACGCTGACGTGGCTCGCGATCCTCCGGCTCGGGCTCGTGCAGGCGGGCCTCGGGGCGGTCGTCGTCCTCATGACCTCGACGCTCAACCGGCTGATGGTCGTCGAACTCGCGCTTCCGGCGGTGGTGCCGGGCCTGCTCGTGGCCCTTCACCACGGGGTCCAGCTCAGCCGGCCGGGCTGGGGCGTCCTTTCGGACGGGGGCGGCGGCCGGCGGCGCTGGATCCTCGCCGGCATGGCCGCGCTCGGGGCCGGGGCGGTGGCCGCGGCCCTCGCGCTGCCGGTCCTCGAGCGCGCCTTCGCGCCCGGCCTCGCGCTGGCGGCCGCGGCCTTCGCGCTCGTCGGCTTCGGGACCGGGGCCGCCGGCACCTCGCTCCTCGCCCTTCTCGCGTCCGCGACGGCGCCGGCCCGGCGGCCGGCCGCGGCCACCATCGTCTGGTCGATGATGATCGGCGGCATCGCCCTGACCGCCGCGGGGGTGGGGCAGATCCTCGACCCCTACAGCCACGGCCGGCTGGCGGCGATCGTCGCCGCCGTCGCGGGGGGCGCGCTGGCGCTCGCCGCCCTCGCCACCGCCGGCATCGAGCGGGGCCTCGCCCGGCCCCCGCCCGCGCCCCGCCGGCCGGGCCTGCGGGAGGGCGTCGCCGCCGTCTGGGCCGAGCCCCGCGCCCGCGCCTTCACGGGCTTCATCCTTCTGTCGATGAGCGCCTACTTCATGCAGGAACTGATCCTCGAGCCCTTCGCGGGCCTCGTCTTCGGCCTCAGCCCGGGGGCGACGACAAGGCTCGCCGGCATCCAGAACGGCGGCGTCCTCGCCGGCATGGTGGCGGCCGGGGCGGCGGCGACGGGGCTCGGGCTCGGCACGCCCCGGGGCTGGGTGGTGGCGGGCTGCACCGGTTCGGCGGCGGCCCTCGCCGCCCTCGCCGCCATCGGCAGCGCCGGGGCGGGGGGGCTTCTCCTTCCCGTGGTCGCGACCCTCGGCCTCTTCAACGGCATGTATGCGGTCGCCGCCGTGGGGGCGATGATGGCCCTCGCGGGCGAGGGGCGGGGGCGGCGCGAGGGCGCCCGGGTCGGCCTCTGGGGGGCCGGGCAGGCGCTCGCGGCGGGCTTCGGCGGCCTCGCCGGGGCGGCCCTCGCCGACCTCCTGCGCCGCGCCGCCCTCGCCGACGCGACCGCCTTCGGGGCGGTCTTCGCGATCGAGGCCGTGCTGTTCCTTGCCGCCGCGGCGATGGCGGCGCGGATCATCGCCCCGCCCGCACCCGCCGTTGCCGGCGCCGGCGCCGGCGCCCGCGGCCCCGCGCCGGGGGCGGGGCGGTGAGGGGCGAGGGCCCCGCCGCCCGGGCGGCGCCGATCCCGGCCTGGATCGACGGCACCCTCGCGCCCGTCGACAAGCTCGAGGTCCACCGCCGCGGCCTTCGCCATCCCGCGGTCTCGGTCTGCATCACCGCCGGCGACCGCGTCCTCCTCCAGCGGCGGGCGCGGGGCAAGTATCACAGCCCCGGGCTCTGGGCCAACGCCTGCTGCACCCACCCCGCCTGGGGCGAGGCGCCGGCGGCCTGCGCCGGGCGGCGGCTCGCCGAGGAACTCGGCCTCGAGGGCCTCGCGCTCACCCACCGCGGGCAGGTCGAGTATCGGGCCGAGGTCGGGGCCGGGATGGTCGAGCACGAGGTCGTCGATCTCTTCCGGGCCGAGGCCGGCCCCGACCTCGCGCCCCGCCCCGACCCCGCCGAGGTGATGGGCCTGCGCTGGCTGACGCGGGCGGCGCTCGCGGCCGAACTCGCCCGCGCCCCCGGCCGCTTCGCCCCCTGGCTCGCGATCTACCTCGCCCGCCACGAGGGGGCGATCTTCGGCCCCTGAGGCCGGCGGGCGGCGGCAGGCGTCCCGCCCCGCCGCCCCGGGGTGGCGCCGCCTCTGGCGCCGGCGCGCGGGCGCGGGCATGCTCGCGGCGCTGCGAGGGTGGGAAAAGGGGGGGAGGGCGATGGCGCTCTGGTTCGATCCCGCGGAATATCTGGTCGGCGGCCGCTGGCAGGGGGCGGCGGCGAGCCTTCCGGCCGAGGATCCCTCGACCGGCGCGGTCGTCGCCGCGATCGCGAGGGGCGGGGCGGCCGAGATCGACGCCGCCGTCGCCGCCGCCGCCCGGGCGCTCGCGGGGCCCTGGGGGCGGATGGCGCCGGCCGAGCGCGGGCGCATCCTCGCCCGCCTCGGCCGCCTCGTCGAGGAGCGGGCCGAGGATCTCGCCCGCATCGAGGCGGGCGACGTCGGCAAGCCCCTGGCGCAGGCCCGCGCCGACGCCCGCGCGCTCGCCCGCTACCTCGAGTTCTACGGCGGCGCCGTCGACAAGACCCATGGCGAGACCATCCCCTACCTCGCCGGCTACACCGTCCTCACCCTCCGCGAGCCCCACGGGGTGACGGGCCACATCGTGCCCTGGAACTACCCCCTGCAGATCATCGGCCGCTCGGTCGGGGCGGCCCTCGCCATGGGCAACGCCTGCGTCCTCAAGCCGGCCGAGCAGGCGAGCCTCTCGGCCCTCGCCTTCGCCCGGCTCGGGGACGAGGCCGGGCTGCCGGCGGGGGCGCTGAACGTCGTCCCCGGGCTCGGGGCCGAGGCGGGGGCGGCCCTCGCGGGCCATCCCGGCATCCGCCATCTCTCGTTCACGGGCTCGGTCGCGACCGGGCGGGCGGTGCAGGCGGCGGCGGCGGCGAACGTCGTGCCGGTGACGCTCGAGCTCGGCGGCAAGTCGCCGCAGCTCGTCTTCGCCGATGCCGACCTCGACCGGGCCCTCCCCTTCCTCGTCGCCCCGGGCATCCAGAACGCCGGCCAGACCTGCTCGGCCGCCGCCCGCATCCTCGTCGAGCGGGCCGTCTATCCGGAGGTCGTGGCCCGCATGGCCGAGATCTACGGCCGCCTCGTCGCCGGCCCGGCGCTGGCCGACCACGACCTCGGCCCCCTCATCAGCGCCGCCCAGAAGGCGCGCGTCGGGCGCTATCTCGAGGCCGGCCGCGGCCTCGCCCTCGCCGCCCGCGGCCGCGTCGCCGCCGACGCGCCGGCCGGCGGCCACTACCTCGCCCCCCACCTCTTCGCCGACGTGCCGCCGGCCCATGTCCTCGCCCAGGAGGAGATCTTCGGCCCCGTCCAGGTCGTGATCCCGTTCGCCTCCGAGGCCGAGGCGGTGGCGATCGCCAACGGCACGCCCTACGGGCTGGTCGCAAGCCTGTGGACGGAGAACGGGGGGCGCCAGCTCCGCCTCGCCCGCGCGCTCCGGGCCGGCCAGGTGTTCCTCAACACCTATGGCGCCGGCGGCGGGGTGGAACTTCCCTTCGGCGGCACCGGCCAGTCGGGCCACGGCCGCGAGAAGGGGTTCGAGGCGCTCCGCGGTTTCTCGACCCTGAAGACCGTCGCTGCCTGGCACGGCTGAGGGCGGGCCGGGCGCCGCCCCGCGGCCGGCCGGGGGAGGCCCGCCCGGACCCCCGCGCCCCGCCGCCTTCCTCCCGCCCGGCGTCCTGTGGCCTGCGCCCGTGCCACCGGCAAGGGCGGTTCCCCCTCACCCTCTGGCGGGCGCTGTCCGTGGCTCGGGGGCGCGGAGGGGCGAACCGCGGCCCGCTCAGACCAAGGGGCCACGTGCCCTTCACGGCGACCCCCCTCCCCAAGGAACCGCCCCGCCGCCTCCCTTCCGCCCGTGCGCCCGCACGGGCAGCGCCCGCCGTTCGGGGGGCTGCGTCGTGCCACTGGCACGACGGTCCCGCCTCACCCCATGGGCGGGCGCTTCGCGCCGCCCGCGGCCGGGCGCTGCCCGTGTATTGGGGGAGAGGAGGGGAGGACCATGGCCAGCTCCGCCCAGGGGGCCGAGTTTCCTTCACGGCGACGCCACGCCCCGGGGAACCGCCTGGCCGCCTATTCTCCGCCCGTGGGCCAGCCCGGGCAGAGCGGGGCGGGGGGTGTGCTGCGCGGACGGCCTCTAAGCCGGATTCTGTCCCGGGGGTCTCCCCCCTTGGATGGCCATTCCTCTGGGCGGCGCGTCACCGCGCCGCTCGTGCTGCCAACC
>JADLCV010000269.1 GCA_020846995.1 Paracoccaceae bacterium
ACGGTTGCCTCGAAGTTCGCGATGCAGCCGGGCACGCCGCCCCAGCCGCGGATCTGCCCGACAAGGCGGATCTGGGGCGTCGTCGCGGTGGGGCTCGGCGGGATCTGGGTGGTGACGCGGAGCTGGGTCGCGCCCTCGTCGTATTCCCAGAGGGAGGAGCCGATCTGCCCCGCCTCGACATCGCGCCAGTTGCGGTCGAAGCGCCCGTCCTCGAGCCGGAAGGCGGCGGCGAAGTAGCGGTCGAAGAAGACGAGCCGGCTGTCGTCGTTCGAGCCGAGGCCATGGGGCCGGTAGCGCACGTTCATGTTCGGCGTGCCCGCCCAGCCGTCGTCCGTGCAGGGAGCGTTGAAGCCGTAGACATAGCCGAAACCGCGGAATTCCACATCCTGGGCGGCGGCGGGGTGGGCCAGTCCGGCCGCGAGGGCAAGAGCAAGGGCAAGGGTGGCGAGGGCGGGGCGGGAGCGGGCAGCGGCAGGCACGGTCGCGAACTCCTCTCGGCTGGCAAAACGGGAATCACACGCGCAGGTTCAGCGCAGGCCGACCCTACCCGGGCCGCGCCAGAGCGGCAAGGACGGGACGCGGCGCCGCCCGGCCGGCGCGCGACGCGGGCGCGGCGCCCTGGCCGCTTGCCCGCCCGCGGTGCGGGCGCTAGAGGTCGGCCGCGGCAGAGCGGTAACGGCGGCAGCGGAGGCGGGGCATGGGCGGGCTCGTCACGGTCTACGGCGGATCGGGCTTCATCGGGCGCTACATCGTGCGCGGCCTCGCGCGTGAGGGCTGGCGGGTGCGCATCGCCGTCCGGCGGCCGAACGAGGCGGGCTTCCTGCGCACCTGCGGCGTCGTCGGCCAGGTCGAGCCGGTCCTCTGCAACGTCCGCGACGATGCCTCGGTCGCCACGGCACTCGCCGGCGCCGACGCGGTCGTCAACTGCGTCGGCATCCTGACCGAGCGGGGCCGGAACCGCTTCGGACCGGTCCAGGGCGAGGCGCCGGGGCGGATCGCCCGGGCCGCGGCCGCGGCCGGGGTCGGCCGCCTCGTCCATCTCTCGGCGATCGGGGCCGACCGCGACGGCCCCAGCCGCTATGCCCGCAGCAAGGCCGAGGGCGAGGAGCGACTGGTCGCCCACTTCCCCGCCGCGACGATCCTTCGCCCCTCGATCGTCTTCGGCCCCGAGGACCGCTTCTTCAACCGCTTCGCGGCGATGGCGCGGCTGACGCCGGTCCTGCCGGTGGTGGGCGCGGGAACGCGCTTCCAGCCCGTCCATGTCGGCGATGTCGCGGCGGCGGCGGTGATCGCCGTGCGCGGCGGGGCGGAGGCCGGCGTCCACGAACTCGGCGGGCCCGAGGTCCTGACCTTCCGCGCCTGCCTCGAGCGCATGCTCGCGGTGATCGAGCGGCGCCGGCTGATCCTCGGGCTTCCCTTCGCCCTCGCCCGCGTCATGGCCGCCCCGCTCGAGCTTGCCCAGGCGGTGACGCTCGGGCTTGTCCACAACTCGGTCCTGACCCGCGACCAGGTCGCGAACCTCGCGCGCGACTGCATCGTGACCCCCGGGCGGCGGGGTCTGGCTGGGCTTGGCATCACCCCGACGGCACTCGATGCCGTCCTGCCGGCCTATCTCTGGCCCTACCGGCCGTCCGGCCAGTTCGCGGCGATCCGGCGCTCGGCGCTCGGCCTCCACCGCTGAGGGGACGCGGCCGTCGGCGCCAGGGCGCGCGCCGCGGGTGCGGCGGCGGGCCCGGGGGAGAGCCCGGTCAGGTGCGGGCCCTCTCGAAGGCCGCCCAGGCCGCCTCGAAGGCCGCGAAGTCGAACCCCGGCCGACGCGCCGCCTCGAGGACGATCCCCTCGTTGGCCCGGAGCCGGCCGATCGCCGCCGCAAGCACGGGGACGACCGCGGGCGGGATCACCGCGGCGCCATGGCGGTCGGCATGCACGAGGTCGCCCGGCCGGACCTCGAGCCCCATGATCCGCACCGGCCGGCCGACCGAGCGGACATGGACGAAGCCGTGGCTGGGCCCGATGCTGCCGGCAATGACGGGGAAGCCCGGCGGCAGGTCGCCAAGGTCGCGCACGACCCCGTCCGTGAGCGCCCCGGCCAGCCCGAAGGCCTTGTGCAGGGTGGCGTTGACCTCGCCCCAGAAGGCGCCGACGCAGTCGGGATGGTCAAGGTCGCCGATCACGGCGACGGCCGGCCGCGGGGCATCGTGCATGGCCCGGTAATAGGCCATGCGCCGGGCCCGGACCGTCTCGGCCGGCTCGGCCGGGGGGGCGCGGCCGGCGATCTCGGCGGTGACGGCGAGGCCGACGACGGCCCGCCCCGGTTCGGTGCACACCATCGTCCCGCGGGTGAAGGCGGCAAAGCCGCGGCGACCCTCGGCGACCTCGATGGCGTTGCAGACGGTGGGCGTGTCGACGCCCCGCAGGATCTCGAGAAGGGCTTCGTCCATCATTCCTCCAGCCAGCGACGCAGGGCGGCGGTAGTCGCCGCGGGTTGCTCGAGCGTGGGCAGATGGCCCGCGCCCTCGATGATCGCAAGCCGCGCCCCCGGGACCAGCCCGGCCATCAGCTCGTGGCGATCGAGCGGGCAGAGCGCGTCGTCGCGCCCGCACAGGATCAGCGTCGGCACCGCCACCCGGCGCAGCGTCTCCTGCTGGTCGGGGCGGTCCCGGAGCGCGAGCGACTGGTTGACGAAGGCCTCCGGCCCGAGAGCGAGCGCCATCGCCATGCAGAGATCGAGGATGCGCGCCCGGTCGGGCCCGGCGGCGAGGTAGTTGGGCTTCATCTCGTCGCGCATGACGCGGGCGAGGCCGCCGGCAAGGACGCGGCCGATCTGCGGTTCGCGGCGGGCGCGGATCCCGGGCAGCTCGGCGCGGGGATTGGTGTCCAGAAGGGCGAGCCGCGCGACCCGTCCGGGGGCCTGACGGACCACCTCCATGGCGACGATGCCGCCCATCGACAGGCCGGCGAGGGCGAAGCGCGAGGGAAGGTCGGCGAGGGCGGCGGCGGCCAGCCCGGCCATCGTCGGCGCCCCGGTGAGGTCGGCCACGACCGTCGTCCGGCGAGCCGAGAGCGCCTCGACCTGCGGCAGGAACAGGCGGGCGTCGCACATCATGCCGGGCAGGAGGACGAGCGGCAGGGTCACGCGACGAGCGCCGCCCCGTCGGCGAGCGCCCCGAGCTTGGCATAGGCGATGTCGGGATCGACCGCGCCGAAGCCGGCGAAGGTGCCGAAGCCGCAGTCGCTGCCCGCCATCACCCGCTCGCGGCCGACGATCGCCGTGAATCGCTCGAGCCGCTGGCGGACGAGTTCGGGATGCTCGACGAAGTTCGTCGTCGTGTCGACGGCGCCGGGCACGAGGATGCGGTCGCCCGGGATGTCGCGGCGGCGGTCGCGGAAGACCGTCCATTCATGGCCGTGGCGCGGGTTCGCGGCCTCGAAGAGGAGATAGCGGGCCTTCACCGCCATCAGGGTGTCGAACATGCGCGCGAGCGGGATGTCGCAGACATGCGGGCCCTCGTAGTTGCCCCAGCAGATGTGGACACGGATCCGTTCGGCCGGGATGGCCCGAAGGGCGTGGTTCAGGGCCTCGACATTCTGGTTCGCGATGCGGACGAACTCCGCCTCGGAAAGGTCGGCGAAGAGCATGTGGCGCGAGAGCGCGAGGTCGGGGCAGTCGAGCTGGAGGTCGAGGCCGGCGGCGACGATCGCCTCGTATTCCGCCCTCATCGCCTCGGCGAGGGCGGCGAGGTAGGCCTCGCGCGTGGGATAGAAGGCATTGGGCAGGAACAGCGCGACGACCCCCGGGCTGGCCGCGTTCATGAAGCCCCGGCCGGCGCCATGCTCGGCCATCGCCGCCCGCAGGTTCGCGACGTCCTTGCCGAGTTCGCCCCCGTCCCGCGGACGGATCGCGCCCACGCAGCGCGGGCGGGCGTAGGCCGGGGTCCCGCCCGCATCCGCGATGCGCCTGAGGAAGCCCGGGAAGAGCCTCAGGTCGGCGGGCGCGTTGCGGGGGCTGTCGCCGGCAAAGCCGGTGTAGCGGTCCTTGACGTAGGTCGCGTAGCTGATCTTCGAGGTCTCGCCGTCCGAGACGATGCCGACGCCGGCCTCGACCTGCCGGCGCACGGTCGCGGACACGGCGCGTCGCATGCAGGCATCGAAGGCGGCCGGGTCGTGGGCCTCGCCGCGCTCGCGGGCGAAAAGGAAGTCGACGACCTCCTGGCTGCGGGGCAGGCTGCCGACATGGGTGGTGACAAGGCCGGGCATCCGGCGTCTCTCCTCTTTGCGCTCGCCTCGCTGCTCTCGCGGGCCGCGGCTCGCCTCCGGGCCGGGCCGGCGGCGGGCGGCGGGTTCGCCGCCGCCGCCGGTCGGGAGGATCCCGCTCAGCCCTTCCAGGTCGGGCCGGCCGGATCCTCGCTCGCGACGACGCGGTAGAGGCTCGCCTCGCCGGTCATCGAGGGAACGACCGAATGGGGCGTGTCCGCGGGCACCGAGGCGGTGTCGCCGGGGGCGAGGGTAGCCGTCCCCCCCTCCCACGCCAGCCGCCAGTGGCCCCTGACCGGCATCAGCACGGTCGGGCGGGGGCTTTGCGAGCGCGCCTCGGAGGCCGAGCCGCGGGTGATGAAATCGACCTCGAACCCCGGGCGGTCGCGAAGCTTGCCGTCGGCGGCGATGACCTTCGCCGGCACCTTCCCGGCCAGGGCCACGAGGTCCCAGTAG
>JADLCV010000270.1 GCA_020846995.1 Paracoccaceae bacterium
AGCCCCTCGGTCACGGGATGGCGGAGGCCGAGCGCGGTCACCGCCGGGCGAAAGCCCTCCTCGAGCACGCGCGCCGTCGGCACCCCCGGCAGGACATCGGCGAGGGCGGTGCGAAAGAGGCTCTCGGCCGAGCCGTATTCGGGCCCCGCGGCGACGAGGACGGCGCCGCCCTCGAGGACGTAGCGGCGGATGTTGTCGAAATACGAGGCCGGCAGGATGCCGCGCAGGCGGTAGCGGTCGAAGATGATGAGGTCGAACTCGTCGATCTTGTCGATGAAGAGCTCCCGCGTCGGGAAGGCGATCAGCGACAGTTCGGCGACCGGCACCCCGTCCTGCTTCTCGGGCGGGCGCAGGATCGTGAAATGGACGAGGTCGACGGCCGCGTCGGCCTTGAGGAGGTTGCGCCACACGCGCTCGCCGGCATGGGGCTCGCCCGAGACCAGAAGGACGCGCAGGCGGTCGCGGACGCCGTTGATCTGGACGATGGCGGCGTTGTTGCGGGGGGTGATCTCGCCCGCCGCGGCCGCGACCTCGAAGCGCAGGACGTTGAGGCCGCCGTGCTCGAGCGTCACCGGCAGTTCGAGATCCTCGCCGGTCGGCACGCTGAAGGCGACGGGCGGCTCGCCGCCGACGGCGATCGCAAGGTCGGCCCGGCCGGCGACGCCCGCGGGCACCCGCCCCTCGTCCTCGATGCGCAGGGTCAGCGTCACCGGCTCGCCGAGGATGGCGAAGGCCGGGGCGGCACGCACGACCAGCCGGCGGTCCCAGTCGCCCTCGCGGCCGGTCAGGAGGACGTGCAGCGGCGCCTCGAGCGGCGGGGCGAGCGCGGCATCGTGGACCTGCCCGTCGGTGACGACGATCGCGCCCGCGACCTGCCCGCGCGGCACCTCGGCAAGGGCCCCGGCCAGCGCCGTCATGGCCCGGGTGCCGCCGTTGTCGGGCCCGTCGCCGACGCGCACGAGGCGCATCTCGGTCCCGGGAATCGCTGCCAGCCGGGTCGCGATCCCGGCCAGCGCCGCCGCCGTCTGGCCGGGGCGGTCGGCGAGCCCCTGGCTCGCGCTCGCGTCGGCGACGACGAGGACGATGTCAGGCAGGGGGTCGCGCTCCTCGCGATGCACCGAGGGGTTGGCGATCGCGGCGAGGATCGCGGCGAGGGCGAGGGCCCGCAGCCACCAGCCGGCGAGCCCGCGCCAGAGGGCGAGGGCGACGAGCGCCGCGGCGAGGGCGGCCGCGGGCGCGAGGAGCGCCCAGGGCAGGAGCGGGTCGAGAAGGATGCGCCCGCCCATCTACTGCCCCAGCCGCTCGAGCAGCGCGGGCACATGCACCTGGTCGGACTTGTAGTTGCCGGTCAGCACGTGCATGACGAGGTTGATGCCGAAACGGACCGCAAGCTCGCGCTGGCGCTCGCCGCCAAGGCCGCGGCCGACCGGCACCAGCGCCCCGCCCCGGGCGTCGAGGGCCCAGGCCGCCGCCCAGTCGTTGCCGCCGATCACGACCGGGGTGACGCCGTCGTTGAGGTGGCGGAAGGGCATGCCCTCGGCCCGCTCGGCATCCGGCGGCGCCGCCTCGACCCAGACCTCGCGGCTGGCGAAGCGGCCGGGGAACTCCTGGATCAGGTAGAAGCTGCGGGTCAGGACGTGGTCGGAGGGCACCGGCTCGAGCGGGGGGATGTCGAGCGGGCGGGCGATCTCGCGCAGCCGGCGGCCTGCCGGGGTCGTGGCCCCGGCGAGGGCAAGGTCGGCGTCGCGGGTGTCGAAGAGGATCATGCCGCCGGTGCGCAGGAAGTGGTTGAGCCGCCCGTAGGCGGCCGCCGAGGGCAGCGGCCCGGCCGTCGTCACCGGCCAGTAGAGGAGCGGGAAGAAGGCAAGCTCGGCGGTCTCGAGGTCGATCGCGATGGGCTCGCCCGGCTCGACCGAGGTGCGCTCGAAGAGCCGCCGCGAGAGCCCGGCGAGCCCCGCCGCCGCCATCCGGTCCACGGCCTCGTCGCCGGTCAGCACATGGGCGAGGGCGAAGCGGGTGGTGGCGCGGATGGCGTCCGCATCCGCCGCCCCCTCGGCCCGCGCCGGCCCGCCGCCGGCGCCGGCGACGACCGCCGCGACGGCCATCGCCGCGACGGCCACCGCCACCGCAGCCCGGCGGGGCCGGCCGAGCCGCCCCGAGACCCGGAGGGAAGCCACGACATCGGCGAGGAGAAGGGCGAGCGCCACCGCCAGCACGAGGCCCTTGAGCGACCGCTCGGCGCGGACGGCGAGCCCCTCGACGGCGATGTGCGGGGGCCAGGCGGCGCGGGTTAGGGTCGTATCCGGCCCGATCACGTTCAGCGCCACCCGGCGGTCGGCGGCGGCGTAGACGCCCGGCGGCACCGCCGCCGTGGGCGCCCCGGCGGCGATCGCCGCGGCCAGCGCCGCCCCGGGGACGCCCGCCGTCTCCGCCGCCTCGTCCACCCGGCCCCAGGCGTCAATAAGGCGCTCGGCCGTCCACAGCCGGCCCTCGAGGTCCGCGGCCGCGGGCGCCGCCGGCCGCGTCGAGACGGCGAGCCGCTCGAGCATCTGCACGAACAGCCCCGACAAGGGCAGGCTCGACCATTCGGCGTTGGCGGTGACATGGAAGAGCACGACCTGCCCCTCGCCCTCGAGTCGGCGGGTGACGAGCGGGGTGCCGTCGGCGAGACTGGCGAGGGTGCGCCCGGCGAGGCCCGGGTCGGGCTGGGCGAGCACCTGGGCCGCGACCTCGACATCCCCGGGGATCGCCAGCCCGTGGAACGGCGAGCCCTCGGCGAAGGGCCGCAGGCGCTTGGGCTCGCCCCAGCTCATCGCCCCGCCGAGCGTCCGGCCGCCCTCGCGCAGCCGCACCGGCATCAGCGGGTCCTCGGCCGTGCGGGCGACGTCGCTCGCCGCGAGCCGGGGACCAGCGAAGCGCAGCAGAAGCCCGCCGCGCCCGACCCAGGCGAGCATCGCCGCCGCCTCGGAGTCGGGCAGGCGGGCGACGTCGGCCAGCACGATGACGTCGGGGGCGGCCTGGAGGATGTCCGCGAGGGGCCCGTCGACGAGGTCGGCCACGGGTGCAAGCGCCTGCCGCAGGTAGTGGAGGGGCGAGAGGAGATCGAGGCCCTCGCGGTCCTCGCGCCCGGCGATCAGCGCCACCTTGCGGCGGCGGAGGGCGTCGTCGGCGAGGCTGACCGCCCCGGCCGAGCGGACGCCGGCGATCTCGAAGCGCAGGACGCGGTTGCGCAGTTCCGGGGGCAGCGCGGCCGCGGCCTCGCCGCGCTCGGCCCCGGCCTCGAGCGCGACCGCCTTGCGGGCCAGTTCGCGCTCGATGCCCGAGGGATCGGGGCCACGGGCGGCGACCGTCGCCACCGCCGCGGGCCCCCCGCCCGGGCGCAGGACGGCGAGCGCGAGCGCGCCGTCGCGGAAGGCCGGCGGGGCGAGGGCGAGGACCGGGCGCGGGCTCTCGATCACCCGCACCGGCCCCCGCGCCTCGAGCGCCGCGAGAAGCTCCGGCCGGTCGTCGCGGGCCAGCCCGTCGGCGAGCCAGACGGTCGCGAAGCCCGTCGCCGGCAGCCGCCCGGCGAAGGCCGCGACCGCCCGGGCGTCGGGCGCGAAGGGCCGGGGGGCGAGGCCCGCGACCCGCTCCGCCCACTCTCCCGCCGTCTGGAAGGGCAGCACCCCCGGCGGCGGATCGGTGAGGAGCGCGACGGCGACCGGACGGCCGTCGCGCCCGGCCTCGGCAAGGAGGGCAGCGATCCGCT
The DNA here is from genome assembly GCA_020846995.1 of Paracoccaceae bacterium. GTDB lineage: Bacteria > Pseudomonadota > Alphaproteobacteria > Rhodobacterales > Rhodobacteraceae > JAHDXW01. Next base: position 3,749 of record JADLCV010000270.1, read on the forward strand.
CCTGCCGCCGCGGCCAGTCGGCGGCATCGGCCCAGCTGCCATCGGCGAGGACGAGGAGGGGCCCGGTGCCCGCCACCCGCGGCTCGGGGTCGAGGACCGGCCCGGCGAAGCCGAGGACGAGGAGGCCGACCGCCGCCATGCGGAGGAGGACGAGCCACCACGGCGTGCGGTGGGCCTCGGCGGCGGGGTCCCTGAGGCCGAGGAGCAGCGCCACCCCCGGAAAGCGGCGCCGGACCGGCGCCGGCGGCACCGCCCGCAGCAGGAACCACAGGACCGGCAGGGCCGCGAGCCCGTAGAGGAGGGCGGGCGCCGTGAACCCCACCGGGCCGAGGATCAGCATCGGCGGAAGCGCTCCATCGCCCGGTAGAGCCAGAGGAGCGCCCCCGCGGCCGGGGCGTCGGTGTGGTGGAGCCCGAGATGCCAGCCCGCCTCTCCGGCCAGCGCGGCCAGCCGCGCCTTGCGGCGGGCAAGGCGGTCGCGGTAGTCGTCGCGCAGCGCCGCGGCCTTCAGGGTCTCGAAGCGCAGGCCCCCGCCCATGCTCTCGAAGATCGTGCGGCCGTCGTAGGGGAAGGCCTCCTCGGCGGGGTCGAGGATGTGGAGGAGCGCGCCGCGGACGCCGCGGTCGGCGGCGGCGGCGACGGCGGCCTCGAGGGGGGCGAGATCGCCGAGGAAGTCGGAGACGAAGAGCGCCCGCGAATGGGGGGCGAGGGCCGCGACCGCGGGGGCGCCGTAATCCTCGGCCCCGTCGCGGGCGAGCCGCCCCGCCAGCCGCAGGAGCTGGGCCGCCCCCCGCCGCGGCGGCAGGTCGGGGTCGGTCAGCCCGACCCGCTCGCCGCCGCGGACGAGGAGCACGGCGAGCGCGAGCGCGAGGAGCCGGCCGCGCGCCGCCTTGGCCGGCAGCCGCGGCGAGGAGGCGAAGGCCATGGCGCGGGAATCGTCGACCCAGAGGGCGACCGACTGCGCCGCCTGCCATTCCTTCTCGCGCACGAAGGCCGTGTCCGAGCGCGCCGACCGCCGCCAGTCGATCGCCCGCGCCTCGTCGGTGGGCGCGGCCGGGCGGAACTGCCAGAAGGCATCGCCGAGCCCCGCCCGCCGGCGCCCGTGCTCGCCGAGGATCACCGTCTGCGCGAGCTGGCGCGCCTCGGCGAGGAGCGGCGGCAGGGGCGCGGCGAGGGTCTCGGCGCCCGCCCGCAGCGCCGCCGGGGCGGCGGGAGCGGTCATGCCGCGGCCTCGATGCGCGTCGCCTGCGCGGCCATGGCGTCGATCAGCGCCCCGAGGCCCTCGCCGCGGGCGCGGGCCGCGAAGCCGAGCGCCATGCGGTGCGTGAGGACCGGCCGGGCGAGGGCCGCGACGTCCTCGGCCGAGGGCGCGAGCCGGCCCTCGAGCAGGGCCCGTGCGCGCACCGTCAGCATCAGCGCCTGCGCCGCCCGCGGGCCCGGCCCCCAGCTGACCGATTCGCGGATGCGCGGGGGCGCCGAGGGATCGTCGGGGCGGCAGGCCCGCACGAGGTCGAGGATCATCTCCACCACCCGCTCGCCGACCGGCATCCGCCGCACTGTCGTCTGCGCCGCGAGAAGCTCGGCGGCGGTGAAGACGGGTGCCGACTCCGCCTCGAGCGTGCCGGTGGTGGCGACGAGGATCGCCTTCTCGGTGGCGCGGTCGGGATAGTCGACATCGATCTGGACGAGGAAGCGGTCGAGCTGCGCCTCGGGCAGGGGATAGGTGCCCTCCTGCTCGATGGGGTTCTGGGTCGCGAGGACGTGGAAGGGCGCCCCGAGCGGCCGGTGCACGCCCGCGACCGTCACCTCGCGCTCCTGCATCGCCTGGAGGAGGGCCGACTGCGTGCGCGGGCTTGCGCGGTTGATCTCGTCGGCGAGGAGAAGCTGGCAGAAGACCGGCCCGGCGATGAAGCGGAAGCTGCGGCTGCCGTCGGCCGCGGTCTCGAGCACCTCCGAGCCGAGGATGTCGGCCGGCATCAGGTCGGGGGTGAACTGGACGCGCCCGGCCTGAAGCCCCATCACCCGCGCCAGCGTGCCGACGAGCCGCGTCTGGCCGAGCCCCGGCAGCCCGCCGAGGAGGGCGTGGCCGCCCCCGAGGAGGGCGGCGAGCGCGAGTTCCACCACCCGCTCCTGGCCGATGAAGCGGCGGCCGATGCTGTCCCTCGCCGCCGCCAGCCGCGCCCCGAGCGCCTCGATCTCGCCCACGAGGGCGTCTCCCCTAGCCATCGCCCGCGCTCCCTGCCGCTGCCGGTTCCCATGCGTGACATATCCCGGCAATTCTGACACACAGAAACGATGGCGACACAAAACATCGTGAAACCCTCGCCCGACAGCCTCGCCGGCGCCGCCCGCGGCACCGCCCGCCGGGGCCCGCCGCCCTTGCACCTGTGGAACCCCCCCGACTGCGGCGAGATCGACATCCGCATTGCCCGCGACGGCACCTGGTTCTACCTCGGCACGCCGATCGGCCGCGCCCCCCTCGTGCGTCTCTTCGCCTCGATCCTCCGGCGCGAGGGCGACCGCTACGTCCTCGTCACCCCGGTCGAGAAGGTCGGCATCCGGGTCGAGGACGTGCCCTTCGTGGCGGTCGACGTCGAGGGCGAGGCCGGGGAGGCGGGCGCCGGCCCCGCGCTCGCCTTCACCACCAACGTCGGCGACCGCGTCACGGCGGGGGCCGACCGGCCCATCCGCGTCGTCCGCGACCCCGCGACCGGGGAGCCTGCGCCCTACGTCCTCGTCCGTCCCGGGCTCGAGGCGCGGATCGACCGCAAGACCTTCTACCGCCTCGTCGCGCTCGGCGAGCACGCCGACACCGGCGAGGGCCGCTGGTTCGGCCTGCGCTCGGCCGGCGTCTTCTTCCCCGTCATCCCGTCGGCCGAACTGCCCGAGGAGCGCGCGCCATGACGATCCACATCGCCGCCGCCCCCGGCGCCATCGCCGACACCGTGCTGATGCCGGGCGATCCCCTGCGCGCCCGCTGGGCGGCCGAGACCTTCCTCTCCGAGGTCGTCCCCGTCAACACCGTGCGCGGCATGCTGGGCTTCACCGGGCGCTGGCGCGGCCACCCCGTGACCATCCACGGCTCGGGCATGGGCATGCCCTCGATGTCGATCTACGCCAACGAGCTCATCCGCGACCTCGGGGCCCGGACGGTGTTCCGAATCGGCTCGGCCGGGGCGCTGCGGGCCGAGGTCCGGCTGCGCGACCTCGTCATCGCCATGACCGCCTCCTCGGTCTCGACCCCCTCGCGGACGCTCTTCCGCGAGGCCAACTTCGCGCCCGCGGCCGACTTCGGCCTTCTCCGCGCCGCCGCCGCCGCCGCCGAGGCCCGCGGCGCGCCCTTCCACGTCGGCGGCATCTACTCCTCGGACACCTTCTACGACGAGCGCCAGGACCTGACCGACCAGCTTGCCCGCCACGGTGTGCTGGCCGTCGAGATGGAGGCGGCCGAACTCTACGCCGTCGCCGCCCGCCACCGGGCGCGGGCGCTCGCGATCGTCACCGTCTCCGACCACCTCCTGACCGGCGAGGCGATGAGTTCGGGCGAGCGCGAGCAGGGCTTCGCGACCATGGTCGAGATCGCGCTGGAGGCCGCCTTCGCCGGCCGCTGAGCGAAGGGTGCCGCGCGCGGCCGGCGGTGCGCGGCCCCTCGACCGCGGGCCCGGTTCGTGCCATTCTGGGCGCCGGCCCCGCCCCGACGGGGCCGGCCGCGGAGATGGCGACGATGGCGGGACCGAACGAGGGTCTCCCGCGCATGGCGGTGGCGGCGGATGAGGCCGACCGCCTCGATTCGCCGGCCGCGCCGGACTGCCTCCTCGAACGCTGGCGGCAGACGCGCGTGCGGGCCTTCTCCGTCGCCGTGCCCGAGCGCATGGAGCGGATGGCCCGTGTCCACGGCGTCGAGTTGGCCCGCGCCGGCGTCGACCGGCCGACGCTGGTCGTGATGACCGAGCGCTGCGGGACCTGCAACGCCGTCCTCGGCTGTGCCGAGGCGCTCGGCGAGGCGCGGACGAGCCCCGAGGGCTGCCTCTTCTGCCCCAACGCCGCGCTCTTCGACGAGATCGCCGCCCGCCAGGGCGAGCACGGCTAGGCCGTGGCGCGGGCCCCGCGGACGGCCCCCGCCCGCCGGGGCGGGGGAGGGCGGCGGGCCCCCCCCGCCGGGGGCGCGGCGGGGCCCGGATGACCGCGGCGGCCCTCGCCCTCCTCTGCGCCGCGGCGGCGGCGGCCGCGGCCGGCCTCGCGCTCGCCCGGCGGCGGTTCGGGGCGGCGCTGGCGGCGGCGCGCGCGCGCCTGCCCGCGGCCCCGGTCGTCGCGCCCCGCC
>JADLCV010000271.1 GCA_020846995.1 Paracoccaceae bacterium
AAAGCGGGCACGAGATCCGCCGGTGGCAGAGCGAGCAGAGGTATCCGATGAGGACGATGGTGGCGGCGGCGGCGCTGCTGGCGCTTGCGGCGTGCAGCGGCAATCCCTTTCCGGGCGGAGGCGGCGGGGGCGGCGGCGGCGGCGGCGGGGGGGGCGACGATGTCGTCGTGCCGGCATCGCTCGCGCGGAACCTGACCACGGCCCAGTACGACCCCGCGAGCCAGACGCTCCGCGTCCAGCTCCAGTCGCTCGACGGCTCGCCCCTGCTGGCGACCTACGACCGCACGCCTGCCCTCGACGTCGGCGGCTACCAGGCCTTCACGATCCAGGAGTCGCCCGCCCAGCGCAAGTTCGTCGCCCTCTTCAAGGCCAGCGACCGCGGCACCGTCACGGCCGGTGTGGTCGCCGACGGCGGCCAGTTCAACCGCTATTTCGGCGGCGGCACCTTCAGCCGCATCGACGTCTACAGCCTGCCGACCTCGGGACTTGCGACCTACATGGGAAGCTACGCCGGCCTCATCACGATCAACAACCCCGAGGACCCCCAGGCGCCGATGCGCACCGAGGGCGACATGCTCCTCAACGCCGACTTCACCGACTCGAGCGTCAACGGCGCGATCACCAACCGCCGCATCGTCGAGACCGGCGAGGATCTCGAGAGCCTCGCCCTGACTGTCACCGGCATCGACGAGAACGGCCAGTTCCTCGGCAAGGTCGAGTTCCTCGGCGACCCCACCCGCACCATCGGCGACTACGGCGGCATCTTCGGCGGCATCGACGCCTCGGACGTGGCCGGCGTGCTGGTAATCAACCCGATCCGGGACGAGGACGCGATCTGGGAGCATGGCGTCTTCGTCCTGCCGCGCTGCGGCACCGCCGGCGATCATCCCCTGTGCCCGTGAGCGGGGCGGGCCGCCTCGTCGCGGCCGTCCTTCTCGCGCTCGCCGCCCTCCTCGTCCCCGTCCCGGCGGGGGCCGAGGTCCAGACGCTCACGCTCACGGTCGGGCAGTCGCGCGAGTTCGCGCGCCGGGCGCTCGCGGCCGGGCGGGCTGAGGTTGCCCGCGCGATCGCGCTCGCCCTTCTCGAGGCCGACCCGCGCGACCACGAGGCGCTGACGCTCCTCGCCGCGGCCCAGGCCCGCGCCGGCGAGACCGGGGCAGCGCGCGCCACCGCCCGCCTCGCCTTCCGCCGCGCCGCCAGCCGCGACGAACGCTACGAGGCGGCTCGGGTCGCGGCGCTTGTCGCCGACGCGGCCGGGCGGCCCTTCCGCGCCCAGGGGTGGCTGCGGCGCGCCCTCACGCTCGCCCCCGCCGAGGCCGACCGCGCCGACACCATCGCCCACTACCGCGCCGTCCAGTCCGCCAACCGCTGGTCGACGACCTTCCGGGCCCATGTCGCGCCCTCCTCGAACGTCAACCGCGGCAGCCGCTACGACCAGCTCATCATCGACGGCATCCCCACGCCCTTCGTGCTCTCGGGCGATGCGCAGGCGCTGTCGGGGGTCGAGTTCGGGGTCTCGGCCGGGGCCGCCTACCGCCTCTCGCAGGGGCCGGACTGGCGGCTCGAGGCCGGCGGGCGCCTGCACCACACGACCTATGTCCTCTCGGCGGCGGCGCGGCACCGCGCGCCCGACGTCTCGGGGGCCGACTTCGCCAACGGCGGCGCCGAGGTCTCGCTGCGGCTGACGGTGCTGCCGCGGGGGGGGACGTCGCCGGTCTCGCTCGGCCTCACCCTTGGGCAGAGCTGGTATGGCGAGGAGCCCCTGGCGCGGACGATGCGCCTTGACGTCGGGCGCAGCTTCACCCTGACCCCGGCGACGGGTCTCCGCCTCGACCTCCTCGCCGAGCGGCAGTGGAGCGACCGCGGCCGCAAGGCCCGCGCCCTCATCCTTGCCGCCCAGGCCCAGCTTCACCACCGCCTCGCCGGCGGCGACATGCTGCGCTTTCGCCTGACGCTGACCGATCTGCGGTCCGAGGACGTCAACGCCGCGAACCTCGGGGTGGCGGGCGAGTTGCGCTGGGAACTCGCGCGCCCCCTCGGCCCGGCCGAACTGGCTCTCGCGGTCAGCGGCTCCGCCCGCGACTACCCGGTCTTCATGAGCAACATCTTCAACAAGAACGGTCGCGAGGAAAAGCAGCTTGGCGTCGCCGTCGAGATGGCCTTTCCGGGCGGCGAGGTCTGGGGCTACATGCCGGTGGTGACGCTGCGCGCCGGCCGGACGTGGTCGAACATCAGCCGTTTCGACAGCCGCACCATGGGCGTCGAGGTGGCGTGGCGGTCGAGCTTCTGAGGCCGGCCCGCCCCTCAGGGCAGGAAGCGGGAAAGGACCGCCGGCCCCGCGATCCAGGGGTGGAGGAGGAGGAGCGCCGCGACCGACCCCGCCGCGACGAGCGCCCTCCGCCCGGCATGGGGTCCGAGCGCAACCGGTGCGGCGCGCATCCGCGCGACCAGCGCCGCCCAGGCCGCAGGCCCCATCGTCCGCTGCCGGCGGCGGTCGAGCATGCGCCGGCCGGCGAGGGCGAAAAGGATGAAGCCCGCAAACAGCACGGCCTGCGCCAACTGGCCGTTGACCGCGAGATGGGCGAGCGCCCAGAGGAGGATCGCCGCCAGCACGGGGTGGCGGATGCGGCCGGGAAGGCCGGGGTGGTCGGGATCGAAGGGGCCCGAGGTGCCGCCGAAGGAGAGGGGATTGGGACGGCCGAGCCCGAAGGCGAGGATCGCCGCCGCCGCCGCCACGGCGGCCAGCACGATCCAGCCCGCGGCCGGCGGCTCGGGCCAGAGGAAAAGGGCGGGCGCCCGCCCGGCGGCCGCGATCAGCCACACGAGGAGGGCGACCGAGAGTGCCGAGTAGGCGTAGAGAAAGCCCCTCCGCCCAAGCCGGGCGTCAAGGCGCGGCCGCAGCGGCGGCCGCGCCAGCAGCAGGTGCGACAGGAGGAAGACGACCCACGCCGCGACGTAGTCCCACCACCCCGACACCCCTGCCTCAGCGCCCCGCGCCCGGGCGGAAGGACCGGGCAAGAGCGGGATCGGTCTCGATCCGCGCCGCGCCGATGAGGTCGAGGCAGTAGGGGACGGCCGCGAAGACCGCGCCTAGGCAGGTGGCGATGGCGGCGGGCTTGCCGGGCAGGGTGCCGATCAGCGTCCGCCCGCGCACCGCCGCCCCCTGGCGCGACAGGATCGCCGTCGGCACTTCGGCCAGCGAGGCCCGCCGCATCGCCTCGCCGAAGCCCGGAAGGTCGAAGTCCGCGACCAGGGCCACCCCCTCGGGCGTGCGGTCGCGCGGTGCGGGCCCGGTGCCGCCGGTGACGGCGACGAGGTCGGCCCCCCAGTCATCGGCGAGCGCGCGGAGCGCCGCGGCCACGCTCTCGGCGCCGTCGGGCACGATCAGGCGGCGGAACTCGGCCGGGCTCGCGATGGTCGCCCGCAGCCAGTCCTCGGCCGCCGGGCCGCCGAGGTCGGCATAGTCGCCGCGGCTGGCACGGTCCGAGACCGTCAGGACAGCGATCCGCGCAACCACCGGCTCAGGCCTCGACCGTGCCGGCGGCGGCCAGGGCCCAGCGGGCGGCGGCCTCGGGCGTCGCCCCGACGGGCTCGGCCGTCCCGTCGGCGAAGGCGAGGAAGTCGGCGAGGTCCATCCCGCCCACCCCGACGAGGACCGGGATGCCGGCCTCGAGCGCCTCGGCGATGAGGGGCACGAAGCCGCGGCCCATGGCCTCGACCTTGCCGAACTTGTTGACGACGAGGACATCGGCGCCGGCAAGCCGGGGCCGGACCGCGGCCACCACCGCCTCGAGCGCGCCGCCGTCGAGCCGGCAGCCCTGCGCGCCCGCCCCGAGTTCCTGCCGGATGGCGAGGAGCGGCCCGTCGGGCAGGACGCGCAGGCCGGCGTCGCAGGGCCCGAGGCCGCCGTCCTCGCCCTCGGCCACCGTCCCGGCAAGCCGCAGCCCCCGCCTGGCGAGAAGGGCGGCGGCGCCGGCGATGCAGGGAGCGGTGGCCCCGCGTCCTTGACAGCTGACATAACCGATGCGCATGCCCCCGCGCCCTCCCCTCGCCCGTGCCCGGTCCCGGCCCCTCAGCCCGCGGCCGCCGCCGCGGGTGCGGCGGGGGCGGCGACGAGCATCCCCTCGAGCCGCGCCCCGGCCAGAAGCCCGTCGGCGAAGGCCCGCGCCGCCCGCACCCAGGCCGCCTTCTCGGCCGCCGCCCGCAGCCGCGGCGCCACCGCCTCGTAGGGCAGGACTGCGCCCTCGGCCTTGGCATCGAGGCGCAGGATGTGGAAGCCGAAGCGCGATTCGATCGCCGCCGGGGCGATCTCGCCCTCGCCCATCGCCGCCAGCGCGGCCTCGAACTCGGGCACCGTGTCGCCGGCCGCGATCTGGCCCAGCCGGCCCCCGTTCGCCCGCGATTCGCAGTCCGAGCGGGCGCGGGCGATGTCGCCGAAGCGGCGGGGGTCGGCCAGAACCTCGGCAAGGACCGCCGCGGCCGCCTCGCGCGCCGCCGCCCGCGCGCCCGCGGGGGCGGCGATCAGGATATGCGCGGCCTCGTAGAGCGCGGGCGCCCGGAAGCGGTCGGGGGCCCGGGCCCAGTTCGCCCGCAGTTCGGCCTCGGCGACCGGCGCGGGCGTCACCGCCTCCTCGACAAGCTGGCGGACGAGCGCCTCCTCCTCGGTCTCGACCTGCCCCGGCGCGATCTCGCGCGGCGCGGGGACGAGGCCGCGGGCCCGGGCCGCCTCGAGCATCAGCGCCCGCAGGGCCAGGGCCCGCGCCGCCGCCCGCCAGGCGAGCCCCGGCTTGCCGGCCGGGGCGGGGTGGTTCTGGGCCTCGGCGGCGATGGCGGCGGCCGGGATCACCCGGCCGTTCACCGTGATGTCGGCAAGAAGCGGCTGCACCCGTCCTACTCCGCCCGCCGGCCACCGGCCGCGGCGATCGGCAGAAGGCCGGTGCGCACGGGCTTCGCGCCCCAGCGCGAGCGCACGATCTGGTAGCCCGGCCGCCAGAGATAGCGCACCGGCACCGAGAGCATGTGCACGAGCCGCGTGAAGGGGAAGATGGCGACGATCACCATGCCGAGGAAGATGTGGACCTTGTAGAGGAAATGGACGCCGATCACCTGCTCCCAGGCGTTGATCTTGAGGAGCATCACGCTTTGCGACCAGGTCATGAACTTGACCATCTCGGAGCCGTCCATGTGGCCGAGCGTGAGGGTGATGGTGCCCATCCCGACGACGACCTGGAGCCACAGGATCCCGAGCACGAAGATGTCGCCCCAGGTCGAGTTGTTGCGGATGCGCGGGTCGGCGAGGCGGCGGTGGAGGAGCATCGTGCAGCCGACGAAGGCGGCGATGCCGGCGACGCCGCCGAGCAGGACCGCGAGCCACTGCTTGGCCCCATAGGGGATGCCGAGCGCGTCGAGCACCGCGACCGGGGTGAAGAGGCCGATGAGATGGCCGAAGAACAGGGTCAGGATGCCGACATGGAAGAGGATCGAGCCCCACATCAGCTGTTTGCGGCGCAGGATCTGGCTCGAGGCGGTCTTCCAGGTGAAGGGGTCGCGCTCGTAGCGGGCGATCGAGCCGATGACGAAGACGACGAGGACCGAGTAGGGCATGACGCCGAAGAGGAAGAAGTCGAAGTCGTGCATGGGTCAGTCTCCCTGGGGCCGGTCGCCCCGCGACGCGGGGGCGCGGGCGGAGGCGGGCGGAAGGTCCATCCGGGCGAGGATGTCGCGGCTGACCGGGCAGCCGGCGTCGGGGTCGGGGCCAAAGGTCACCTGCGCCTCCTCCCAGACCGCGTCGAGGGCGGCGAGATCCTCGGGATCGTCGTCCGGGGCGCTGACGAGGGCATCGGCGGCGGCCGTCCCCGCCCCGGCCACGGCGATCGCGGCGAGGCCGGCGAGGACCGGGGCATAGACGCTGTCGCGCCGCCGCAGCCGCTCGGCGAGGGCGGCAAGGATCGGGCCGGCGTCGGCGAGGATCGCCCGCGCCTCGGGGAGGGGCCGGGTGGCGAGGAACTCGAGCAGCACCGGCAGGTGGTCCGGCAACTCGGGCCCGGCCAGCTCGAAGCCGCCGGCCCGGTAGGTCTCGACAAGGTCGACCATCGCCCCGCCGCGGTCGCGGCTCTCGCCGAGGACATGCTCGAAGAGGTTGAGCGAGAGCGACCGCGTGCGGTCGAAGAGAAGCACGTAGCGCTCCTGCAGGTCGTAGGCGTCCATGCGGGCGAGATCGTCGAGGAGGGGATCGAGGGCGGCGGCATGGCCCGCCGGCATCACCCCCTCGGCCAGGACGGCGCGGATCGCCGGCACCGCCTCCCGAAGCTCCTCTCCGGGGTAGCTGAGAAGGAGCGAGAGCGCCTTGAACGTCCTCATGAGCGGATGAACTCCTGCGGACTGCGGAACTTCTTGCCGCCGCTGAAGAGGGTGAAGCCGCTCGTCCCGGTCGAGCAGCGGTTGCCGTCGGTGAAGCCGCAGCCGCCGCGCAGGTCGTAGGCGTCCTCGACGAGTTCCCGGTGCGTCGTCGGGATGACGAAGCGGTCCTCGTAGTTGGCGATCGCCATCAGCTGATACATCTCGTCGATCTGGTGGGGCGTCATGCCGACGCGCTTGGCGACGCCGAGGTTGACGACCCCGTCCACGGTCTTCGAGCGCATGTAGGCGCGCATGGCGAGCATCCGCTCGAGCGCCGCCACGACCGGCGCCTCGTCCCCCGCCGTCAGCATGTTGGCAAGGTAGCGCACGGGGATGCGCAGCGAGCGGACGTCGGGCATGTCGTCCCGGGCCGCGATCCTGCCCGCCTCGGCGGCGTTCTGGATCGGCGACAGGGGCGGCACATACCACACCATCGGCAGGGTGCGGTATTCGGGATGGAGCGGGAAGGCGATCTTCCATTCCATCGCCATCTTCCAGATCGGCGAGGAGCGGGCGGCCTCGAGCCAGTCCTCGGGCACGCCCTCGGCGCGGGCGGCCGCGATCACCGCCGGGTCGGAGGGATCGAGGAAGATTCCTAGTTGGGCGTCATAGAGATCCTTCTCGCCCGCCACGCTCGCCGCCTCGGCGATGCGGTCGGCGTCGTAGAGCATGACCCCGAGGTAGCGGATGCGGCCGACGCAGGTCTCCGAGCAGACCGTCGGCTGGCCCGATTCGAGACGCGGATAGCAGAGCGTGCACTTCTCCGACTTGCCGGTGCTCCAGTTGTAGTAGATCTTCTTGTAGGGGCAGCCCGAGACGCACATCCGCCAGCCGCGGCACTTCTCCTGGTCGATGAGGACGACGCCGTCCTCCTCGCGCTTGTAGATCGCCCCCGACGGGCAGGAGGCGACGCAGGCGGGGTTGAGGCAGTGCTCGCACAGCCTCGGGAGATACATCATGAAGGTGTTCTCGTATTCCCCGTAGATCTGCTTCTCGATGCCGGCAAAGTTCTGGTCCTGCGAGCGCTTGGCGAACTCGCCGCCGAGGATCTCCTCCCAGTTCGGGCCCCACTCGATCTTCTCCATGCGCTCGCCGGTGATCTTCGAGCGCGGCCGGGCGGTGGGGAAGGCCTCCATCTCGGGGGCCGACTTGAGGTGGTCGTAGTCGAAGTCGAAGGGCTCGTAGAAGTCGTCGATCTCGGGCAGGTCGGGGTTGGCGAAGATGTTGGCGAGGATGCGCCATTTCGCCCCCTGCTTCGGCACGAGATGGCCCCGCGCGGTGCGCGTCCAGCCGCCGTTCCAGCGCTTCTGGTTCTCCCAGTCCTTGGGATAGCCGATGCCGGGCTTGGTCTCGACATTGTTGAACCAGGCGTATTCCACACCTTCGCGGCTGGTCCAGACCTGCTTGCAGGTGACTGAACAAGTATGGCAGCCGATGCACTTATCGAGGTTAAGCACCATCGCGATCTGGGCGCGGACCTTCATTGTCTTTCCCTCCCTCTCAGGCGGTCTTCAGGTCGGCAGCCTGCGGCGTCACGCGCGGCCCGTCCAGCCAGGCCACCTTCGCCATCTTGCGCACCAGCACGAACTCGTCGCGGTTGGTGCCGATCGTGCCGTAGTAGTTGAAGCCATAGGCCAGTTGCGCATAGCCGCCGACCATGTGCGTCGGCTTCACCGTGGTGCGGGTGACGCTGTTGTGGATGCCGCCGCGGGTGTTGGTGATCTCGCTGCCCGGCACGTTCACGATCTTCTCCTGCGC
>JADLCV010000272.1 GCA_020846995.1 Paracoccaceae bacterium
CCCAGGGGCTCGACCCCGGCGTGCTGGAACGGCAGCCCATGGAGGGGCGTGTCCTCGCCTTGCGGCCCGGGGTCCGCGGCCTCGCCGAACCCATGTTCCGCGGATGACGCCATGAGCCTCGCGGGAAGGACCGCCCTCGTCACCGGCGCGGGAAGCCGCGGCATCGGCCGGGCGGCCGTGCTCGAACTCGCGCGCCGGGGGGCCGACGTCGTCATTCACGCCCTCGACCAGGAGGCGGCGGCCGGAGAACTGGCCGCAGAGGTCCGGGCGCTCGGCCGCCGGGCCTCGGTCATGCTCGCGGACCTTTCGCGCCCCGCGGCCGCGCGGCAACTGGTGACGGACGCGCTCGCCCGCTTCGGCCGCCTCGACATCCTCGTGAACAACGCCTCGACCATCATCCGCAGGCCGTTCCTCGAGGCGACCGACGACGACCTCGACCGCATCCTGGCGGTCAACCTCAAGGGCTATTTCGCTTGCGCGCAGGAGGCGGCGCGGACCATGGTCCGGGCCGGCAGGCCCGGGCGGATCGTCATGGTGTCGTCGGTCAACCAGACGCTTGCCGTCCCCGAGCAGGCGCTCTACTGCGCCTCGAAGGGGGGCGTGATGCAGCTTGCGAAGGTGATGGCGCTCGAGCTTGCCCCCTACGGCATCACCGTCAACCTGGTGGCCCCGGGGACGATCGAGACCGACATCAACCGGCATCTCCTGGCCGACCCGGCATTCCTCCGGCGGCGACTGGAACCGATCCCCCTGGCCCGCATCGGCAGCCCCGACGACGTCGCCGCCGCGATTGCCTTCCTCGCGAGCGAGGCGGCGGGCTACATCACGGGCACGAGCATCATCGTCGACGGCGGCCTCAGCCTGCCCTGAACCCGAACCATACGGAGCCTTCCCCATGCAGACCAACAGGATCGACCTCACCGGCCGGGTCGCCGTCGTGACCGGGGGGGCGCAGGGCATCGGCGACGCCGTGGCCCGACGCCTGCGCGATTCCGGCGCGAGACTCGTCCTCTGGGATCGCAACGAGGCCCAGCTCCGCATCGCCGCGGCCGAGTTCGGCGGCCCCGTGCACACCGAACTCGTGGACATCGCGCGCCACGCCGAGGTCGGGCAGGCGACCGCGCGCACCCTCGCCGCCATGGGGCGGATCGACATCCTCGTGAACAATGCCGCCATCGTCGGCCCCAACGCGACGCTCGTCGACTATCCCGTCGAGGCGTGGCAGGCGGTCATCGACGTCGACGTCAACGGCACCTTCTATTGCTGTCGCAGCATCGTGCCGGTCATGATCCGCCAGAACTACGGGCGCATCGTCAACGTGGCCTCGATCGCCGGCAAGGAGGGCAATCCCAACGCCGCCGCCTACAGCTCGGCCAAGGCGGCGGTCATCGCCATGACCAAGTCGCTCGGCAAGGAACTCGCCGGCCACGACATCGCGGTGAACTGCGTGACGCCGGCGGTGGCGCGGACGCCGGGAGCGATGGAGCAGTCGCCCGATCACATCCGCTACATGCTGAGCCGCATCCCCCGCGGGCGCTTCCTCGAACTCTCCGAGGCGGCGGCCATGATCGCCTGGCTCGTCGGCGAGGAGAACTCGTTCACCACCGGCGCCGTCTTCGACCTCTCCGGCGGCCGCGCGACCTACTGACGGCCCCAGGCGGGGGCGCGCGAATTCGCCGTCATCGACGGCGCCCCCCGTCCGGCGCGCGAACCGGGATCGCGGGACCGGACGGCATGATTTCACGCCCTGGCCGGCACCGGCGCCGGCCGGCCGCGGGGGCTCAGCCGCGCTCGCGGCTGCGCTCGAGGGCGGTGCGCAGTTCCTCGTTCTCGCGGCGGGCGTCGCGCAGGCCCTCCATCGCCGCCCGGAGCTCGGCCTCGGACTGGAGGAGCTGCGAGGCGAGTTCGGCCTCGCGTTCCTGGAGATAGGCGATGGCCTGGTCGCGCACCTCCTCGGCCTCGTGGAGCGCGCTCGCCATCGCCTCGAGCTCGCCCATCTCGGCCCGGGTGACGCGGGTGAAGCGGTAGACGAGCCAGTAGGCGAACCAGCCGACGGCAAAGGCGAGGAGAAGCCCGAGGCTCGCGGCGATGACGAACTCGATGCGGTTCACCGTACGCCCCCCCTCCCGGTCAGTCCCGCGCCGGCCGCGGCCGTGGCCGCGGGGTCGTCGCGCCGGGGCTCTCGACCGCCACCCCGACCGCCCCGGCCCCGGCCGCAAGCGTCGCGGCGGCGCCCGCCTGAGGCCCGGCCGCCACCGGCGGCGCGGATGGCGGCGCCGCGGCCGCTGGCGGCACGGCTGCCGCCGCCGCGGCCGGGGCCGCGGGCGCCGCGGCCGCGACATCGGCGGTGGTGGTCGCCGGGGCGGCGGCGGCGGTCGCCCCCGGTGCGGCGCGGAACTCGATCCGCCGGTTGGCCTCGCGCCCGGCCTCGCTGCCGTTGTCGGCCACCGGCTCGGCCGCGCCGAAGCCCTTCGCGGTCATCGCCGCGACCGACACCCGGCGCGCGAGAAGCCCCGCGAGCACGGCGTCGGCGCGCTCCTGGCTCAGCCGCAGGTTCATCTCGGCCCGACCCTGGCTGTCGGTGTGGCCGGCGATCTCGAGGGGGAACTCGGCGCAGCCGCGGAGGACCTCGGCGATGGCGTCGAGGGTCGCCGCCGCCGGGGGCGTGAGGCGCGCCGAACCCGGCGCGAAGGTCAGCTTGCCCGCGCCCTGGAGGGACGCGATCTCGGCCAGGCACTCGGCAGGGGCGACCAGCCCCGCCTCGGGATCGAGGCGGCGGTCGTAGCGCAGGACCAGCCGGAACTCGGCCCCCGGCCCCAGCCGGGCGGAGAGGAGGCGGGCGATGGCATCGCTCGCCTCGGCGTTGCCGGAGACGCCGGTCAGCTCGAGGAGATCGGCGCGCACCCGGAGGCTGCCCTCGGCAAGCTCGGCCAGCGCGTCGAGCCCGGCCAGCACGCGCACCGGCCAGCCATCGGGCAGGCCGTCCTCGAAGCGGGTCGCGGTCAGGACGGCATCGGCGCCGAAGCGGGCGCGGGCGAAGGCATCGACCGCCGCCCGCGCCCGCTCGTCCTCGACAAGGCCGTGCAGTTCCACCGCGCCGTCGCCGGCGAGGCGGGCGGTGAACTCGGGCGCGGCCGCCACCTCGGGGCCCTCGGGCGGG
>JADLCV010000280.1 GCA_020846995.1 Paracoccaceae bacterium
ATCCAGATGAAGTACACGATTTGATCTACGACTGGAATCTCGTCGAGGAGTCGCCGCGTCCGAAGAAGCGCGTCATGATCGTGGACGAGACCCTGCGCGACGGGCTGCAATCGCCGTCCATCATCCACCCCGAGATCGAGGATAAGGTCTACCTGCTCTACCTGATGCGCGACCTGGGCATAGACGCCGCGGACCTGGGTCTGTGCGGCGCGGGCGAAAAATTCAAATATCACGTCACTGTGTTGGCGCGGGAAATTGTCAACCAGAAGATGCCCATCCAGCCGCAGAGCGCCGCCCGTTCGCTCGAAGCGGATATCGCCCCGATCGTGGACGCCTCCCAACAGGCGGGTATTCCCATCGAGGCGTGCATCTTCCTCGGCACGAGTCCCATCCGCCAGTATGCCGAAGGCTGGGAACTGAAATTCCTGATCAAACAGGCCGAAGAGTCTGTCACGTTCGCGGTCAAACACGGGATCCCGGTCATGTTCGTCACCGAGGACACCATCCGTGCCAAGCCGGACACGCTGAAGCAGGTCTACACCGCCGCCATTCAGGCGGGCGCGCAACGCATCTGCGTTTCGGACACGGTCGGTCATATCGCCCCCAACGGCACGCGTTCGCTGATCACCTACCTGCGCAAGATGGTGGACGAGATCAACCCCGAAGTGGGCATAGACTGGCACGGTCACAAGGATCGGGGGTTGGACATCGCCAACACCCTGGCCGCCATCGAAGCGGGCGCGGATCGAGTCCACGCCTGCGGGCTGGGAATCGGCGAACGAAGCGGCAACACGCCGATGGAACTGCTTCTCGTCAATCTCAACCTGCTTGGCTGGGCGGAGCGCGACTTGAGCAAGATCCCCGAATACTGCAAGGTCATTGCGGAAAAATGCGGGGCGACCATTCCCTTCAACTATCCCGTCGTCGGGGCGGATGCGTTCCGCACGGCGACCGGCGTTCACGCCGCGGCCATCGCCAAAGCCGACACCATGGACGATGCCTGGCTGGCCGAGCGCGTGTATTGCGGCGTCCCCGCCAGCATGGTCGGGCGCGAACATACCATCGAGATCGGTCCCATGGCGGGCGAACATAACGTCCGCTTCTTCCTGCGAAAGCACGGCATCGAGGAACATC
>JADLCV010000273.1 GCA_020846995.1 Paracoccaceae bacterium
GGAGCGGGGGGATGGGAAGCGGGGCGAGGAAGGCCGGCGCTTCCCCGTCGCCCCGGGCCCGGCCGCCGGCGAGCGCGGCCGCCCCGAGGATCGCGAGCGCCCGGCGCCGTCCGACCATCCCCGATCCGCCGGGGGTGACTGCCCCAGGGGGGCAGGGGTGACGATAGCCGGGCCCGCCCCCCGGGGTCTACCCCGGGGACCCCGCGCCCGCCGCCCCCGCCGGAGGGGGCCGGGACGGGCAGGGCTGGGCGGGAAGGCCGACGAGGCGGCGGATGTCCTCTGGCCCCGCCCCCTCGGCCCGGTAGCGCGCGAGCGCGCGGGCGTCGTCGCGCTTGGCCAGCCGCCGGCCGGCGGCGTCGCGGATCAGGCGGTGGTGGTGCCAGCGCGGCGCGGGCAGGCCGAGGAGCGCCTGCAGGAGCCGGTGGAGCGGCGTCGAAGCCGCGAGATCCTCGCCGCGCACGACCTCGGTGACGCCCTCGGCGGCATCGTCGATCACGACCGCGAGGTGGTAGGAGGTGCCGAGGTCGCGCCGGGCGAGGATGACGTCGCCGGTCGCGGCGAGGAAGCGCGCGGGATCGGGGACGACGAGGCCCGCCCGCCCGGGCCCCGTCTCGACATGGGCGAGCGCCGCCCCGCCCGCGCGCGCGAGTGCCCGGCCGAGGTCGAGGCGGATGGCCTCGCCCGGGCCCGCGGCGGCCATCGCCCGGCCCCGGCAGGTGCCGGGATAGGGCGTGCCGTCGGGCCCGCCCGCGCTCGCCGCCCCCTCCTGGGGGGCGGCGAGGGCGGCGCGGATGTCGCCCCGCCGGCAGCGGCAGGGATAGAGAAGGCCCAGCCCCGCGAGCCGGGCGAGCGCCGCGTCGTAGGCCGCCCCGCGGGTCGACTGCCGGACCACGGGGCGGGGCCAGGCGAGGCCGAGCCAGGCGAGATCGTCGAGGATCGCGGCCTCCCATTCCGGCCGGCAGCGGGCGGCGTCGATGTCCTCGATGCGCAGGCGGAAGACGCCGCCGGCGGCGCGGGCCCGATCCCAGGCGGTGAGGGCCGAGAAGGCATGGCCGAGGTGCAGGGGCCCGGTCGGCGAGGGGGCAAAGCGGGTCACGCAGGGCGGGAGGGCGGCTCCGGCGCCCCCGCCCTCAGCCGCCGCCGGCATCGCCCGCCCCCGTCGCGAGCCAGGCCGCGAAGAGGGTCTTCGCGCGTTCGGTCAGGGCGAGGTGGCGGTCCTGCCGGCCGCGCCGGCCGCCCCCCGCCGCGACCGGCGGGAAGAGGCCGAAGTTGACGTTCATGGGCTGGAAGCTCCGCGCGTCCGCCCCCCCGGTGATGTGGGCGAGAAGCGCCCCCGTGGCGGTCTCGGGCGGCGGCGGGGGAAGCGCGCGTCCCTGCATGTCGGCCGCCGCGAGGCGGCCGGCGAGAAGCCCCATGGCCGCCGATTCGACGTAGCCCTCGACCCCCGTCACCTGGCCCGCGAAGCGGATGTGGGGCCGCGACCGCAGCCGCAAGCGCCCGTCGAGCAGGGTCGGGGAGTTGATGAAGGTGTTGCGGTGGATGCCGCCGAGGCGGGCGAAGCGCGCCTGCCCGAGCCCGGGGATGCGCCGCAGCACCTCGACCTGGGCCCCGTGCCGCAGGCGGGTCTGGAAGCCGACGATGTTGTAGAGGGTGCCGTGGGCGTTGTCCTGGCGCAGCTGGACGACGGCGTGGGGCCTTGCGCCCGGGCGGCGGGGGTCGGAAAGGCCGACGGGCTTCATCGGCCCGAAGCGCGGCGTCTCGCGCCCGCGCGCCGCCATCACCTCGATCGGCAGGCAGCCCTCGAAGAACGGCGCGGTGTCGCCGGCATGGGCCTCGGCCACCGGGGCGGCGAGGAGGGCATCGACGAAGCCATCGTATTCGTCCCGCGTCAGCGGGCAGTTGATGTAGGCCGTCCGCTCGGCCTCGGTCGCCCCCTTGTCGTAGCGCGACTGCCGCCAGGCGATGTCCATGTCGATCGACTCGGCGTGGACGATGGGGGCGATGGCATCGAAGAAGGCGAGCGCCGCCGTTCCCGTCGCGGCGGCGCTGGCGGCGGCGAGCGCGGGCGAGGTCAGGGGCCCGGTGGCGAGGATCCACTGCCCCGCCGGGGGCAGGCGGGTGACCTCCTCGGTCACCACGGCGATGCGCGGGTGGGCGCGGAGGCGGGCGGTGACGGCGCGCGCGAAGGGGAGGCGGTCGACGGCCAGGGCGCCGCCCGCCGGCAGCCGGTGGGCCTCGGCCGCGGCGATGACAAGGCCCCCGGCGGCGCGCATCTCCCAGTGCAGGAGGCCGACGGCATTGCGGGCATCGTCGTCGGAGCGGAACGAGTTCGAGCACACCATTTCGGCGAGATCGCCGGTCTGGTGGGCGAAGGTCGCGACCTTCGGCCGCATCTCGTGAAGGACGACGTCGACGCCGGCCTCGGCCGCCTGGAAGGCCGCCTCGGCCCCGGCCATGCCGCCGCCGACGATGTGGAGGGGTTCGCCCATGGCCGCGGGTCTAGGGCAGATTCGCGCGGGAGGGAACGGCCGGCGGGCGACCCGCCCCCGGAGGCCGGGCCGGGGCCCCGGGGGCGGACCGCGCCGCGGGGTGCGTCCGCGGGGCAGGGGCGGGCCGCGCGGCGCCGCCCCGGGGGCGGGGGCGATCAGACGAGGCCGCGCCAGCCGAGGTTGTGGCTGCTCCAGCGGCCGCCGCCGAAGACGACGAGCGGCAGCGCGAGGACGAGGGCGGCCAGCGCGCCGCGCAGGGGCGCGATGCCCGCGTGCAGGATCTCGGGCGCGGCGAGGGCGAGCCCGCCCGCAAGGACCGCGCCGAGCCCCGCCACCACGCGGGTGCGGATGCCGAAGAGAAGCCAGAGCCCGACGGTGGCGAGAAGCGCGCTCGCGGCAAGGGCGAGGCCGGCATCGACCGCCGTCAGCCCGCGCCCCAGAAGGGCGGTGCCGCCGCCGCCCGCCCCCATCGGGACAAGCGTGTTGCCGAGCGCGACCGCGAGGAGGAGGGCGCCGAGGAGCGTGCGGTAGGTGCAGAGAACGGCCGAGAGGACGGGGGCATTGGCGTTGGGCATGGCTGGTCTCTCCGCGAAGGACGATTCGGCCGCCCGCGGCCGCATCGTTTCCGATTCTTCGCCCGACTGTGGCGGCACGGCGGCGGCGGCGGGGCGGCATCGTGGCGGCCGGGACGGTGCGACCCGCCGCGGGGGCGAAACCCCGCCGCGCGCCGGCGCCCCGGGGCCGGGCGGCGCCCGCCCGTGGCGGCGCGGCGGGAGAGCCTCCGCCGCCGTCGCGACCGCCGCATCCCCGCGGGGCGGCCGGCCGTCCCCGCGGGGATGCGCGCCCGGCCCTGCGCGCGAGCCGCCCCGGGGGCGCCGGGCGACGCGGGGTCGCCCGGGGGTCGCGGAGAACGCGCGTCCACGCCCGGGGAGTCTCGGCCCCGGGCGCCCTCCCCCCCGGGGGCCCCGCC
>JADLCV010000274.1 GCA_020846995.1 Paracoccaceae bacterium
GATGGGCCTCGACGTCCACGCCCTGCCCTCGTTCGCCCAGCTCGTGGGCGAGGAGCCCCTGATCGACAAGTTCCGCCCCGTCGCCCCCGGCCGCATGCTCGGGCGCGACCAGCTCGACGCCGAGGTTCCCGGCACCCGCGCCGCCTACCGCGGCCGGGTGGTTCTCGTCTCGGGCGCCGGCGGCTCGATCGGGTCAGAGCTCTGCCGCCTGCTCCTCGCCTGCCGGCCGCGGCGGCTGGTCCTCTTCGAGGTCAGCGAGATCGCCCTCTACTCGCTCGACCGCGAATTGCGCGAGCAGGCCGGCGAGGGGCCGGTCGAGATCGTCGCCGTCCTCGGGTCGGTCACCGACTCGCGCATGGCGCGGGCGGTGATGCAGGCCCAGGGGGTCGAGATCGTCTTTCACGCCGCGGCCTACAAGCATGTCCCCCTCGTCGAGGACAACCCTGTCGCCGGCATGGCCAACAACGTCCTCGGCACCCGCACCCTCGCCGACGCCGCCCGCGAGGCCGGCGTCCGCCGCTTCGTCCAGGTCTCGTCGGACAAGGCGGTGCGCCCGCGCAGCATCATGGGCGCCTCCAAGCGGCTGGCCGAGATGGTCATCCAGGACATGGCCCGGCGCTCGCCGCGGACGGCCTTCTCGATCGTCCGCTTCGGCAACGTGCTCGGCTCGTCGGGCTCGGTCATCCCCCTCTTCCAGGACCAGATCGCCCGCGGCGGCCCGGTGACGGTGACCGGCCGCGACGTCACCCGCTACTTCATGACCGTGTCCGAGGCCTGCCGCCTCGTCCTCGGGGTCGGCTCCTTCGGCATGGGCGGCGAGGCCGGCGAGCCGGTGTCGGGCACGGTCTTCGTCCTCGACATGGGCCGGCCGGTAAGGATCGTCGATCTCGCCCGCCAGATGATCCAGGCTTCGGGCTACAGCGTCCGCGACGAGGACCATCCCGACGGCGACATCGCGATCGAGTTCATCGCCATGCGCAAGGGCGAGAAGGTGCACGAGGAACTCCTGATCGGCGAGGGCCTGCTCACGACCCCGCATCCGAAGATCCTGCACGCCCGCGAGGACTGCCTGTCCGAGCTCGAGGTGGCGGCGGCGCTCCGCGCCGTCAGGGCGGCGGTGGCCACAGGCGATGCCGAGGCGGCACGGGCGGTGGCGCGGGACTTCGTCCCGGGCTATGCCGCGACCGACGAGGGGGCCGTGGCCCGGACCGCGCCGGCCGGTCCCGGCCGGCCGGCAGGGGGCGGGGCGGCGGGCGGCTGAGCCGCCGCGCCGGCCGTGCGCCCGGGAGCGTCCCGGGGGGTTGTCTGGCGACCGGGCGGCCTCTACAACCTCCCGAGGGGGCGAGGGACAGGGCATGGCGGGCGCGGCGCGGACGGTCTTGAAGGCGACGGCGGCGGCCGCGCTGCTGATGGCGGGGACGGCCCCGCCGGCCGTGCCGCAGGGGGCGCCGACGCTCAACCTCTACGGCACCACCGGCCTCATCGACATGCCCTCGGCCCAGCACCAGGCCGACGGCACCTTCAACTTCGGCGTCAGCCACTTCGCCGGCATCACCCGGACGACGCTCGGCTTCCAGATCACCCGGCGGCTCTCGGGTAGCTTCCGCCACGCCGCCGTCGCCGACTGGAACTTCGGCGGCTACAAGACCTACTACGACCGCAGCTTCGACCTGCGCTTCCGGCTCGTGGACGAGGGACGCTACCTCCCGGCCGTCACCGTCGGCCTCCAGGACCTTGCCGGCACCGGCCTCTATGCCGGCGAGTATGTGGTGGCGACCAAGAACGTGACCCCGCGCCTGCGCGTCACGGCCGGCCTCGGCTGGGGCCGGCTCGGCACCCATGGCGCCATCGGCTCGCCCTTCGGCGACCGGCCGCCGACCGATTTCGGCCAGGGCGGGGTGCCGAACTGGGACCAGTGGTTCCGCGGCCCGGTCGCGCCCTTCGGCGGCATCGAATGGCAGGTGACCGACCGCATCGGGGTGAAGGTCGAGTATTCCTCGGACGGCTACGTCGAGGAGGCGGGGGCGCGCGGGATCTTCCGCCGCGAGAGCCCCTTCAACTTCGGCATCGAATACCAGGCCAACCCCTTGACGCGGATCGGCGCCTACTACCTCTACGGCGCCGAGGTCGGGATCGCTGCCCATTTCGCGCTCGATCCCCGGACGCGCCCGGTCACGGCCGGCATCCTCGGCCCGGGCCCCGCGCCGGTCGTGCTGCGGCCGCCGCGGACGGCCGACCCCGATGCCTGGTCGGAGGAATGGATCACCCAGGCCGACGCGCCGCAACTCCTGCGCGACAACCTGGCGACGCGCCTCGGGCGCGACGGCATCACCGTAGAGGCCCTCGCCGTCCAGTCGCGCCGCGCCGTCCTGCGCATCCGCAACACCCGCTACGACGCCGAGGCGCAGGCCATCGGCCGGGCCGCGCGGGCGCTCGCGAACGTCCTGCCGGCCTCGGTCGAGATCCTCGAGATCCAGCCCGTGGTCAACGGCATCCCCGCCGCCGCCGTCGTCCTGCGCCGGAGCGACGTCGAGGCGCTCGAACACGCCCCCGACGGCGCCGCCCGCATCCGCGACGTGACCGCGGTGGCCGACGCCGGGCCCCTGCCCGCGGGCGCCGTCACGGGCGCCGGGCTCTATCCCAAGCTCAACTGGTCGCTCGCTCCCTTCGCGCGGGCCGTCCTCTTCAACGCCGGCGGCATCCGCTTCGGCGGCGGGGCGAGGTTCGCTGCGAACCTCGATCTCGCGCCCGGGCTCATGCTCTCGACCAGCATCACCAAGCGCGTCTTCGACAACTACGGCGCGCCCACGCCCTCGGATTCGGTGCTGCCGCCGGTGCGGAGCGACATCAGCCTCTACTCGGCCAAGGGCGACCCCGCGATCGAGACGCTGACCTTCGCCTGGTATGGCCGGCCCGGGCGCGACCTCTACTCGCGGCTGACCGTGGGCTATCTCGAGCGGATGTTCGCCGGGGTGTCGGGCGAACTCCTGTGGAAGCCGGTCGACAGCCGCCTCGCCCTCGGGGTCGAGGTCAACTACGTCAAGCAGCGCGACTTCGACCAACTCTTCGGGCTCCGCGAATACGAGGTCGCGACCGGCCATGTCTCGGCCTACTACGACTTCGGCAACGGCTTCCACGGCCAGGTCGATGTCGGCCGCTATCTCGCCGGCGACTGGGGCGCGACCTTCACGCTCGACCGCGAGTTCGCGAACGGCTGGCGGGTGGGCGCCTTCGCCACCCTCACCGACGTCTCCTTCGAGGATTTCGGCGAGGGCTCGTTCGACAAGGGCGTGCGCATCTCGATCCCGGTCAACTGGATGACGGGGACGCCCTCGCGGGGCGCCTTCCCGGTCACCCTGCGGCCGGTCCTGCGCGACGGCGGCGCCCGGCTCGAGGTCGACGGCCGTCTCTACGAATCGATCCGCGACTATCACGCCCAGTCGCTCGGGGCCCAGTGGGAGAGGTTCTGGCGATGACGCCCTTGCGCCTTCTCGGGCTGGCGGGGGCGGCGTTCGCGCTGCTCGCGGGCTGCGGTTCCGATCGCGGCGGTTCGGCCGGGCCCTTCGCCTCCCTGCGCGAGGTCGCGGCCCCGGCGCTCGGGGCGGTCATCGCCGCCCGTCGGGCGCGACCGGCGGCCGGGCCCGCGGCCCTGCCGCGGCCGACGCGCGAGCAGGTCGATGCCGCCGACCGCGAGATCATCTTCTCGGCCGTGCCCGCCCGCGGCTCGGGCGCGACACTCGCCAGGATCGGCCAGAACGGGCCCGTCTCCACCTACACGACCGCCGACGGCACCACGCTCGCGCTGGCGGGCGGGGTGGTGGTCGGAAGCCGGGGCCTCGGCGAGGATCTCATGTCGGCCGCGGCACCCTCGGCCGCGGCCATCGCTGCCGGCCGGGGGGGCCACGAGCGCACCTACTACTTCCTCGGCGGGGTCGACCAGAAGCGCGAGCTTGCCATCGCCTGCACCCTCGCCCCGGGCGGGGCGACGCGGGTCGAGGTGGTGGGGCTGTCGTTTCCCGTCCGCGAGGTCACCGAGACCTGCACCGGCAGCGCCGGCACCATCACCAACCGCTACTGGTTCGAACCCGGCGGGCGCATCCGCAAGTCGCGCCAGTGGCTCAGCCCGACGGTCGGCTATCTCGAGATCGAGCTCCTGTCGCGCTGAGGCGGCGGAAGCCCGCCGGTGTGGGATTTCGGACACGCCGCGGGCTTTCCCGCAAGCCCCTTCACGATCCCCTTCAACGACCCTGCGGCGGGTGCTAATCGGGAACGCGGGGATGCGTGGACGGCCCGCTAGGATGCTGCATCTGCGCGAGATCTCTTCCGCTGGCCGCGGATCAGTGTTACCATGATCGATGAAGCACTCAAGGAGTTCACCATGAAGAAGTTCACCACCCTGGCGGCGGCCTCGGCCCTTCTCGCCGCTTCCGCGACGGCCGGCCTCGCCGGTGGTCCCGTGATCGTGACGCCCGAGCCCGAGCCCGTCGTGGTCGTCCCCGGCCCCGCCGGCACCATGGCCGCGGGCATCATCGTCGCCATCCTCGCCGCCGGGGCCCTCGTCCTCGTGCTGTCGGATTCCGACAACGACACGGATCGGTAACGGCACGCGTAGGTACTGATCCTTGGCCGAGCGCCCGGGCGGGCGAACTCCGGTTCACGACAGGGGGCCCGCGCCTGCGGGCCCCCTGTCGC
>JADLCV010000281.1 GCA_020846995.1 Paracoccaceae bacterium
ACTCGATGGCGGTGGCGCCGGACTCGTCCTTCACGAAACGGGCGAAGAGGTTCTTCATTGTCGTGTCCTAGGGTTTCTGTGTGACGCAGGGCCCTGCGAGGCGCCCCGCCGGAGCGGAGCGCCGTCGAGGTGAAGTCGCGCCGGGCGACTTACTTGCCCTTCATCTGGTTGCCGAGGTCGGTGAAGGCGGTGTTGAGGTTGGTACCGAGGGCGCCGGCGCCGACGATGATGGCAACGCCGACGAGCGAGGCGATCAGGCCATACTCGATGGCGGTGGCGCCGGACTCGTCCTTCACGAAGCGGGCGAAGAGATTCTTCATTGGAGTAGCTCCTTGATCCACGGTGTTTGAACAGCTCTTGGTTCCGGTGGTCCGCCTTGCTGTTGTTATCTGCGGGCCGTTACCGTGGCCGAACCTACTCACCATTTGCTGAGTATTGGTTAAGCTCTACCCCGGTAATTCGCGAGTCAAAATGCAATTCTTTAACCATCAGCGGCCGAGCCCAAGGCGACCGGAATGGGCGTAATTGCTCTAATCATCTGGAAGTCATTTAATCGAAACCGTGTTCATTCAGAACAATTTTAGCAAACCGGGAAACGGTCGATTCACCACCCGCCCACCCCGCCGTTGCGGAGCTGCGGAAAAGGGGGAGGCTGCGAGCCGGGAGGTATCGGGGCGGCACTCGGGGCCGCAACCGTTCCTTCACCTATTTCCGGGATTCTCGGGGCAGTCAGCGTGCCCCGTCGGGAGTTGTTCATGCGTACCCTGCGAAGCCACCTTCTCGTCTGGTCAGCCGCGGCGGCCGCACTTGCCGCACCCGCCTTCGCCGCCGAGCCGATCATGGTCGCCGTCGATCAGGCCAAGGTGATGCGCATCGCCCGGCCGGCGGAGACCGTGATCATCGGCAACCCGTCGATCGCCGACGCCACGATCAAGGACCAGCTGACGCTGATCATCACCGGGCGCAGCTTCGGCACGACCAATCTCATCGTCCTCGACAGCGAGGGCGAGCCGATCGCCGACCAGCTGCTCACCGTCCAGACGGCCGACCAGAGCCAGGTCACGGTCTACAAGGCCGCGGTGCGGCAGACCTACAGCTGCGCACCGATCTGCGAACCGGTCCTCAACATCGGCGACAACAGCACTGCCTTCGAGCAGACCAACACCCAGATCCAGGCGCGGTC
>JADLCV010000275.1 GCA_020846995.1 Paracoccaceae bacterium
CCCGCTAAGAGGCGGCTCAGCCGTCGAGGCTTGCGGTCGTGGCGGAATTGGTAGACGCGCAGCGTTGAGGTCGCTGTGGGCTAACCCCCGTGGAAGTTCGAGTCTTCTCGACCGCACCATCCCCCCCCTTGCCCGCTCGCCCTCTCGGGCACCCGCCCGTGGCCGGAGCGGGCGTCGCCCGCGCGAGCGCCGTCCCCGGCCGCGAACCGGGCCGGCCCCGGGACCCGCGCACCCCGCGGGAGGCCGGGCCTCCCGCCAGGCGGCGGCGGCGGCAGCAGCTCAGCGGAAGCCGATGTGGACCATGAAGTCCCGCAGCGCGATGCGCCACTGCTCGAAGGCGAACTCGAAGTTCGGCGCGCTCAGCCCGTGGCGCATGGCGACGTAATAGGCGATGCGGATGGCGCCGTTGTCGGCCAGGTAGGCCTGGCCGACGATGCGGCGCTTGTTCCAGTTGTTGGCCAGATCGACCGTCGGGGGGGTGTTGAGCGTGAAGCCGGCGACGAACTGGATCGCCTGGCAATCGGTGCCGTTGGTGCAGCCGTAGAACTGGATGCCGTAGTTCGCGCCCTCGGCCGAGCCAGTGATGAAGGGGCTGCCGGGCCGGGAGCCGTCGAACTCGGCCGAGAAGCCGAGCCCGCGGATGACCTCGGCGAGGTGCGGGGGATCGGCGGCATCGACGAGGAGGCCGAGCCGCGCCTGGGCGGCGGTGTCGTCGGCGGCCCGGATGGACGGCGGCGGGGGCGTCTGCGCCATCAGGGGGGCAGCGGCCAGCATCAGGGCAAGCCCGGCCGCCATCCCGCAGCCGGCACGACGATATCGGATGGGCATCATCTCGGGACTCCCTCTCTGTTCCCCCTGCGGGGCAGGTGCCCCACCCTATACGATCCCGCACGCCGCCGGAACCACCGCGACAGCGGGGCTTGCGGGAGCGCCGGCCGGGTGCCACGCTCGCCCCCCGGGGGGGGCGGGGCGGCAGGGCGAGGGAGGAATGCGATGGACGGGCACCGGGACGGGGGCGCGCGCGGGCGGTGGCGGGCGGCCGGGGCGGGGCCGGTCGCGGCGGCGCTGGTCCTGGCCGCGGCGGCGGCGGCGGGGCCGGCCGCGGCACGGTCGATCCGCATCCCCGGGATCTCCCCGCCCCCCCTCGTCGATGCCACCGACCCCTGGGCCCTCGCCGACCGCCTCGTCGCCGCCGGCCTCACCGCCGAGGCCGAGATCCTCGACGACCGGACCCCCCGCATCCGCGCCGGGGACGAGGGCCTGACCTTCTTTCTCAACTTCTACGGCTGCTCCTCGGAGGTCGACTGCACCGCGGTCGACTTCTCGGCCGGCTTCACCTTCGACGCGCCCCTCGAGTGGTCGGTGATCAACGCCTGGAACGCCGGGCGGATCATCGGCAAGGCCCATCTCGACGACGGGGGCATGCCCTGGATCAGCCACCTCGTGACCCTCGAGGGCGGGGTCAGCGAGGCCAACTTCGCCGCCGTGCTCGCGGCCTGGCGGATCGCGCTCCACGATTTCGCGGCCCACATCGGCTTCACCAAGTAGGCCCGCCGCTTCCGCCCGTTAACCATTCCTTCACCCGGCCGGCCTAGCCCTCGGCCCTTGGGGGGGCACGGGGAGATGGTGGCGCGGACCTACACGGTGGCCTTCGAGGGGGTCGAGGCGCGGCTCGTCGAGGTCCAGTGCGCGGTCGCCCCCGGGCTGCCCGCCTTCGCCATCGTCGGCCTGCCCGACAAGGCCGTCTCGGAGGCGCGCGAGCGGGTGCGGGCGGCGCTGACGGCGCTTGGCATCGCCCTGCCGTCGCGGCGCATCACCGTCAACCTCTCGCCCGCCGACCTGCCCAAGGAGGGATCGCACTTCGACCTGCCGGTGGCTCTCGCGCTCCTCGCCGCGCTCGAGGTCCTGCCCGCCGACGCCGTCGAGGCGACGGTGGCCCTGGGCGAGCTTTCGCTCGACGGCCGCCTCATCCCCGTCCTCGGCGCGCTGCCCGCAGCACTCGCCGCGGCCGAGGCCGAGCGGGTGCTCCTCTGCCCCGCGGCCTCGGGGGCCGAGGCCGCCTGGGTCGGGGCGGCGGCGGTGCACGCCCCGGCGACGCTCGCCGAGGCCATCCGCCACTTCACCGGCCAGGGCCTCCTGCCCGCGGCCCGGCCGGGCGAGGTCACGGGCGCGGCCGGGGTCCGCGATCTCGCCGACGTCAAGGGCCAGGAGCGCGCCAAGCGGGCCCTCGAGATCGCCGCCGCCGGCCGCCACCACCTCCTCATGGTCGGCCCGCCGGGTTCGGGCAAGTCGATGCTCGCGGCCCGCCTGCCCGGCCTCCTGCCGCCGCTGGCCCCGGTCGAGGCGCTCGAGACCTCGATGATCCACTCGCTCGCCGGGCTCCTCGAGGAGGGCGGCATCTCGCGCCGGCGGCCCTTCCGCGAGCCCCACCACACCGCCTCGATGGCGGCGATCGTCGGCGGCGGGCGCGGCGCCCGGCCGGGCGAGATCAGCCTCGCCCACAACGGCGTCCTCTTCCTCGACGAGTTCCCCGAATACCCGCGCGCCGTCCTCGAGACCTTGCGCCAGCCGATCGAGACCGGCGAGGTCGTCGTCGCCCGCGCCAACGCCCATGTCCGCTATCCCTGCCGGTTCCTCCTCGTCGCCGCCGCCAACCCCTGCCGCTGCGGCCACATGACCGAGCCCGCGCGGGCCTGCGGCCGGGCGCCGGGCTGCGGCGAGGAGTATCTCGGCCGCATCTCGGGGCCGCTTCTCGACCGCTTCGACCTGCGCCTCGAGATGCCGCCGGTCGCCTTCGGCGACCTTGACCTTGCCGCCACGGGCGAGGGCTCGGCCGCCGTCGCCGCCCGCGTCGCCGCCGCCCGCGGGCGCCAGGCCGCGCGCTTCGCCGCGGCGGAGGGGGTGCGCCTGAATGCCGATGCCGAGGGGGCGCTCCTCGACGAGGTCGCCGCCCCCGACGGCGAGGGCCGCGCCCTTCTCCTCCGCGTGGCCGAGCGCATCGGACTGACGGCACGCGGCTACCACCGCGTCCTCCGGGTCGCGCGCACGATCGCCGACCTCGCCGGCGAGGCCTCCGTGCGCGCCCCCCACGTCGCCGAGGCGGTCTCCTACCGGCTCGCGGGCGCCGCGGGACGCTAGCCGGCCGCTGAAGAGGTCGGCGCTCGACGCGGTTTGCGGAACATGATTCGCCCTTGGCGCGGCCACGGCGGGGGTGACGATGCGGGGGACGGACGAGGCGGGCGGGTCGCTGTTCAGCGATGTGGACCTGGAGGCGCGGGTTTCCGGCCGGCATCCGCTGCGCGAGATCCGTCAGGCGGTGAACGAAGCGCTCGCCAGTCTGGATGGCGAGTTCGAGGCGCTTTGCACCGACTTCGGCCGCCCCTCGATCGCGCCGGAGCGGCTGATCCGGGCGAGCCTGATCCAGATCCAGTTCTCGGTCCGCTCCGAGCGCCAGCTGATGGAGCGGATGCAGTATGACCTGCTGTTCCGCTGGTTCGTCGGCCTCGGCATCGATGACGCGGTGGGGGTGCCGACGGTCTTCGACCCGGGAACCGCGACCGGCTGCTGACGAACGAGATGTCGCGCAAGGGGATGGCCGCGATCCTCGCCCACCGCGAGGTCGCGCCGCTGCTGTCGGACGATCACTTCTCGGTCGACGGCACGCTGGTCAAGGCCTGGGCGTCGATGAAGGGTTTCCAGCCGGAGGTCGACGCCACCCCGCCCGATGATGGTGCGGGCAACCCGCCCGGAGCTGATGCCGCCACCGAAGATCAGACCCGATCACCTGAACCCGAGACCGACCCGATGCCCCGCCCCAGCCGCCAGAGCCGGGAATCGATCAGGCCAAGGC